>JAFSUN010000004.1 GCA_017445225.1 Erysipelotrichaceae bacterium | reverse complement strand
CGCCAACCAATAAGACCATAGAAATCAAAGGTGTAAATATAGATAAAATAGTAGATGGAAAAATCACCGAACATAGCGGAGTGGCAAACACTTTTGAAGCCTTTTGGGAAAATGGTTTGATTAAGTCAGTATGACAAATTCAAATTTGTAAAGGAGCCAAATATGAAGTGGAGAGATATTCAAAAGATTGATGCACATGTGCATATCATTCCTGATGAGATTCATGCCGCAAACCCTGACGCGGATGATGAGTTTTCCTTTGCAAAAGTTTCCTCTTATCAGAAGATCATGGATCAGTTCAATATCCGGAAAGCGATCATCATGCCGTTCAATGATCCCTGGCTGATGTCCATGGATTTCACTGTTGAGGCGGGACATCAGAACCTACTTAATATCTGTAAAGAAGATGGTCGATTCAGTTGTTTTGCTGATGTGGATATAAGGAACACTCCGGCTAATACATGCGAGCATATACATAAAGCACTTGCACATCCTGAATTCTGTGGCATCAAGATCCATCCCAATAACAGTGGAATGAATATTGATGACGAATATAATGACATCATTGCGGATCTTGCAGTAAATGCCAATTATCCTATAGCAGTTCATTCATATCCTTCCAGTTCAAGAGAACAGGACAGAAGTGACTACTGTACTCCGAAGAGAATTGAGCACTGGCTGGACAGACATCCAGGATTGAAAGTCATTGTGTGCCATCTTGGAGGATTCCAGTGGGAAGATGCTGTCAATCTGGATGTTCATTTTGATATCTCTGCAATTCTTCCAGACTTTGTTGACCGATATGGAATTAAAGAGACAAACATGATCCTGAGGAGGTTTGGGGTTAACAGACTTTTATTTGGAACAGACTGGCCCTGCAGCAGAAGCGTTGAACCGACACATATCATAGAGCGTTATCTTGATGTTTTGGATCAGATGGATTTTACAGAGGAAGAAATGCACATGATCGGACATGTAAACGCAGAATCCTTTTTGAGGTTATAATTCGGCAAATTCCCGTTTGTTGACATGATCCTTCTTGAACCTCCTGTTGAGCCGCTTGGCAAAAAATCCGGTCTGTAATTATGAAACAGACCGGACCGTTCATATTTCGACAAACCGGAGTATTATCTGCAGTCTTCCCGTTTTACTGTAAATCTGAACAGCGGATCGCTGTTTTTTTCTGGGCCGTACCAAACCATGCAGCTTTCCGTAAAGATTTCATAAATCCCGCTATCCTCATCTGTACTGGTTAGCCCTTGAGTGAAGTGATGGCACAGAAAATGGCATGACCTGCAGATCATGCCATTTCCTGAAAATGATAAAACTGTCTTATGAGGGTCTGCCGATCATCCTGCTGTTATGTGAATGGCAGACTGAGTGAGGAACTAAGAAGTCAGTAATAAATTATCTGAATTGAGTTTTTCTTCTGACAGATCATTGAATCTGCTAATGAGTTCTTCCCTGGTGGTGTTCTTTTTTTCTTCACCCTTAATGTCGAGAATAATCATTCCATCGTTCATCATGATGAGTCTGTCACCATAATCAATTGCATCCTGCATGTTGTGGGTGATCATTAAGGTCGTGAGGTTGTTTTCCCTTACCAGTTTATCGGTAATGGTAAGAACCTTTTTGGCAGTTCTGGGGTCCAGAGCCGCCGTATGTTCATCCAGCAACAGTAACTGTGGATGGTTCATGGAAGCCATTAACAGGGTAAGGGCCTGACGCTGGCCGCCTGATAATAAACCTGCTTTGGTGGAAAGCCTTTCTTCAAGCTGGAGATCCAGATCCTTCAGCAGTACTCTGAACTGTTCTCTTTGGGCTGATGTAATGCCCTGAGCTAATGTCCTTTTCTGGCCTCTTCTTAAGGCTAAGGCCATGTTCTCTTCAATCCACATGTCTGCTGCTGTTCCCATCAGGGGATCCTGGAAGACTCTGCCAATGAACTTGGCTCTCTTATAGTCAGGCAGGGAGGTAATGTCGGTTCCATCGATGATTATTTTTCCTTCATCTAATGGCCAGGTTCCGGCAATGGCATTGAGAAGGGTGCTTTTGCCGGCCCCGTTGGAACCAATGACGGTAACAAATTCCCCGTCTTCCAGGGACAGGGAAAGATCACTGAGGGCTTTCTTTTCGTTTACGGTCCTGGGGTTAAAAGTCTTGGAGATGTGCTCAATCTTCAGCATTGCTGAACCCTCCTTTGTTTTTGAGGTTGCCGGCAGCGAAGAAGGCTGCCACGATCAGAGCCGTAAAAAGCTTGAGGTCGTTGGAATCGATGTGCATCCATAATATGATGACCATGACCATGTAATAGATGATGCCGCCAACAATGACGAATATCAGTCTTAACATAAATGAGAAATTGCGGGGAATTAAGATGCTGTGCAGCACTTCACCGATAATGATGGCGGCAAGTCCGATGACAATAGCTCCCCGACCCATGGAGACGTCGGTAAAGCCCTGAAACTGAGCTAACAATCCGCCTGCAAAGCCGACCAGACCATTGGCCATGGACAGACCGATGAACCTGGAGACGGCAGGGTTGATACCGTTGGCGCGGGCCATGGCCTGATTGTTGCCGGTGGCTCTGATGGCGCAGCCTGTTTCCGTGCCGAAGAACCAGTAAAGGATGGCAATTATGACTGCTGTCAGCAGCAGGCCTGTCAGATTGGACTTCGTCAGGTTACGGGAAGAGATCAGCAGGTTGTAACGGTCAACACTGACGGCAATCAGAGCTGAGCCTTTCTGAATCTTCAGGTTTACGGAATATAATGCCAGCTGGACCAGAATGGAGGCAAGAACGGTCGGTATCTTCAGCCTGCTGTTCAATAAGGCAGTAACAGCTCCGCATAACAAGCCGGTAATAAAGGCCAGCAATAGGGCGACTATCGGGCTGGCTCCGGCTATTATCGCCATTACTGCGGCCGCACCGCCTGTCGCAAAGGAGCCATCTACGGTAAGGTCAGAGATCTTCAGTATTCTGAAGGTGATGTAGACACCTAAGGCCATGATGCCGTAGATCAGTCCCTGCGCCAGGGCAGTGGGAAAACGGGAAAACAGATTCAGCAGATTCATACTTAACCTCTACAGAGACACATAGTTGTCAGGAACGGTGATGTTCAGTTTGTCGCAGATGTCCTTGTTGTATTTGTATACCGGATCGTCGTAGTAACGGATGGCCATGTCTTCAATTTTGGAAGTTCCCTGCAGGATCTCTGCGGCCATCTGGCCGGTAATGTAACCTAACCGGTAATAGTCAATGGTAAGAGTGGCAACACCGCAGCTGCTGCAGATGCCTTCTTCACCGGCAATGACAGGAATGCTGGCCCCCAGTACCACTGAGCCGATAAGTTCGGCACAGTTGGCAGCCGTATTGTCAGTGGGGATGTAGAGAGCATCGATCTCACTGCAGGCTTGCTGAGCAACCAAGGCAACATCGTTTGAACCTGAGAAAGCAAAGCGCTTTACCGTAAGGCCTTTTCCCTGCAGATACTGTTCAACCGTTTCTACCTGGTACAGGGAGTTGGCTTCCTGGGAGCAGTAGAGAATGCCGACAGTCTTGGCATCGGGTATCAGGTCAACGATCATCTGAGCCTGGGCATCGAGGGGAGCCAGGTCAGAAGTGCCGGAGATGTTGCGGTGGGTCGTGCCGTCGAAGTTATCCATCCTTAAAGCTGCCGAATAGGCAGTAATGGCCGTACCCAGGATCGGAATGGTGTCTGTGGCGTTGGCTGCTGACTCCAGGGAAGCTGTCGCGTTAGCCAGAATCAGATCGACATTATCGGCTACCAGAGAATTGCAGATGACGGCAGTAGCGGCAGCGTCACCGGCCGCATTATGGTCGACAAATGCTACCTTTTCACCTAAGACATCAGTCAATGCTTGTTTGAATCCCTTTGTGGCAGCGTCAAGAGCCGGGTGGGGTGCCAGCTGACATATACCGACGGTAAAGGTGTCTTCCTTCTGCGGGGATGAACATCCCCAGCAGGTAACACTGATGGCGATCATCAGCAGGATGCAAATCAGTTTTTTCATAGTCTCTCTCCTTAAAATAAAACTGCCTTATTGGCAGTTTTCCTAAATAATCAATGTTAAGATGCCAATGGAAAGGAATTACTTCTGCAGGTAATCAAAAAAAGCGTAAAAGTAAAATCCAAAATAAGCCATTGTTCTCTTCATGGCTCAATTCTAATCCCATTTGCGAAAACGGTCAATCACAAAATGAAAAATTTCCATTTATATTGAAAATTTACACTTTCATAATGAAAATAATTGAAACGCAATCAGGATGGAATTAAAATAGTTCTATCACATTTTGTTTAAGGGAGATGCATATGAAGAAATTTATTATCTTAATGATCGCTGTTTTTATGGTCTTTACCATGACCGGCTGTTCCCGCGGCAATGACGGTGGCAAAGAATCGGTCACGGCATTTAAGTTGGGAGGCTCAGGCCCGCTTTCTGGTGGGGCGGCAATTTACGGCCAGGATGTCTTTGATTCAGCCAAACTGGCTGTTGAAGAGATCAATGCTCTTGATACGGATGTTAAGTTTGAACTGAAATACCTTGATGACGCTCATGATGCAGAGCAGGCCATTTCCTGTTTCGGTTCCCTGATTGACTGGGGCATGCAGGTATCACTGATGTGTGTTACTTCAAAGCCCTGTGCTGCCGTTGCGCCTTTATATCAGGAAAACAGCATTTTTGCCATAACACCTTCAGGATCATCAACTACCGTCATTCAGATCGACAACAAGTATTATGGAAATATTTTCCAGATGTGTTTTTCAGACCCGAACCAGGGGATCGCTTCTGCTGACTACATAGCTAACAAGTCTCTTGGCAGTAAGATCGCCATCATCTATCAGGATGACATTGACTATTCAGCAGGAATCTATGAAAAGTTTGCTGAAGAAGCAGGTGTCAAGGGGTTAAATATTGTCTATACGGGATCTTTCCAGACCGGAACCAATGAATTCGGAACTTATCTGCAGAACGCACAGGCAGCCGGTGCTGATGTTATTTTCCTTCCCATTTACTATACTGAAGCATCAATGATTCTGACCCAGGCTAATACCATGGGTTATAAGCCGGTATTCTTCGGCGTGGATGGAATGGATGGCGTTCTTTCAGTTGAAGGCTTTGATACCTCTCTGGCTGAAGGAGTATATCTTCTGACACCATTTGCTGCTGATGCGACTGATGAGAAGACCGTTAAGTATGTCAGCAGTTTCAAGTCAAAGTATGGTCGGACTCCTAATCAGTTCGGTGCGGATGCCTATGATGCTGTTTACGCTATTTACGGCGCTCTGAAGGCTTCCGGATGCAAGCCTGACATGAGTAATTCCGACATCTGCAGTGCACTGGTCAAGCAGTTCACCTCAATGTCGTTTGACGGCTTAACAGGTGCAGGTGTTACCTGGAAGGCTACCGGCGAAGTCAGCAAGACTCCGAAGGCAGTCATAATCAAGGACGGCGCCTACGCAAGCGCGGAATAGTCAATATTCTACAAAAACAATAACAACAGAGGTTGCTGAATCCGGCAACTTCTGTTTTCCGTGAAAGGGGGGTTAATTATGGCTTTTCTGCAGTTTCTGGTCACAGGCTTGAGTCTGGGAAGCGTGTATGCCATCATCGCGCTTGGCTATACCATGGTTTACGGCATTGCCAAGATGCTTAACTTTGCTCATGGCGACATCATAATGGTCGGAGCCTATATAGCTTATTTTGCAATGGGCAAATATAATGTTCCTTCCTTTATGGCTGTTCTGGTTTCGGTATTTGTCTGCACGCTTTTAGGGATACTGATCGAAAGACTGGCTTATAAGCCTTTAAGGAAGGTTTCTTCATTATCTGTTCTCATTACCGCCATAGGAGTCAGTTATTTTCTGCAGAACAGTGCCCAGTTGCTGTGGTCATCAGCCCCCAAGATGTTTACTTCCATTATTCCAAACAACACCGTCAAACTGGCTGACGGTCAGCTGACCATTACCTATCTGAGCATTCTTACCATTGTTGTGACATTGCTGATAATGGTGATGTTGACAGTCTTTGTCAACAATTCCAAGATAGGAAAGGCCATGCGAGCCTGTTCGGAAGATAAGGATACCGCCCGGTTAATGGGTATTAATGTTGATACGACGATATCGGTAACTTTTGCGATCGGATCAGGACTGGCTGCCGTTGCTGCC
The DNA here is from genome assembly GCA_017445225.1 of Erysipelotrichaceae bacterium. GTDB lineage: Bacteria > Bacillota_I > Bacilli_A > Erysipelotrichales > Erysipelotrichaceae > RUG521. Next base: position 75,870 of record JAFSUN010000004.1, on the reverse strand, counting down.
GTGCTGTACTCTTCAGCTTATCAGTCCATTTCCCCGACCTTGGGTTCCATGCCGGGAATCAAGGCATTTACGGCTGCCGTATTTGGCGGCATTGGTTCCATGCCCGGTGCCTTTTTAGGTGGCCTGTTATTAGGCGTCATTGAAACGCTTGTTAAGGCATACCTGACTACACAGTTATCTGATGCGTTCGTTTTCGGGATCCTGATCATAATTCTGCTTGTTAAGCCAAATGGCTTATTAGGCCGCAAATACAATGAGAAAGTGTAGGTTGACAGCATGAGCAATATAAGATCATATGTTACCAGACATTTCTTCACGCCCGGTAAGATGAACCGTACCGTTTCTTTCCTGCTGGTTATTACCGGTTATGTCGTTCTGGAGGTGCTTCTTCAGTCCGGCTTGCTGACCAGCCACTTTACCAGTCTTCTGGTACCTCTGACATCATACATTGTCATTTCCATAGCTCTTAACCTGACAGTCGGATTTTCGGGAGAGTTATCTCTGGGTCATGCCGGTTTCATGGGCGTAGGAGCCTTCAGCGCCGTCATTATTTCAGGATTACTGATTCCATATGTTACCAGTACAGCCCTGAGGCTTACCATAGCCATGATCGGTGCTGCCGTAATGTCCGGCCTTTTCGGGGCGCTGATAGGCATTCCGGTATTGAAACTGGAAGGGGACTATCTGGCCATTGTCACTCTGGCATTTAATCAGATCATAAAGACCATCATCAATAGTATTTACCTTGGCTATGATAACGAAGGCATCCAGTTAAGTTTCGTTAAAAACAATCTGAATCTGGGAGACGGTGCCGTTACCATTCTCAAGGGGCCGATCGGTGCCAACGGCATCAAGCGCATTTCAACTTTTACTGCCGGTTTCATTCTGATACTTATCACCTTGCTGATCGTTTATAACCTCATTAACAGCCGTAAAGGCAGAGCAATAATGGCCTGCAGGGACAACAGGATCGCAGCTGAATCAGTGGGAATCAATGTCATGCATGTTAAACTGGAAGCCTTCATTATCTCTGCCGCTCTGGCCGGTGCGGCAGGAGCGCTTTACGGTCTTAATTATTCAACCCTGACACCTGCCAAGTTTGACTATAACCTGTCAATAATGATCCTTGTTTATGTCGTCTTAGGCGGTCTGGGAAACGTTACCGGAACAATTATTGCCACAACGATCCTTTACATACTGCCGGAACAGCTGCGCTTCCTGCAGGATTACCGCATGATCATCTATGCCGTCGTACTGATTGGCATCATGCTCATAACCAACAACGATAAATTCCGTCGTTTTCTGGATGAATTCTCCCGTAAATTCAGACGGAACCGGAGAGCTCAGGAAGGAGGTGCTTCCAATGACTAAGATGGTTGATTACCCAAGCGGAGCCATCATTCCCGAACGTGACATTGGCCAGCGCCCTGTTCTTGAAGCCCTGCACCTGGGAATTGATTTCGGCGGACTCACTGCCGTTGATGATTTCAATCTGATCCTCGGCAAGACAGAAATCGCCGGTCTGATCGGACCTAACGGTGCCGGTAAGACAACTGTATTCAATCTTCTGACCAAGGTTTATCAGCCGACCAGAGGAACCATTCTGCTTGATGGTCAGGACACCTCCAAAATGACAACCGTAGATGCCAACAGGGCAGGCATTGCCAGAACATTTCAGAATATCCGCCTGTTTAACAACTTATCTGTTGAGGATAATGTCAAGGTTGCCATGGGCAAGGATTTCAGCTATACGACCTTTGGCGGCATATTACGTTTGCCTGCTTATTACCGTCAGGAAGAAAAGGCACATGAAAAAGCCGTGGAATTATTAAAGATCTTCGACATGCAGGATCTGGCTGAAACTGCAGCCGGGAATCTGCCTTATGGCGCTCAGAGAAAACTGGAAATTGTCAGAGCCATGGCCACCAAGCCAAAACTGCTTCTGCTGGATGAACCGGCTGCCGGAATGAATCCTGTTGAAACGGAAGAACTGATGAATAACATCCGTAAGATCAGAGATCAGTTCAATATCGCCGTAATGCTGATAGAACATGACATGAAGCTGGTCATGGGCATCTGTGAAGGCATTGCGGTACTGAACTACGGCCGTATCATTGCCAAGGGAACACCGGAACAGATCCGCAGCAATCCCGCAGTCATTGAAGCCTATCTGGGCACAAATGAGGAGGTTTAGAAGATGTCAATGCTTAAGGTAAGTAATATTAACGTCTACTATGGCCCCATTCATGCCATTAAGAATGTCAGCTTTGAAGTTTCAGAAGGAGAGATAATATGTCTCATAGGTGCCAATGGTGCCGGTAAGACTACCGTTTTGAACACTGTTTCCGGCCTGTTGGCAAGTAGGACCGGTTCAATCACATTCATGGATCAGAATCTGATGAAGATCCCGGCTCATCAAATAGTGACTTTGGGAATAGCACATGTTCCGGAAGGAAGGCATGTCTTTACCAGGATGACGGTAAAGGAGAATCTCGAAATGGGTGGCTACAGCGTTTCCAAGGATGAAATTGAAGACCTGATGAAAGGGGTATACAGTCATTTTCCGAGACTCAGGGAAAGAGAAAACCAGATCGCCGGTACTCTTTCAGGCGGTGAGCAGCAGATGCTGGCAATGGGCAGAGCACTCATGAGCAAGCCCAGGCTTCTGATGCTGGATGAACCGTCCATGGGCTTATCCCCGATACTGGTGGGTGAGATATTCTCCATCATCAAGGAACTGCATCAGCAGGGGACAACAATTCTCCTTGTTGAACAGAACGCCAGAATGGCTCTGTCTGTGGCTGACAGAGGTTATGTGCTGGAAACGGGCAGGATAGTTCTGTCAGCCCCGGCTGATGAACTGCTGCACAATGACATGGTTAAGAAAGCATATTTAGGTGGTTAAGAGATACAATTCAGTATCTCTTTTTATGCGCTCCCGGATTATGTTTATGAATTCGGATAAGAGTCACAATAATCTGCCGACCAGGAGCTTTTTTAGCCTGTTTGCGGTCAGGGAAATGGTCTGTTCAAACTGGAAAGTGGAGTTAACGGATAGTTCGTGGTAAGATGGAAACATCAGAAGGGGGCTAGGCGCATGATCATCAATACCGGACAGAGAACCGATATTCCAGCCTTTTATGCCGAATGGTTTGCCAACCGGCTGAAGGAAGGTTTTGTCTGTGTCCGCAACCCATATAACCCCAGTCAGGTCAGCCGTTACCGGCTGGATCCGTCCGTAGTCGACGTCATCGGGTTCTGTACCAAGAATCCGGCACCGATGTTTCCCTACATGAATCTTTTGAAGGACTATGGGCAGTATTGGTTTGTTACCATCACTCCATATGGAAAGGATATTGAACCCAATGTTCCCGATAAGCATCAGTTGCTCGAAGATTTCCGGAAGCTTTCCGGCCTTGTGGGCATCAATGCCATCGGCTGGCGCTATGATCCCATCTTCATTTCGGAACGCTACAGCCGGGAATACCATCTGCGGGCCTTTGAACAGATTGCCAGTGCCCTGGACGGTTATACTGAGACGGTCGTCATCAGCTTTATCGACCTCTATCCCAAGGTCAGAAGGAACTTTCCGGAAGCCCGGGAGGTAGATAAGAAGACGCGGCTGGAACTGGGACGCCAGCTGATCGAGATTGCCACCCGTCATGGCATGACCGTCAAGCCCTGCGCCGAAGGCGATGAACTCGCCGCGTATGGGGCGGATTGCGGCGGCTGCATGCGGATCAGCGATTATGAGAAGGCCATCGGCAGACACCTCAAGGCTCCGAAGATAAAGGGAGCCCGGGCAGCCTGTGCCTGCTTTCTGTCCTGTGACATCGGGGCTTACAATACCTGCCGGCATTTATGCCGTTATTGCTACGCCAATGCCGAAGCAGCCAAGGTACTGGCCAACAGCCGTCAGCATGATCCCCGCTCCCCGTTTCTGATCGGCAGTTATCAGGAAGGTGACGTGATCCATGACGTGCCCCAGAAATCCTGGATCGATGAACAGATCGATCTGATGATCTGAAACCATGACCGGAACGGTCAGAGGAGATAAACATGAAATTGGTATTCATATTGGGCGATGCCGCCGTCGGCAAGATGACGGTAGGCCAGGAATTAATGAAGATAACGGACCTGCGGCTGTTTCACAATCACATGACGATCGAGCCGGTGATCGAGGTTTTCGGCCGCTTTGACCCCAAGACCATCGGGGAATTGCGGGAAGTGTTCTTCCGCAACTTCGCCGCCAGCGACAACTACGGAATGATCTTCACCATGATGATGGATTTTGACCTGCCTTCCGAGTGGGAAGGACTGGAGGCAATTAAGAAGATCTTTGAACCGTACGGGACCGAGTTCTACTACGTTGAACTGATCGCCCCGCAGCAGATCCGCCTTCAGAGAAACGTTACGGAAAACCGGCTTAGAAACAAGCCGTCAAAGAGAGATATCGAACAGTCAAATCAGCGGCTGCTCAACGATGACCGCAACCATCGCTGTGTCAGTTATGAAGGCGAGATCACCTTTGATAACTATCTGCGGATCGATAACAGCGACAAGCAGCCGGAAGAAGTCGCCCGGCTCATCAAGGAAACCTTCGGCCTTTAAGAGGCCTTTGCATAAAGGGAAAGGAAAACCGGCATGGAACTGTTCTGGGCCAGTGAGCGTAATGAGTGGCGCCAATATCTGCAGGAACACTTTGACAGCGGCCAGGAAGTCTGGCTGGTCTTTCCGCTGAAGGAAACCGGAGAGAAGGGCCTTTCCTACAACGATGCCGTGGAAGAGGCCCTGTGCTTCGGCTGGATCGACAGCACCAACCGATACGTCGATGAAGACCATCGGGCCCGCCGGTTTACACCTCGAAGGAAGGGGAGCCCCTATTCCCGGCAGAACATTGAAAGGCTGATCTGGCTGAACCAGCAGGGACTGATCCATCCGGCCATCCGAGAAATGATCCTGCCCATCATCAGCGAGCCGTTTGTCTTTCCGGAAGACATCATGGAAAGACTACGGCAGGAGCCGGAAGTCTGGAAACATTATCAGAAGTTTTCCGAACCCTATAAGCGCATCCGCATCGCTTACATTGAGGCAGCCAGAAAGCGTCCCGACGAGTTTCAGAAGCGGCTGGCGAGCTTTCTGACCAAGACCCGTCAGGGCAAGCTGATCAGAGGGTATGGCGGCATTGAGAAATACTATCAGTAAAGGAGCAGCAGACATGAACGCATATATCGACATCAGCGATGTCATCCTGAAAACACCGCGGCTGACCTTAAGACCGTGGCGGCAATCCGATCTCGAAGATCTGTATCAGTATGCTTCCGTGGACGGGGTCGGTCAGATGGCCGGCTGGCCACCGCATCAGAACCGGGAAGAGTCCCAGGAGATCCTGAATTCCTTCATAAACAAGAAAAAGGTCTTCGCCATTGAGTATCAGGGCAAGGCCGTCGGAACCGTCGGCATTGAACTTTATGATGAAAATGAGTATCCTCAGCTGGCTGATAAGAGATGCCGCAAGCTGGGCTTTGTGCTGGCTAAGGAATGCTGGGGAAAGGGCCTGATGCCGGAAGCTGTCCGGGAAGTGATCAGATATCTGTTTGAGGATGTGGGCCTGGAGGCCATCCTCTGCGGTCATTTCGCCTGGAATAAGCAGTCCCAACGCGTCCAGGAAAAGTGCGGTTTCCGGCACTACTGCTTGGAAACCTATGAAACGATGTACGGTACCGTTGAGCCGGAAGTCATGAACCTTCTGGTCAGGGAAGACTGGCTGTTAACGGGCAAGGGAACGCCGGAAAGAAACATCAGCATAATTGGAAAGAATTATTTTAATTACTGGTCGCGGATCCGCTTTGCCTCCCGGGGTCTGATCGTTCAGGATGACCGGATCCTGCTGTCATATGAAGCCAATGAAGACCGCTGGATGCTGCCGGGCGGCGGACTTGAGAAGGGGGAGAGCCTGGAAGAATGCGGCCGGCGGGAAGTGGAAGAAGAAACGGGAATGCTGGTGAATGAACTGCAACCGCTGTTTACCATTTCCGAATACTATGAAGACGAGTTATACATGACGCAATACTTTGAATGTGCCGTTACCGACGGCGGCCGTCAGCACCTGACTCAGCAGGAGATCAATTCCGGTCTGCAGCCGCGATGGCTTCCGCTGGAGAAGGCATTGGAAATCTTCTCGCATCATGAGGACTATGCGGCCAGTGATGAGATGCGCCGGGGCCTCTATCTGCGGGAGTACACAGCCCTGAATGAATATGTGAAGAGGAAACAACTGAAGGAGGATCAGGCATGAACGTGAGAGATTTCTGGCAGGACGTGATCAGCCAGAACCGGGAAAGACTGCCCGGTTATTTCCATAAGAATGCCGTGATCAGATGGCACTGCACCAATGAGCAGTTTACGGTGGCGGAATATGTCCGGGCCAATTGCGAGTACCCGGGAGCCTGGCAGGGTGAGATCGAACGGATCGAGGAAAACGGCCCGCTGATCATCATGGCCGGCCGCGTTTTTTCCAAAGATGATGGCAGTTCCTGTCATGTGGTCAGTTTCCTGAGACTGCAGGATGATTTAATTGTGGAAATGGATGAATACTGGGGCGATGACGGGGAAGCTCCGTCATGGCGCCGTAAAATGGGGGTAGGAAGACCTATATGTCCGAAAAGAGAAGATTAGTACTGGCGGCAGACATGTACGGCTGTCCCAATCGCTGCCGTCATTGCTGGCTGGGCCACATGCCCAACCGGGTCATGGAAGAAGGCAGCGATGAGTGGCTGGTCGAACTGTTCAAACCCTTTTTTGAAGAAATAGAGTTTTACAGCTGGTTAAGGGAACCGGATTTCGCTCCCGATTACCGCAATAGATGGCAGCGGGATCAGGAACTGTCGGTAAATGCTCGCCCCGAACGCTTTGAACTGGCGAGCTTCTGGCGGCTGGTCCGGGATGATGACTATGTCAGATTCCTGAAGGAGACCGGGGTAAAGTGCGTACAACTGACCTTCTTTGGTCTGGAAGCGACCACTGACCGCTATGTCGGCCGCCCGGGGGCCTTCCGGGAACTGCTTAAGGCTACCGATATTCTGCTGGATAACGGAATCGCGCCCCGCTGGCAGGTGTTCATCAACGAGGAAAACCGGGATGAGATCGTTTCGCTGCTGAAACTGGCGGAAGAACGGGAACTCAGGGAGAGGACCGCAGCCATCGGTTCAACCTTCCGCTTCTTTGTCCACGCCGGCAGCTGTGACGGGGAGAATGCCAGACTGTATCCGATCAGGATCAGAAAGCAGGACATCCCTGAGGAACTGATTCCGTATTATCTGAATTACGAAGATAATCATCCGGAAAGCGAACTGTGTCAGCGCTGGCAGGATGCCGATTCCTGCTTTGTGCCGCATAATGACGGCGATATCGTCCTCTATGTGGCCAACAACTATGACCTGTTCTTCAACTTCACCAACATGCATCCGTCCTGGAAGATCGGCAATCTCAAGAACGATCCGATCGCCGAACTGGTGCGCCGCATCCGGGAAGAGGACATCCCGGCCTTGAGGGAAGCCCGCCGCATCACTCTGGGGCAATTGGTCCGTCTCTACGGTGATTTCCAGTCACAGCGGGCCTTTGAGGAAGATGACTACAAAATGTATCTGCTCAACCGCCATCTGGAAACAGGCCAGTTCCGTTTCGTTACCCTGCGGGAAGTGCCCGCTAGAAAGGAAGAAGCGGCAGCCTGGTTCAGTGAAAAATGGGGCGTACCGTCAGAAGCCTATCTTGAATGCATGGATTCCTATCTGAAGGGTGAGAGTGAATACGGCTGGTATCTCGGCCTGCAGAATGAAAGGATCGTCAGCGGGCTGGGGGTGATCGCCAATGACTTTCATGACCGCCCGGACCTGACTCCCAACATCTGTGCCGTCTATACCGAGGAGGACTGCCGGGGTAAGGGACTGGCGGGTAGACTGCTGTCCATGGCGGTGGAAGATCTGCGCAGCAGGGGAGTATCACCGGTATATCTGGTTTCCGATCACATTGGTTTCTATGAGCGTTACGGCTGGCAGTTCCTCTGCCACGTCCAGGGTGATGGAGAAGACCATCTGACCCGGATGTACGTTCATTATTAGCAGACGAAGGTCATCCCGAAGCAGGGAGACCTTTTTGTTTACGGACATTCAGTGTATTATTAAAGAAACTGACAATCATGAAAAGAGGTGTTCAGATGGCTTTTGACTATAAGAAGGAATACAAGGAGTTCTATCTGCCGGCCGCCCGGCCGCAGATCATCGAGATCCCGGCCATGAACTATCTAGCTGTCCGGGGAAAGGGTAACCCGAATGAGGAGGATGGCGAATACAAGCAGGCCATCGGCCTGTTATACGGCATGGCCTATACCATCAAGATGAGCAAGAAGGGCGATCATCAGATCGACGGTTATTTTGACTATGTGGTACCGCCGCTGGAGGGCTTCTGGTGGCAGGAAGGGGTCAATGGCGTTGACTATGGCCGCAAGGAAGAATTCAACTGGATATCGGTCATCAGACTTCCGGATTTTGTTAAGGAAGCGGACTTTCAGTGGGCCGTTGAAGAGGCGACCCGCAAGAAGAAGCAGGATTTCTCCAAGGTGGAATTTCTGACGGTCGAAGAGGGGCTGTGCGTCCAGTGCCTGCACATCGGGCCCTATGACGATGAGCCGGCTACCGTCGCCCTGATGGACCAGTATCTGAAGGATAACGGCTACGTAAATGATCTGTCTGATGAAAGAAGACATCATGAGATCTATCTGACCGATGCCCGCAAGACGGCACCGGAGAAAATGAAGACGGTGATCAGACACCCGATCAGAAAGGCTTAGAAATGGAATACATCAGAGTAACAGCGGATAACATTGACAAGGAGCACATCTGCTGTGCCATTTCCAATGACCGGGATGTTCAGGTCGCTTCCAAGAAAGCCTGGCTGAAGGACCGCTTTTCGGAAGGCCTGGTCTTTCTGAAGAGTACGGAGAGGGGCAAGTGTTTCATCGAATACCTGCCAGCTGAAAACGCCTGGAATCCCATCGAGGCCGCCGGTTACATGTACATCGACTGCCTGTGGGTCGCGGGCTCCCTAAAGGGCCATGGTTATGGCGGCGATCTGCTGGAAGCCTGCATCGCCGACAGTAAGGCTCAGGGAAAGCATGGCCTGTGCATTCTCTCCTCGGAGAAGAAGAAGCCATTTCTGGCCGATCCGAAGTTTCTGAAGCACGAAGGATTTGAAGTCGCTGATGAAGCGGATAACGGCATTCAGCTGTGGTATCTGCCGTTCTTCCCATCCGCGGAAAAGCCCCGCTTCAGGGAATGCGCCAGACATCCGCACATCAAAGAGAAAGGCTATGTGCTCTACTATACCAGCCAGTGTCCGTTCAATGCCCGTTACGTGCCGGTCTTACAGACGACGGCTGAAAGAGAAGGAGTGGCCTTTAAGGCCATTCACATTACCGACCGTAAGACAGCCCAGAATGCTCCGACACCGGTTACGACTTACGCCCTGTTTCTTGATGGCGAATATGTGACCAATGAGCAGATGAATGAAGCCCGCTTTCTAAAACTGCTGGCGAAGGAAAAGTGAAGAAGATGAGACAGAGTATTTTTGACATGAAGTTCAGCCGGGTCTATCCGCTGCTGGTCCAGAAAGCTGAGCGCAAGGGAAGGACCAGGCAGGAAGTTGATGAGATAATCAGCTGGCTGACCGGTTATCAGCCGGAAGTCTGGGATCCTGAGGCTACCTGCCGGCAGTTCTTTGAGCAGGCTCCGGCGATCAATCCCCGGGCGGAACTGATAACGGGAACGGTCTGCGGCGTCCGGGTCGAGGAAATCGAAGATCCGCTTCTGCAGAAGATCCGCTGGCTCGACAAGCTGGTAGACGAACTGGCCAAGGGCCGGAAAATGGAAAAGATATTGAGGTAATGACAGGAGAACCATGGAAAGGTGGAAACTAGCGTCAATCCAGAAAACTCCTGAAATCATCGTTTCTGTCGACTGACTGCTGAAAAAGAGAAGGGGTATTAGCAGTGAAATATGTATTTATCTCCCTGGCCTTTCTGGCCGTTACCATTCTGGCGGGCTACGTCATCACCAGGTTTCTGACCGCTAAAAGGGAATACTCCCGCAGCCGGCAGGCCCTGCTGATCGTGGCGGTCTCCGGATTGCTGATGGCGGTGGGCACGTTCGGGTACTTTCAGATTTACTATCACGCTGATCCGTCCGCCGGTGATTATCTGGTGAGCCATGACGGCGTCAGGGTTTCCAAAGTCGCCAGCGGTTATTTTTTTGACGGCCCCGGTACCGATAAAGCCATCATCTTCTATCCGGGCGGCAAGGTGGCTGAGGAAGCCTATGCACCGCTGCTGTTTGAACTGGCTGAACAAGGAGCCGACTGTTTTCTGGTGAGGATGCCGTTAAGGATGGCCGTCCTGGGCGTCAGTTCAGCGGATAAGATCATGGCCGGTTACGATTATCCCCAATGGTATCTGATGGGCCATTCCCTGGGCGGCTCGGCCGCAGCCCTGTATGCGGCCAAGAACCCGGAAAAGCTGGCCGGGCTGATCTTGCTGGCGAGTTATTCAACCAGGAAGCTGCCTGATGACCTGCGGCTGTTATCCATCTACGGCAGCGAGGATGGCTGTCTGGAGCTGAAGGTCTACGAAGAGAAGAAATCGCTGTGGCCAAACGACAGTCAGGAACTGGTGATTGCCGGCGGCAATCACTGCCAGTTCGGCAGTTACGGTTTTCAGAAGGGTGACGGCCAGGCGCTGATATCACCGCAGCAACAGCGCTCGGAAACGGTTTCCGCGATCGCTTCCTGGCTGCCGGAAGGAGACAGATAAAAAATGGAACTGTTCATGAACTTGCTGATATTCATCATTACCCTGATCATCTTCATAACCTTTTTCCGCCATGAAGGAAAGTGGACGACGGCTTATCTGAAATGGTTCTTTCAGTTCTTTACCGTCATCTCCAACGTCTTCTGTGCCCTGGCTGCCTTAGGCATTGTCATCTGGCCCCAATCACAGCTGTCCTGGACCCTTAAGTACCTAGGGACGGTGAGTCTGACCGTGACGATGCTGACGGTCTTTCTGTTTCTGGCGCCGACTACCGGTTCCTTAAAAGCGCTGTTGAGCGGAAGGGAACTGTTCATGCATCTGGTGACGCCGTTACTGGCGATCATCTCCTTTCTGGTGTTTGAAAGAAGAAAAATAGACATCAGTACGGCTCTGCTGGGAGTCATCCCGGTAGCTGTCTACGGCTGTCTGTACTGGTATAAGGTCGTCTACCGGAAGCAGTGGGAAGACTTCTATGGTTTTAATAAGGGCGGCAGGTGGTATCTCTACATGCCCGTCATGTTTATGGCCGTGGCGGTCCTGTGTCTGGTTTACAAGGTGTTGAGTTAATTATGCTGAAAGACAGGATCATAACCAGAGAAGATGCCGATCTCAAGGCGATCGGCCGAATGTATGATGGAGCTTTCCCTTCGGCGGAAAGAATTCCTTTCTTCATGCTCAGAAGGGGGATCAGCGAAGAAAACATCATGCATGGCTACTATCTGGATGAGCGGCTGATCGGCATGAGCTATGTCTTTCTGAAGGATGACATGGCCTATCTGGGATACTTCTGCGTAGCCCCGCGCTACCGTAAGAAGGGCTATGGAACCGAGATCCTGCAGATGATCCTGCAGCAGTACCGGGATTACCGGATCGCCGTCGACATCGAAAGGATCCTGCCGGAAGCTGACAACTACCAGGAACGGGTGAACAGGAAGAACTTCTATCTGGCCAACGGCTTTGAGGAGTGTCATGTCTACTACAGCTACATGAACGTTTACTATGAGATCCTCTCCCATAACGGTCTGTTGAGCGAAGATGACTGGAATAAGGCCATCAGACAGTTGCGAAAACTGGTTTTCGGCAAATAAATATGTGCAATATTGAAAAACTATGTTTGACAACAGAGAACCTGCTGGAGTATTATTATTAGGCACGGGGGCATAGCTCATCTGGAAGAGCGCTTGAATGGCATTCAAGAGGTGGCCGGTTCGAGCCCGGTTGTCTCCACCGTCAAAAAGTCCGTAAACGGACTTTTTTTGTTTCTGTCACTGATGTTTTAGTGTATGATATTCCTATCGATGGGGGTGAGTACCATGGGAATCGTTGTTTTCGGAGCTACGTTTGTTGATGTGAAGGGATATCCTGACAGTCAGTACATCCCGGCCGGCCGTAATGTCGGCCGCATCGTTCAGGTGCACGGCGGGGTGTCCCGCAATGTCGTTGAGGACATCGGCAACATCGGCCTGAAACCGGCCTTTGTTACGGTGCTGGACAACAGCGGCATCAGTACCGATGTCATAAACAAACTGAAGCGCCATGGGGTCGAGACCAGATACATCGTCCGCACGGAAGACGGTCTGGGAACCTGGCTGGCCGTCTTTGACAATAACGGTGACGTGGTGGCTTCCATCTCCAAGCGTCCCAATCTCGATGCCGTCGGCAAGGTGCTCGATGAATTCGGGGATGAGATCATCGGCAGCTGCGACAGTGTCGTCGTGGAGATCGACATGGAACCCGAACTGCTTAACAAGATCTTTGGCTTTGCGGCCAGACACGGCAAGAAGGTCTATTCCGTGGTCTCCAACATGTCGCTGGCCATGGAGAGAAGAGATCTCATCAGGCAGTCCGGCTGTCTCGTCTGCAACGATCAGGAAGCGGAAATGCTGTTCTCAGAGGAATTCGGCGACATCAGCGTGGAAGAAATGAGCGAAAAGGTGGCTCAGAAGGTCCGGCTGGCTCAGCTGGAAAAACTGGTCGTCACCCTGGGTGACAGGGGAGCGGTCTATGCCGATAATACCGGTGATCATGGCTTTGTACCCCCGCAGAAGGTCGATGTCATCGATACGACCGGTGCCGGCGACAGCTTCTTTGCCGGGGTGGCAGTAGGTCTAACCTATGGAAAAACCCTCCGGGAGTCGTGTGTAATCGGCACCAGACTGGCTTCGGCGGTCATCGCGACCAAGGAAAATGTCTGCCCGCGCTTCAATCCGGAAGAGTTCCAGCTGGTATTATAGAAACAGGAAAGGCGCAAGCCTTTTTTCTTTGGCAAATGGCGGTTATGGTGTTTCTAACGGGGGAACAGTTTGCTATAATGAAGGTTGGAATAAGACAGTTGTTTTTATCTGAATAATAATGACCTGACAGGAGGGGATCGATAATGACAGGATTAAACAATAACTGGCAGTTTACCGAAAACTGGACAGAAGCGTTCATGCGCAATGAAGGCGTCTTTCCCACCGTACGCCTGCCGCATACGGTAAAGGAAGTGCCTTATCATTACGTTGATGACAAGTCATACCAGATGATCTGCGGTTATCGCACCATCATCAACATCACCGAAAGCCTGGCTTACAAACGGGTATTCGTTCACTTTGAAGGTGCCGGCCACATCGCCACCGTCTACCTCGACGGTCATGAACTGGTAACCCATAAATGCGGCTATACCGCCTTTGAAGCCGAGCTGACTGATTACGTAAAGCGCGGTCAGGATCACGTTCTGGCCGTCCGGCTGGATACCACCGAAAACGGCGAAGTACCGCCGTTCGGTTTCGTCATTGACTATCTCACCTATGGCGGCATCTACCGTCCGGTCTGGCTGGACATCAGAGAGAAGACCTACATCGATGATCTGTTCATCTATACGCCACAGCTGGATGAGGCCGTCATCAAGGTCAGCGTCGATCCCTATCAGCACAAGGTGGAAAAGAAGATCGAGATCCTCGACAGCGAGGACAACGTCATCAAGAGATATATCGGAAAGGATGATGAGATCCGCCTGAAGTTTGAAGATGTCAGACCCTGGAGTCCCGAGTCTCCGGTCATCTACCGCTGCCGGGCGACTGTCGGCAAGAGCGTACGGGAAGAGGAATTCGGCTTCCGGACCGTGGAATTCAGAGAAAATGAATTCCTGCTCAACGGCAGCAAGTACTTCATCCGCGGCCTCAACCGCCATCAGTGCTACCCGTATCTGGGCTATGCCGTTTCCGACTCCCTGCAGGTGGAAGACGCCCGGATCCTGAAAGAAGAGCTCGGCTGCAACTCCGTCCGTACTTCCCATTACCCGCAATCCAAGGCCTTCATCAGAGCCTGCGACCATCTGGGACTGCTGGTCTTTACCGAGATCCCGGGCTGGCAGCACATCGGCAACGATGCCTGGAAACAGCAGGCCATGGAGAATACCCGCGAGATGGTCATGCAGTACCGCAACCATCCGAGCATCTATCTCTGGGGCGTCCGCATCAACGAGAGCCAGGATGATGACGAGTTCTACCGCCAGACCAACGACATTGCCCATACCCTGGATCCTTCCCGGGCTACCGGCGGTGTCCGCTACATTGAAAACAGCCATCTGCTCGAAGATGTCTATACCTATAACGATTTCTCCCATAACGGCAAGACGCCGGGAGTCAAGAAGAAGAACAAGGTCACCAAGGAGAAGAAGCCTTTGCTGATAACCGAAAGCAACGGCCACATGTTCCCGACCAAGTCCTTCGACTACATTGAAAAGAGACAGGAGCACGCCCTGAGGCATGCCCGGGTCATGAATGATGCGATGGCCGATGGCGAGCATGTCGGCAGCTATCAGTGGTGCATGTTCGACTATGCCACCCACAAGGACTTCGGTTCCGGTGACAGGGTCTGTTACCATGGTGTCATGGACGGCTTCCGCAATCCGAAGCTGGCCGCCAGCGTTTACGCCAGCCAGCAGGATGAGACCCCGGTTCTGGAGATCGGTTCCTCGATGGACATCGGTGACTATCCGGGCGGCATGTTATCCAAGGTCTATGCCTTTACCAACGCTGACAGCGTCAGACTCTATAAGAACAATGACTTCGTAGCGGAATTCTCTCAGAGTGAATTCAAGGCCATGAAGCACGGACCGTTACTGATCGACGATACCATCGGTGAACTGCTTAAGACCAACGAGGGTTTCACCGGCAACAAGGAAAAACTCCTGCATGACTGCCTGAAGTCGGCAGCCGTCCACGGCATCTCCAGCATGCCGCTTAAGGATACCGCCAAGATGGGCTATGCGATGCTGAGATATCATCTCAAGTACAGCGATGGGGTTGCTCTGTATGGCAAGTATGTCGGCAACTGGGGCGGGGAAGCCACGGTATGGCGTTATGATGCCGTCAAGAACGGCGAAGTCGTTGCCAGCAAGACCCTGAAGCCCAACTGCCGGCTCCATCTGGAGGCAAAGGCCAATACCGCCGTGCTGACGGAAGGGGAGACCTATGACATGGCGGCCATCAGAGTCCGGATCCTCGATGAAAATGATACCGTCGCCGTCTATGCTCAGCTGCCGGTAAGCTTCGAGTGCCGCGGCCCGGTTGAACTGGTCGGCCCGGGATTCGTTACCGCTGAAGGCGGCATGACCGGTACCTATCTGAAGACGACCGGCGAAACCGGGGAGGCCATCCTGACCGTTAAGGCCGGGGATCTGGCACCGGTCCAGTTGCGCTTTGAAGTCCGCAGGGAAAACTAGAAAAGAGGCTTAAGATGAAATACATTTGGCAGGTAAATGAGATTACAGGCAGAGGTGAGCTGCAGGAAGAAAACCGCATCACCGTCAACTACCACGGCCGGATCGACAAGGTGCTTCTGACCATTCAGATGGAAGAAAGCGACCGGATGTTCTTCAACGGCTATCAGACCTGGACCTGGAGTCCCGAGTACAACCGCTACGGCGGCGAAAGGGGCATTAACCATCTGCCCAGGGCTCTGATCGACAAGTTCTCCCTCGACCGCTATGGCGACTATCATTTCTACCCGTACGGCAAAAACCGGGGCGAGATCCACGGCTATTCCTACTGCTATTTCCGCGATAAGGACCGTTACCGTCTGTTTGCCTCGCTGAGTGAGGAAAACGGCTATCACCTCTTCCGCTACAATACCCGTACCGACCGCCTCTACATTGAGCGTGACTGCAAGGGCCTGGAAGTCGACGGTGACTTCACGGCGCTGGAATTCTGCTATCTGGAGGGCGGTGAGCAGGAAGTGTTCGACAGCTGGTTCAGAAAGCTGTTCGTCATTCCCAACACCCGGGAAAAGCTGTTCGGCTATTCCAGCTGGTACAACCGCTATGAGGACATCAATGCTGATTACATCGCCGCTGACCTCGAGGGCTGCAAGGACATTCTGAAGCCGGGCGATCTCTTCCAGATCGATGACGGCTGGGAACCCAATGTCGGCGACTGGCTGGAGCCGGATCCCGTCAAGTTCCCGGAAGGCATGAAGGCCAGCTGCGACCGCATCCACGAAGCCGGTTTCAAGGCCGGACTGTGGCTGGCACCCTTTGTCTGCAATACCAGCAGTGAGATCTATAAGAACCATCCCGACTGGCTGCTGAAACACGAGGGAGAACCCTGGCTGGATGGCTGTAACTGGGGCGGCTTCGTTTCCCTGGATCTCGATAATCCGGAAGTCCGCGATTACATCACCAAGGTCTTCAGAAGGGTCTTCGATGAATGGGGCTTTGACCTCGTCAAGCTCGATTTCCTGTATGCCGGAGCAGTCTTCGGTGACGAAAAGCGCACCAGAGGCGGCAAGATGCTGGATGCCATGAGATGGCTGCGGGATCTGTGCGCCGGCAAGCTGATCTTAGGCTGCGGTGTACCGCTGATGCCGGCCTTCGGCAATGTCGACTACTGCCGCGTCAGCTGCGACGTCTCCCTGGACTGGAATGACAAGCCCATCATGCGCATCATTCACAAGGAAAGAGTGTCCACCCGGAATGCCATCGATACCACCTATTACCGCCGTCAGCTCAACAACCGGGCCTTCTTAAGCGATCCCGATGTCTTCTTCCTAAGAGACGACAACATCAAACTGACCCTGCAGGAGAAGGAGTATCTCTATACCATGAGCGCTCTGCATGGCGGCATCTTATTAACCAGTGACAATCTGCAGAACTATGACGAGACCAAGAAGCAGCAGCTCTCTCAGGTACGGGCCCTGTTTGAAAGAGGCCGGATCATCAGTGAAAGGGAAGACAGCGTAACCTATGAACTGGATGGCGAGATCAGAACCCTGAATCACCGCCGCACCAGCGTTAAATAACCGCAAGGCACCTGGCAACAGGTGCTTTTTCTTGTATGAAAGTTGACTAAACAGGGTCCAAACTCTAAAATATACTTGGAAGTCCAATCATTCCGGAGGTTGCTCTCAGTGAACAGTCAGAACAATTTCATCATGAACATATCCGTCATCTACCGCTACGTGCAGAAGTATTTCGACCGTTATCTGGCCCCATACGGCATCGGCAGCGGACAGATGATCTTTTTGTTGCTGATATATGAGAATGAGGGCATTACCATGCAGCAGCTGACCAGGATGGCTGATTTCGACAAGGGAACCACCACCAAGGGCATTCAGCGGCTGATCGAACAGGAATACATCAGCGTCATCACCGATGAGAAGGACCGCCGGGTCAAGAGACTGTATACGACCAAGAAGACCGGCGAGATCATCAACGTTCTCTACAACTTCCGCAACGAATGCTGCAACCAGCTGATGAAAGGGCTGGACAGTGAGAACGTGGAGGAGCAGTTTGCCGGCGTCAAGGAAAACGTCCGGGCCATCTCCCCGCAGCAGAAGTACTCCGAGGTAAGGATCGGCCGGCTGGACAAGCTGTCCCTGAGCGATTATCCGGGCCTGGTAGCCGGTACCATTCATACTTCCGGCTGTAATTTCAAGTGTCCTTACTGCTTCCGGCGGGATCTGGTCTACATACCGGAGAACTTCTCGTATGTCGATCCGGTCGACGTGCTGGATTTCCTGAATAAGCGGAAGGGAATCCTGGACGGGGTCTGTTTCACCGGCGGGGAACCGCTGCTGCAGCCGGAGATCACCGACTTCATCCGCGAGGTCAAGGACATGGGCTATAAGGTCAAGATCGATACCAACGGTTTCCGTCCCGATGTCTTAAAGGATCTGGTCAGCGAGAAACTGGTGGACTACGTGGCGATGGACGTCAAGAACGTTCCCGACAAGTACGCCATGACGGTCGGCATGCCGGAAGGCAGTCTGAAGATGGACCGGATCATGGAATCGATCGAATTCCTGTTAAGGGATCCGGTTGACTATGAGTTCAGGACCACCGTGGTCCGCCAGTTTCATGACCGCAAGGACATTGAGATGATGGCGGAGTGGCTGAAGAACAGCCGGCATTATTACCTGCAGAAATTCGTCGACGGTCCCCAGTGCGTCAGAAGGGGCTACAGCGCCTATGATGACCGGGAAATGCAGAAACTGCTGGAAATCGTCCGCCGCTACATACCGCATGCCCAGCTGAGAGGCGTTCAGTAGTTATTTGACCGCAAGTGAACATATTTTGGGAATAATATACCGCCTGCCGTGGTATAATCTAAATGCATATAGGAGGAGTATATGGCTAAGAAAACAGTAGAAGATTTAAACGTTAGAGGAAAAAGAGTCATTGTCAGAGTTGACTTCAACGTTCCGTTAAAAGACGGCGTCATCACCAATGACAACAGAATCCAGGCTGCCTTACCGACCATCAATTACCTGGTCAACAATGGCGCCAGAGTTATCCTGATGTCACACCTGGGCAAGGTCGACCACAAGGACCCTGTCAAGTGCGAAGCAGACAAGAAGAAGAACAACATGGCTCCGGTTGCCGTCAGACTGGCGGAACTGGTTGATGCCAAGGTCTCATTCTGCCCGGTTACCAGAGGCCCGCAGCTGGAAGAAATGGCCGCAGCCTTAAAGGACGGCGAGATCTTATTAGTTCAGAATACCCGTTATGAAAAGGGAGAAAGCAAGAACGACCCTGATTTATCAAAGTACTGGGCTTCCTTAGGCGAACTGTATGTTTCCGATGCCTTCGGATCAGTTCACAGAGCTCATGCTTCAACCGTCGGCATTCCTTCCATCCTGCCAAGTGCCTGTGGCTACCTGGTACAGAAGGAAGTTGAAAACCTGGCCGCAGCCATCGATGATCCCAAGCGTCCGATGGTCGCCATTCTGGGCGGTGCCAAGGTATCCGACAAGATCGCTGTCATTGAAAACCTGTTAGGCAAGGCCGACAAGGTCATCATCGGCGGCGGCATGGCCTATACATTCCTGGCTGCCAAGGGACAGACTGTCGGCACATCCTTACTGGAAGCTGACAAGATCGACCTGGCCAAGAGCTTCCTGGAAAAGGCCAATGGCAGAATCATCTTACCGGTTGATACGGTAGTAGCCAACAGCTTCCCGCCGGCAGATACCGAATCATTCGTCGTTGAAGGAAACATCCCGGATGGCTACATGGGCCTGGATATCGGACCTAAGACCATCGCTCTGTTTGCCAAGGAACTCGAAGGCGCCAAGACCGTAGTCTGGAATGGACCAATGGGCGTATTCGAAGTTGACAAGTACGCTGTCGGTACCGAAGAAGTCTGCAAGGCCATCTCCAAGCTGGAAGGTGCCACAACCGTCATCGGCGGCGGCGACTCAGCTGCAGCTGCCATGAAGTTAGGCTTCAAGGACAAGTTCACTCACATCTCCACCGGTGGCGGAGCTTCTCTGGAATACATGGAAGGCAAGGTATTACCTGGCATTGCCATCATCGAAGATAAGGGCCGTAAGCCGATCATCGTCGGTAACTGGAAGATGAACAAGACCATCGCCGAGGCTGAGGAATTCATCAAGGCCATCGATCCGTTATGCCACAATAAGGCTACCTTCGGTGTCGCCACCAGCTTCCTGGCCTTACAGTCAAGCGTCAAGAACGCCAAGAACCTGATCGTCGCTGCTGAAAACTGCCACTTCAAGGACAGCGGTGCCTTCACCGGTGAAGTAAGCGTACCGATGCTGGAAGAAATCGGTGTCAAGTGGTGCATCATCGGTCATTCAGAAAGACGTCAGATGTTCGGTGATACCAACGAGACCGTTAACCTGAAGGCCAAGAGACTGATCGCTGCCGGAATCACCCCGATCATCTGCTGCGGTGAGACCCTCGAACAGTTCGAAGCCGGCCAGACTGAAGACTGGGTAAGAACTCAGATCAGGGAATGCTTAGCCGGCCTGGATGGCAAGGATGTTGCCAACCTGGTTATCGCTTACGAGCCGATCTGGGCTATCGGAACCGGTAAGAACGCCACCAAGGAAATCGCTGAGGCTACCTGTGCCATCGTCAGAGACGAAGTCAGAAAGAACTTCGGTGATGATGTCGCCAATAAGGTAAGAGTTCAGTACGGCGGAAGCGTCAAGCCGGAAAACATCGCTGATTACATGGCCGAAGAAGACATCGACGGCGCTCTGATCGGCGGAGCCAGCCTGAAGGTTGATTCCTTCACAGCCATCATCAACGCTGTAAAGTAGAAGAAATACCATATGCAAAAGACCGGAACGGAGTACGTTCCGGTTTTCTGTTGGTCAATTGAAAACAAGCATTATCAGGCCTAAGTTGTCTGAACAAGAAAACCATCTGGATCACAGCTGATCTGTAATTCCAGATGGTTAACAAATGCTCTTAGAGATGATTGTTTCCGCTGTCTGTCTGACAGGGGAGATATCAGAAATTCCCCGTATTACTGATTTCCTATTTTCGGTTATACTGATCAAAGGCCTGAGTGAAGTCATCGATCAGATCCTGAACATCTTCGCAGCCCGTGGAGATGCGGATCAGGTTGTTGTAGGCGCTCTTCGGGAACATCAGGGTTACCACGTCGCCCAGTGAGGTGGCGATTGGCGGAATTCTGGTGGCGTCGGCGAACCGGCACATTTCCTCATAGCCGCCCTTTAAGTGAACGCACAGCATGCCGCCGTACAGTCCGTCTTCAAAGATCCTGGTTGCCAGCTCATGCTGGTGATGGCTTTCTAATCCCGGATAGGTGACGAAGTCGACTTCCGGCCGGGTTTCAAACCATCTGGCCAGCGCCATGGCATTTTCCGACTGCTTTCTGACTCTTAACGGCATTGTTCTGACGCTTCTTAAAGCCAGCCAGGAGTCATAAGGAGCGATATGGGAACCGAAGTTATCGTAGTAATAACGGACTCGGTCGATGTCCTTCTTGCTGCCGGCGACGATTCCGCACAGGGCATCGCCATGGCCGACGTAGTACTTGGTACCGGAGTGGACGACGATGTCAGCTCCCCACTTTAACGGGCGCATGACGACCGGGGACAGGAAGGTGTTGTCAACGATGAACTTGCAGCCGTGCTTATGGGCGATCTCGGCAATGGCCGGTAAGTCAGCCAGCTTCAGCTGCGGGTTGGACAGGGCTTCCAGGTAGACGACCTTGGTGTTGGGCTTCATGGCCTTTTCGATGTTTTCAACATTCAGAACCTCGACCCGGCAGGTTTCAATTCCCTTGGCCGGCAGGATGTCGGCGAACAGGCTGGAGGTACACATGAAGGTATCGTCAGAGCAGATGACATGGTCACCGGCATTCAGATTTGATAACAGGGCATTGGAGATGGCGGCCATGCCGCAGGAACAGATGACGGCATCCTCAGCACCTTCCAGGGCCATAACCTTCTTTTCCAGGGCGTTGGTCGTCGGGTTGGTGGTGCGGGAATAGATGTAGAGATCGGGTTCCCACTTAGCGCCTCTCGCCAGCATTTCATCATACTGTTCGGCGGTCTCATAGCCGTAGGTTGAAGTTTCGTAAATGGGGGTATTGAGGGCCTTGGTCACCGGATCGGGGCCTTCACCGCTCTTGATGGCGCGGGTCGCAAAGCGCATCTTGCTGTAATCGGTATCGTATCTGCTCATGCTGTTTTTCCTTTCTTAATCAGTTAATTCTGCTACACCATAATGATAATCCAAGAAGGCGCTTTTTACTACCTTTGTACCGGTAAAAAAGAAATGAAAAAAAAGGGCAGGTATGCTATCATATCTGTGTACTTATAAGGAGGAGATCATAAGTAGTATGCCAATTATTGTTGATGTTTATGCTCGCGAAGTTATTGACTCACGTGGTAATCCGACCGTTGAAGTTGAAGTAACAACCGAATCCGGTGCTTTCGGCCGTGCAATCGTACCGTCAGGTGCCTCAACAGGTGAAAGAGAAGCTCTTGAATTAAGAGATGGCGATAAGAACCGTTTCTTAGGAAAAGGTGTCTTAAAGGCTGTTGATAATGTTAACGAAATCATCGCTCCTGCTCTGGTAGGATATGATGTAACCGAACAGACCCTGATCGACAATGTCATGATCGAACTTGACGGAACCAACGACAAGTCAAAACTCGGTGCTAATGCTGTATTAGGCGTTTCCCTGGCCTGTGCCAGAGCTGCAGCCGATTATTACGGTATGCCATTATACAAGTATATCGGCGGCGCCAACGCCAAGGTCTTACCGGTTCCGATGATGAACGTATTGAACGGCGGCAAGCATGCTGATTCAGCTGCTGACTGCCAGGAATACATGATCATGCCGGTAGGCGCCAAGAGCGTGCACGAAGCCATCAGAATGGGCGCTGAAGTATTCCACAATCTGAAGAGCGTTCTGAAGAAGTACGGATACAATACAGCCGTAGGTGATGAAGGCGGCTATGCTCCAAGCTGTGTTCCGGGCGGCAAGGGACCGTTAGAAACCTTAGGTAATGAAGGACCTCTGGCTCTGATGGTTGAAGCTGTTGAAAAGGCCGGCTACAAGCTGGGCAAGGACATCTGCTTCGCCATGGATGCTGCTGCTTCCGAATTCTGCGACAAGGTCGACGGCAAGTTTGTCTATGACCTGCACAGATCCGGCGAAGGCAAGAAGTCATCTGACGAAATGATCGAAATGTATGCCAAGTGGGCTAAGAAGTATCCTCTGATCTCACTGGAAGACGGTCTCGATGAGAACGACTGGGACGGCTGGGTCAAGCTGAACAAGAAGATCGGTAAGAAGGTCCAGTTAGTCGGTGACGACCTGTTCGTAACCAATACCACTTACATCAAGAAGGGTATCGAACTCGGCGCTGCCAACTCCGTTCTGATCAAGGTTAACCAGATCGGATCCCTGACCGAAACCCTCGACGCCATCGAAATGGCCAAGAGAGCCGGTTGGACCGCTGTTGTCTCTCACCGTTCAGGTGAAACCGAAGACACCACCATCGCTGATCTGGTCGTCGGCACCAACGCCGGACAGATCAAGACCGGTTCAATGTCCCGTACCGACCGTATTGCCAAGTACAACCAGCTGATCAGAATCGAAGATGAACTCGGTGAAGTCGCTCAGTACAAGGGCAAGGACGCTTTCTATAACTTATACAAATAAGTCATCCAAGTAAGTATTGTGGAAGAAGATCTGAAGTATTTCGGATCTTCTTTTCTTTGAATGCGTTGGGAAATGCGCTGGTAAAGAGAGGAAACAAGGAGAATAGGTTGATATTCCACGATGACAGGGGATGTCAGTACTGCAGTAAGAAATACCAGAAGATGTTGGTGGAAAACAACATAGAAGGAAGCATGAGCAAGGGAGGATGTCCATATGACAACAGCTGCATGGAAAGTTTCTTTGCCAGTAGGAAGAAGGAATGTTTCTACAGGAAGAAATATAGTACAATTGAAGAAGTGGAGAAGGATTTGTTTTACTACATAGAGATCTTCTATAACCGGAAGAGATTGCACAGCAGTCTGGGTTACATGAGTCTGGTAGGATATAGAATGAAGGAAGCTGGAATTAAAGCAGCATGAAATTGTAAGCATATGGATCCGTAAGCCACTAAAAGGACATACCAGTCCACTATAACCCGAAAAACATATAATTCCCCAGATGCTGATGCACATAAAGGTGGCGTTTGGAAGATGGCAAAAAAACTGTCAGACATTCTTTCTGATAATAAGAGATTAGGTACTTTTGATGAATTTCTCAAATGGATAGGTGACTAATTATGTTTTATAAAATATCTAAATATAACCCCAACGATTATGATGAAAATGGAAAGTATCGTTATCCAAAAGAGTGGACAGGTTATTCTGATATCAATAAAAAGTCCTGTTTTCCTGTTCTGACACGAAAAGAGTATGAAAGAGTTGAAGAACTATACCTTAAAACCATTGAGGAAATTGCCATAAGCAGTAAAACAGACTCATTTGAAATCAGGCGTCTGGAGAGGTGGACAATACAGTCCTATAAATGGAGACAAAGCAAGAAATATCATGTAATGAAGATAAAAAGTTTCATTCGTGATTGCCTGAGAAATAGAGTCTGGGGTGTTATAGTAGGAAGGGAATTAGTAATTGATGTTGGATACGATTTTTATGTCCATGTACAGTGCAATTTGTCTGTAGAAACAGTGAGCAATATATGTGCCAATAGTCATCTGTATTGCGTAGAGACAGAGTTTTATGAGATTTACGATGTTCTGCGAGAATATGATGGCGAAGAGATTTATGTTCCGGTTGGCATGTTTGGTAATAAGCTACGGTTGATTATTGCAAAAGTAAAGTATTCCTTAAAAAAATCATAAACGTTATAAAACAGATGAACCAGATACATCCGCATTAAGAAAGCATAGATAATACAATAGAGATTCTTGATTCCAATGGTTCTTTGGCAGCGAGATATGAATATGACGGATATGGAAACTGCACAGTTTACAATATCGGAAACAATAAATAAATGGAGATAATGATATGCATGATTGTGAAAGAATGAGATGTAATGTTGTTGAAGACATAGATGATTATATTGCAAGTGACAAAGTGGCCTATTATGATGAATCAGAAGACACATATTATCTGATAAACGCTTTTTCAGGAGAGTGTATTTCCTTAAACTATTGTCCGTGGTGTGGTGAAAAACTAAAAAATAATGGCACAACTGACAAAAACATATTTTCGATATACAATCATAAATTCAATGAGTATACTTGTTCTTCGTCGACAGATAAGGAAGAGATAGCTTTTTTTAAGAACATTCATGAATTGTTTGAAAGGAATAAACATGAATAAGTTTTGTTGCGGTTCGATGGAAAGACAGTGTTCTGTAGACAGAACAACAGAAAAGAGTATTTGTTATCTTCAAAGACGCAGAAAGTATGGTATCAATTATTTTGACAAAGAGTCATACAATGAGATTTATTATTGCCCGTGGTGTGGAAAACAACTAACCAAAAAGAAGTATATACATTCTAAACCTTTAAAGGTAAACTCCTGATTTTGATGATAATGTTAAACTAAAATCAGCCAAAAATGCTGGAATAAAAAGTGCCAAAAATGGCAGTTTGATCTAAGCGAATAGCGGCTGATTTTTTGATACAATTCTCGCAAGGAGGATCGTATCAGATGAAGATTCTGGAAGGAGAACTACTGATATTAGAGAACATAGGAAACAAGCCAAATTTCAGTAAATTGGAAAGGGGTACGGTGTTAACCGTCACACCATATCAAAGTATTGGACAGTTGGAGGAAAGAGCACGAGGGTAAACAAGGAATACCATTGCCAATCAGCTGAAAGCCGATAGAGAGACCGCCCAGTTGGCTTTGTTTGATCCGAGAGCCCCTTTTAGGGGTACTAATAATGATGATACAGGCTGGCAGGCACCAATTAGCGCACTTGTGCGCTGCCTGTAGACAAGGGTTATGCCCAAACCGAAAAAAACACCCGCTTGCGGGTGGATATTTGTAGGTTAAAACCCCCAGATAGTGAACTGACTCTTGTCAAGTAGACATGGATAATAAATCATTAAAAATATAGAGGATTGGGGGTTAATCTACAATATATTCTGAGTGTTGACCCCCAGAGTTGTCCCCCCCAAATTATCGCTAGACCCCCGAACTATTTGGAGATCTACGCTATTTCGTTACATTCTCCCCTTGCTTCGGTTTCTTTTTTACTTTTCAACGTATACGCGTTTCATGACGACCGGTGTCCGAGGCCGGTCCATGAAGCCGGTGCGGACGGAAGCAAGATCATCGAGGACGTCAAAGCCCTCAATCATTTTGCCGAAGCAGGCATAGCTGCCGTCCAGATGCGGTGTGTCAACGTGACAGATGAAGAACTGGGAACTGGCGGAATCCGGATGGGAACTGCGGGCCATGGAGATGGCACCGCGGACATGCTTCAGCTGGTTATCGACACCGTTGGCAAGGAATTCGCCCTTGATGTTCTGAGAGCTGCCGCCCATGCCGGTACCCGTGGGGTCACCGCCCTGGATCATGAAGTTCCTAATGATGCGGTGGAAGGTCAATCCATCGTAGAAGTGGCTTTCAGCCAGCTTGAGGAAGTTAGCGACGGTGATCGGAGCATTCTTACTGTCAAGTTCGAATTTCATCTTCCGGCCGTCCTGCATTTCAATAACGATCATTCTTATCTCCTTTAATAACGCATCTTGGTTGCTTTTTCGATCTCTCTCTGGGCATCCTTCATCTTTTCGCTCTGTCTCTTGTCATAGAGGTCCTTGCCCTTGGCCAGGGCGATCTCCATCTTGGCGAGGCCTTTCTTCAGATAAAGGCGGACGGGAATTACGGTGTAGCCCTTGACGGTCACTTTTTTCTTCAGATCGCGGATCTCCTTTTTGTGCAGCAGAAGCTTGCGGTCGCGGGTCTCCTCGTGATTGAAGATGTTACCGTGGTCATAATGGGCAATGTGCATGTCACGGATAAAAGCTTCACCACCGGTGAAGTCCACATAGGCATCCTTGAACTGGGCATGGCCGCCCCGGATGCTCTTGATCTCCGTTCCTGTGAGAACCAGCCCGGCCTCATAGAATTCTTCCAGGAAGTATTCATGTCTGGCCTTGCGGTTTACTGCGATTGTCTTCTCCATAAAACCTCTTTTTTGAAAAAAAAGACCGTGTGGTCTTTTAACTCTTGGAAACGATTAACTTAATAAGTACCAGAGCCAGGTAGAGAATGCCGGCACCTAAGGTGCACAGTGAAAGGGTTCTCTCCGGTCCTCTTTCCTTTACGTTAGAGAAAAGATTTAATCCACCATTTCCGCCCATGAAGGCGCTGCTTACGCCTGCTGACTTTCCGCTCTGTAACAGTACTAACAGGATAATAGCGACTGAGTCGACCATAATTAGGATATCTAACATAGTATTGACTCCTTTCCAAATGCCTAACTATTATAACAAACAAGTATTATGAATTCAAATAGTTTTTCCCGTCTTTTTAGTGCCTTTTGCGGAAATCCGGCCGGCAGATGGGCTATAATGAGAGGGAGAAGAGAAAAAAGAGGGGAATAATCATGGGAAAAGCACCGGTAAAGAGAATACTGGCAGTTCGGAAGTTTACCGACCGGACAGAGCCGAAGGAGGCCTTCAACAGGATCTTCAATGACGCGCAGAGAAACACGGACGAATTCAATGTCATTTCCTATTACGGGATCGGGGGTTTTGGCAAGACCCGGCTGATCAACGAGATCAACCGGCTGCTGGACCGCTACAACGGCGAGCACAGCGATCTGAAGAAAATCGTTCACGTGACCTATGACTTTGCCCACGGTACTGACAAGATGTATGTCCTGGACAAGTTAAGAAACCTGCTGAAGAAGCAGGGACTTTCCTTTCCCTTATCCGATGCCCTGAACATAACCTACAACATCAAATGCGGCAACCCGGTCTACAAGACCGTATCGGAGAAGGATCTGCTGGATGATCCGATGATCTCCATCGCCGCCAAGTTCATCCCCGGAGCCTCATCGATTCTTTCTACCGTCAAGACGGGCAAGACGATCATGGAGGAGACCGGTAAATACTATAAGAAGATGCAGAAGATCTGGAACCTCGACGAGAAGAAGCTCGATGAGGAGATCAGTGCCATCGGCAAGCTGCAGGTCAATGAACTGGAGGATCAGGCGTCCTTCTACTTTGCCCGGGACCTCTGCCGCAATACCGAGAATGCCGCCGATGATTTCCGGCTGCCGCTGGTGATCTGCCTGGATACCTATGAGGAACTGGTCAATTCCTACACCGCCTATGGGTACGCCAATGCCTATGACATCTGGCTGCGCGATGACATCATCAGAACCGTGCCGGGCGTGCTGTGGGTGATCGGCGGAAGGGAACGGCTGCGCTGGGATGAATACGATGATTTCTGGCAGGGGGCCATTGAAGAACACGAACTCGGCGACCTCAATGAGGCGGATTCCCTGGACTTCCTAAGAACGGCGGGCATACCGGAAGAATTCCTGCAGCCGATCTATAAGATCTCAGGCGGAACGCCGCTGTTTCTGGATCTGAGTGTGACGACCTACTATGAGCAATTGGCTGCCGGCAAGACCATTACCGGGGAATCCTTCGGGTCATCCCGGGAACAGGTCATCGAGCGTTTCTTAAGATACATGGACAATGACGATCAGAACGTGGCCCGGGTGCTGGCGGTCTTACAGAGCTGGACGGATGATGAAGCTTATGCCGTCTGTCGGCAGGTGCTGCCGGTCTTCTACGAAGAGTGTTACGAAAACTTTATCAAGCATACCATCATCGTCAAGGACAGCGATGTCCGCTACTACATGCACGAGCAGGTAAGGAAGGTCATCGCTGAAGATACCCGTAAGAACAATCCCCGGCTGTTGGAGAGAACGGTGGCAGCCAAGATGGAATACTACCGTAAGCTACCCTGGGACAGCTATGAGAACAGTGAATACATGAAGGTGCTGGAAGACGCTACCGTGATCATGTCGCGGGGAGATCTTAACAGGGATGATTATGACGCCGCCTACCAGTGGATGGCCGACAAGCTGGAGAGGGTCTATTCCCTCAGCATGTATCAGACGGTCTACCGGATGTTTACGAATATCCAGCGGGGTCTGCCGGAGAATTCCGAGAAGAAATACATCATTTTATATCAGCTGGCCCTGACAGGGATCCAGTGCAATCATACGGAAGACGTGCTGGAGCATCTGAAGACCGGCATGAGAGAACTGAAAGAAGTTGCCTCCCGGCGCTATCTGTACCTGAATTACTGTCTGCTCTACGGTCTGGCCCTGAAAAACCTCAGGCGGTATGAACCGGCTAAGGAAGTTTTCAGGGAGGTTTACGGTCAGGCGGCCGCCCAGTCACCGCAATTTACCGGTCACATGGCTACCGCCGTATCCAATCTGGCCTACATTTACCGTACTCTCGGTGATAATGACAAGGCCATTGAACATACCAGGTGGGCAGCGGAACTGCGAAAGAAGGATGATACGGAAAACCGGATAATCGATCTGTATAACCTGGCCCAAAGCTATCAGAACAAGGGCGAACGGGAGAAGGCCCGCCAATACCTGGAGGATGCCTACCGCCAGGCCATGGAGGCCTTGGGTCCTCATCACATCCGGACCATTACCGTCATGGAAGCCCAGGGCCGCGATCATCTGGCAAAAGGTGAATGGGCCAAGGCTCTGGACATCTATGAGCGGGTGTGGCAGGAAAAGAAGACGATGGATGAGCAGAACGGCCTGCACATAACGGCCATTTTTGCCGGCATTGCCGAAGCCTGTCAGCAGCTGAAACAGCCGCTGCCGCCAGAAGTTAGGGACTATCTGGAGGAATTACTGGAGAAGGAAGACGCTGACCACCGTCAGCAGGACATAATGAGCTACATGGCCAGTGCCTGTTACAAGTTCGGCTGGAAGAAAGAAGGCCTGAAGCTGGCGGAGACCGCCTGCCGGTGCTTAAAGAAGCAGGGTTTTGTCCTGGAGGCAGCTGACTATCTGCCCTTACCGATGGATCATCTGGCCTGGCTGTATTATATGGAAGAAAGAAATCAGGAAGCGGTCGCTTTATATGATGTACTGATAAGAAAAGCCCGTGAACTACGGGGTCCCACTGATCCTACGGTCTTACTGTATCTGAAGCGTCTGGCCTACTGCAATTTCTCCCTGCAGAACTTTGCGGTTGCGGCTGAGCAGTATGAAGAGATCTGCCGGATCATCGTCCTCGATGAAAAGGAGAAGGTCTGGCTGGCTTACTACCATAATCAGGAGGGAATGTGCCGGTTCTGGAACCGTCAGCTGGATAAGGCAAGGGAGTGCTATCAGACCGCTCTGGCCATATCTCAGAAATCACCGTCGGACAAGGATCCCAAGCCGTCGGTCCTGTATTCAGCAATCGCCGACTGCCATACCTTTGCCGACCGTTATCAGGAAGCCTATCCTTACCAGCTCAAGGCCGTCGAGCAGGCGGCAGGAGATCCGCGTCTGGCGGGTTTGCTGGCGGATCTGGCCTATGGCTGTGCCATGAGCGGGAAGAAGGAAGAGAGTTATAAATACTATTGCGAGGCTTATGAAAACCGGAACAGCTGGCTGAAGAACCGTCAGCCCGGTACCATCACCTCGATTGATAAGACCGCTGCCGAATTCGGCTGGGCAGGGGAAGTCCGTCAGAAAGCCCTGGCCATCCTGGAAAAGGCGGTGGAAATTACCGAAGAATACGCCGGCACTGACAGTGAAATGGCCGCTTACTGGCGGCAGGTGCTGCAGACAAGAAAAGATCTGAAATAGAAACAGTAAGGTAAGTAAATGATCGTTAACAATCTGGAAATCAGAACTCTGAAGGGAAGAACGCTGCTCAGCGGTCTTTCGTTTGTCCTGAATCCCGGAGACAAGGTCGGCCTGATCGGTGAGGAGGGCAACGGCAAGAGCACGCTGCTGAAGGTCCTGGCCGGAATCGATGTCAGCGATTACGTGACTATTACCGGAAACATCGACCGGGGCAAGGAAAGGATCGGCTATCTGCCGCAGACCGTTGAAGCGAAATGGCTGGATTCGGCGCCATTGGAGTATCTGGTCAAGGATGAGCCGGGTGATGAGTTTCCCCTGGAAAGCTACGAACACTATGGCCGGCTGACGGATGTCTTCAAGATGCTGGGAATTGACGTGTCCGTTCTTGAGGAAGAGCGGGCGATCGGCACCTTTTCCGGCGGCGAGAAGGTCCGCCTGTCCCTGGCCCGGGTGATGTATCAGCAGCCGGACGTCCTGCTGCTGGATGAGCCGACCAACGATTTGGATCTCAAGACCCTGCTGTGGCTGGAGGATTTCATTAACGATACCGAACTGCCGGTGCTTTACATTACTCACGACGAAGTCCTGCTGGAAAACACCAGCAATGCCATTCTCCATCTGGAACAGCTGAAGGCCAAGAATCAGCCCCGGGCCACCTTTTCGCGGCTGCCGTACCGGGATTATGCCCGGGAAAGGCTGGGCTTCATTGAAAAGACCAATCAGATATCGGTCAGTGAACATGCCAGATTCCGCAAGCAGATGGAGCGCTACCGGCAGATCTATCAGAAGGTGGAACACCGCCAGAATACCATCTCCCGTCAGGATCCCCATGGCGGCCAGCTGCTGAAGAAGAAGATGAAGTCGCTGAAAGCTCAGGGCCGGAAACTGGATGAAACCGGAAAAAACCTGACCGAGAAGTACGAACCTGAGGAGGCCATCGACTTCTTCTTTGAAAACGAACCCCTCAATCACAATAAGGTGATCCTGTCACTGAATCTGGAAGGGCTGTTTGCCCCGGATGGCCGTAAACTGGCTGGCGAGATCCATCTTGCTGTCCATGGCCGGGATAAGGTCTGCATCATCGGCGATAACGGCTCGGGCAAGACGACCCTGATGAAGATCATCTATCAGGAGTTAAGGGACCGCCCCGACATCATCCTGGGCTACATGCCGCAGAACTATGCCGACCTGATGGATCAGAATCTGAGCGCTCAGCAGTTCCTTGCGCTGTCGGAAAGAAGGGAAGACGTTCAGAGGGCCAATACGATGCTGGGAGCCATGAAGTTTACCACCGAAGAGATGAGCCATAAACTGGCTGATCTGTCTGAAGGCCAGAAGTGCAAGATCTTCTTAATAAAGCTGATTCTGGAGAGGTGCAATGTTCTGCTGCTGGATGAGCCGACCCGCAATCTGTCGCCGCTCTCCAGTCCGCAGCTTAGAAGGATGCTCAGGGAGTATACCGGCTGTATCATCGCCGTCTCCCATGACCGCAAGTTCATCGAAGAGGTGAGTACGGTGACGATGATCCTGGAAAACGGAGTATTGAAGAGATTATATTGAAAGCAGGATATGATACAATATAGATGAGATTTGGAGGTTTCATTAATGACGATCAGAAAAGAATCCTTTGGCTTTCTGCCCAACGGACGGGAAGCATCAGTTTACGTTATTTCTTCCGATAAGCTGACGGTAAAGGTCAGTGATTTCGGAGCCGTAACGACAGGCGCCATTCTCAAAGACAAAAACGGGGTAGAAAGAGACGTTATCCTCGGCTATCCGGACCTGGAGAGCTACATGGCCAATCCCTGCTGCCTGGGAGCCATCGTCGGGCCGAGTGCCAACCGTACTGCCAATGCCAGTTTCAGCATCGGCAACAACACCTACTATCTGGAACAGAATGACAACGGCAATAATCTGCACACCAGCAAGATC
This sequence comes from Erysipelotrichaceae bacterium, assembly GCA_017445225.1. Taxonomy (GTDB): domain Bacteria; phylum Bacillota_I; class Bacilli_A; order Erysipelotrichales; family Erysipelotrichaceae; genus RUG521. Next base: position 43,488 of record JAFSUN010000004.1, on the reverse strand, counting down.
TACGGCATTCACAAGAAACTGTGGGACTGCGAAGAGATCACCGAGAAGTCCGTCACCTTCCGCCTGGAGCTGTTTGACGGTGAACTGGGATTGCCGGGCAACCGGACCATCACCGTTAAGTATACGGTCGATGACGACAAGCTGGACATCGAGTACCGGATGTTCTCCGATGCCCGGACCGTCTTCAACGTCACCAACCATGCCTACTTCAATCTGGCCGGCCATAACAGCGGTAAGATCTTCGATCAGTATCTGCAGCTGAAGTGCGATTACTATACCCCGGTAAGGGAATTCCTGATCACCACCGGTGAAGTTCGCAGCGTCAAGGGTACGCCGATGGATTTCACCGCCATGAAGAAGATCGGCCGGGACTTTGATCTTAACGATGAACAGCTGGCCATCTGCAAGGGCTATGACCATAACTTCGTCATCAACGACTGGGATGGCCGGTTAAGAAAGTTTGCCCGGGCTTATTGCGAGGAGACCGGCATTGAGCTGTCCGCCTATACCAGCCGTCCGGGTGTTCAGCTGTATACCGGCAATTATCTGAATGCCGAAGGCGGCAAGGATAACACCGACTATCAGGAAAACGAGGGCTTCTGCCTGGAGACTCAGTTCTTCCCCAACAGCCTGAACTACGGCCATTTTGCCAGCTCCCTCATCAGCCCTGACGTCTGGCATACCAGCAAGACGGTTTACCGCTTCCGCGTAAAATAACTTTATGGAACGGCGGCTGTGTGGTAGAATTACATTAATAAGAAGTAAGAAATAATTACAGGAGGTATAATATGGGATTATTTGATGCTTTTGAAAGAAAAACCTGTGATATCTGCGGTGAGAAGGTCGGCTTGCTGGGTGGAACCAAGCTGAAAGACGGCCGTTTATGCAAGTCCTGTGCCAATAAGCTGTCACCATGGTTGAGCGGCTACAGGGGATATACGCTGGAAGACATCAAGCGTCATCTGGCTGAAAGAGAAGCCAATGATGCTGAAGTCAGAAACTTCAACATCACCCATGTCGTCGGCAGCGGCAACGTCAAGATGTACATCGACATGGACAACCGGAAGATGATCATCACGTCCTATTCCAACTGGCGTTCAGAGAATCCTGACATCCTCAGGTTTGATCAGCTGGTTGGCAGTGACATGAACATCCATGAAACCGAAAGGGAACTGAAGCAGAAGGGACCGGACGGCAAGGATGTCAGCTACAACCCGAAGCGCTATGAATACAGCTACAGCTTCAATGTCGTTCTGAATGTCAACAGTGAATGGTACAACACCATTACCTTCCACATGAACCGCTCAACGGTCAACGGCTTCGATACCGATGAATACGACAGATGCTATCTGGCCTGCGAGGAGATGTGCGAAGTCATCTATGCCATCATCCACGGCGAAAGAGAAGACATCGAAGAGGCCATTGAGTACTACCGCAACGTAACCTCCCAGCCAAGACGCAAATATGACATGGGCTACTATTACCGCAACAGTGCCTACAGCGTCAGAAGAGGCCAGGATTACTACCGTCAGCGCGACCCAAGGCACAATCATTACAGATTCTGAGCGTAAAAGCAAAGGGTTAGAGAAAATCTAACCCTTTATTTTGGGCCTGAAAACCGGAAAACCGGCCAGTTTGTGTAAGCTTACCGGCCATCTTATGGTAGAATAGGGGTGCAGACAGAGAGACATAATCAAATCAACGCTTCCTTTACTGACCCAACCTCAGTGTCTCTGTCACAGCATAGAGGTATCGTAATGACAAAGATTTTAGATTCAATCAGAGAACCCAATGACATAAAGAAGGTTCCTGCCGACCAGCTCGACCAGCTTTCTGAAGAGATCCGGGACTATCTGCTGGAGGTCACCAGCCGCAATGGCGGCCACCTCGCCAGCAACCTGGGCATGGTGGAGATCACCATCGCCCTGCACCGGTTCATGGATTTCCCCAAGGACAAGCTGGTCTTTGATGTGGGACATCAGAGCTATGTGCACAAGATCCTGACCGGAAGGAAGGATCAGCTGATGTCACTGCGCCAGCTCGACAGCGTTTCCGGCTTTCCGGATCCCCAGGAGAGCGATTGTGACAGCTTTGTGGCCGGTCATGCCTCAACTTCCATTGCGGTAGCCAGCGGCTTTGCGGCAGCCCGTCAGCTCAATAAGACCGATGAGAAGATCGTCGCCGTCATTGGCGACGGTGCCATTACCGGCGGTCTGACAATGGAAGCCCTGAACAATCTGTCCCAGCTCAAGAGCAATCTGATCATTGTCCTGAACGATAACGAACGCTCGATCGCCAAGAATGTCGGCGGCATGGCCAATTACCTGGGCCGCATCCGGACCAGCAACCGGTACACCGCTGTCAAGAAGGCCGTCAGAAAGGCCATCAATTCCATTCCGGTGGTCGGCGATTATCTGCATGACGGCATCTACAATGCCAAGGAATCCATCAAGCGGCTCTTTGTCCCCGGCATGATGTTTGAGGACATGGGCATCATCTACATCGGACCGATCGACGGCCATAACATCGAGCAGGTCTACCAGGCTCTTAACAATGCCTGGCGGCTGAACAAGCCGGTCATCATCCACACCCTGACCGTCAAGGGCAAGGGCTACAAGCTGGCTGAAGACCACCCGGCTCAGTTCCATGGCGTTGACCGCTTTGATATTAAAACCGGCCAGAGCCTGAAGGTAAAGAAGGGTCCCAGTTACACCGACGTCTTCTCCGCCAAGATGCTGGAGCTGGCTAAGAAGGACCCTGACGTCATCGCCATTACGGCCGCCATGCCTTACGGTACCGGACTGTATGACTTCCATAAGCAGTTCCCAAGGCGCTTCTATGATGTCGGCATCGCTGAAGAATATGCCGTTACCTTTGCGGGAGCCCTGGCCAAGGCCGGCAAGAAGCCGGTGGCAGCCATCTATTCGACCTTCTTACAGAGGGCCTATGATCAGATCGTCAACGATGTCTGCATGCAGAATCTCCATGTGGTATTCGCCATTGACCGTGCCGGCATCGTCGGCAACGACGGCAAGACCCACCAGGGGATCTTCGATGAGGCCTTCCTGACAACCGTACCGAACATGACGGTGATGTCACCGAAGAACCGGCAGGAGCTGGAAGACATGCTGGAGTATGCCATCGAGGTCCACAACGGCCCGATCGCTGTCCGGTATCCCCGTTCGCAGGCCGGCGAAGAACTGAGCGAATACCGCCAGCCGATCGCCTGCAACCGCAATGAAGTGCTGGTAAGAGGAAAGAAGATCCTGTTACTGGCGACCGGTGTCATGGTGAAAACCGCCATGAAGGTCCGGGAAGAACTGCTCAATCGGGGTTACGAGGCCACTGTCGTCAACATCCGCTTCCTTTCCCACATCGACATTGATCTGATCAAGGAGATGGCGGCCGATCATCAGCTGGCCGTGATGATGGAGGAAGTCGTCTACACCAACAGCTACAGCCAGCGTCTGCAGGCGGCGATGAAGGAAAACGGCATCGACATGAAACTGCTGCCGATCACTCTGGAAGACCGCTATCTGGAGCATGGCAGCATTGAAGAGCTAAGAAAGCGCTACGGCCTGGATGAAGACAGCGTCCTGAAGAAGATACTTGATAATGCCGAAGGGATCATCTGATCCCTTTTTTTCATGCGGATGATTTGCCGAAGCGGCCTTTTTGTACTATAGTAAGTTTCATAAGGAAAAGAGGAAATCATATGAGAGACTTAGTTGGAACCACTGTAAGTGCTGATGATGTGAAGGAATATCTCCGGGACTTTAACAGTAATGAAGCTTATAAGGTCGCTGCCAATGCCTCCAACAGCGTCGGAATTGACAAGGCTGCCGTTGACTACAAGGCCTTGCGCCGTAACGACACCAATTTCTCGATCGAACTGAAGCAGGGTTCGATAACCAATCAGGAAAGCAGCGGCCGCTGCTGGCTGTTCGCCGCTACCAACGTTTTCCGCTATGAATTCATGAAGAAGAACAAGGTAGAGGACTTTGAGCTTTCCCAGGCTTATCTGCATTTCTGGGACAAGCTGGAAAAGGCCAACTTCTATCTGAATACCGTGATCGAACTGGCTGATGAGCCGGTAGAGGGAAGACTGTTCAACTGGATCAACCGCGATCCGTTAGGCGATGGGGGTCAGTGGGACATGATCGTCAACCTGGTAAACAAGTACGGAGTCTGCCCGAAATATGCCTATCCGGACAGCGCCAATGCCCGTGACACCTGGAAGTATACCCAGCTGATGACCAAGCGCTTAAGAGAGGATGCCGTAGTGCTGCGCAAGGCCGTTAAGGACGGTCTGAGCCGGAAGGAACTGTTGAAGACCCGCAGAGAAATGCTGAAGGAGATCTACCGGATCCTGGTCATAGCCTTGGGCGAGCCGCCGGTCAGCTTTGACCTGGTGGTCCATGACAAGGATGAAAAGCTGATCGAAGAGCGGGACATCACCCCCAGGGAGTTCTTCCGCAAGTACATCGGCATCAAGATCGAAGACTACGTATCGCTTATCAATGCCCCATCCCATGACAAGCCGTTCAATGCCATGTATACCGTCAAGCACCTCGGCAACGTCGTGGAAGGGGAGCCGGTAAGATATCTGAACCTGCCGATCGACGAGGTCAAGAAGGCGGTCATCGCCCAGCTGAAGGACGGCCATCCGGTCTGGTTCGGTTCGGACTGCGGCCAGGGCTCGGAAGACAAGAGCGGTACCTTTGACGAGGCGACCGCGGCCATCGCCGAGATGTGCGGCATTAAGCACTGGTTTACCAAGGGCGACAAGCTGACCTATGGTGAAAGTGCCATGAACCATGCCATGGTCTTTGAAGGGGTTGACTTAAAGAACGGCAAGCCTCTGAAATGGAAGATTGAAAACAGCTGGGGCAAGAAGGCCGGCCGTGACGGCTATTATGTGGCCAGTGACCAGTGGTTTGACGATTACGTCTTCCAGGCGGTCGTTGACAAGAACTATCTCTCCAGAGAAACCAGAAAGCTCCTGGAGCAGCCCCTGGTGGAACTGGAACCGTGGGACCCGATGGGAACGCTGGCAGACTAAACTAAAAGAAAAAGCAAGGAAACGAGAGAAGAGTCGTCAGATTCTTCTTTTTGTTGTTTTTTACAGATGTGAAGGATGATATCTATTACATGTTTGCTATAATAAAAACGAAATAAAAACCATGAAGAAGAACTTGAAAGAAGCTTTTCCGGCTGTTGTAAATGGATATTGGGATTATGATAAGAACCTCGGAGCTAGACCTGAGGATTTTTCGCCGAGAAGCAATATCAAAGTTTGGTGGAAATGCCCAAATTGCGGCGGATCTTGGGAAACATCAATAGCAACCAGAACAAGGGGTAGTGGCTGTCCATACTGTGCTGGTACTAAAGTTCTTGCAGGATTTAATGATCTGGCAACTAAACGACCAGATTTGTTAGCTGAATGGGATTATGATAAAAACACCGATTTTAACCCTACTGAAGTTGCCCAATATGCAAACAAGAATGCGTTTTGGAAATGCGAAAAGGGTCATTCATATCTGCAGAAGATTTCCAGTAAAGCTTTCCAGAATCAGGGCTGTCCATATTGTGCAGGAAAAAAAGTGCTAAAAGGTTTCAATGATTTGGCTAGTCTACATCCAGAATTATTGGATGAATGGGATTATGAGAACAATACTATAAATCCAGATGAAATATATGCTAAAAGCAACACAAAAGTAAATTGGATTTGTAAAACCTGCGGAAGAAAATGGCGAGCTTCCATATATGAAAGAACTACAGGAAGAGGATGTAAAGACTGTGGAAATCGCAGGGGAGCTCAAGCAAGAAGGAACGCTATTCTTACTACTGGGGGTTCTTTAGCAGATCGGTATCCTGAATTACTGGAAGAGTGGGATTACAAGAAAAACACTATTACTCCGTATGAAGTTACAGCCAGTTCCACAGGTAGGAAAGTGTATTGGTTATGTAAGAAGAATCATAGTTATTTAATGACGCCGGCAGCTAGAACTAATCAGAAGCAAGGTTGTCCATACTGTTCAGGAAAAAGGGTGTTAGTCGGATTCAATGACTTAGAATCTAATTATCCTGAAATAGCAGTTTTATGGGACAAAGAAAAGAACGGAGATCTAACACCAAAAGATGTACTAAAGGGAAGCCACAGTCGGGTGTGGTGGAAATGCTTTGAATGCGGAAAGTCATATGAGATGTCTATATATGGAAGAACAAAGAATAAACATCTTGTATGTACTGCCTGTAGCAAAAGAATCAGCTCAGGTAATAAAGTTAAAAATATGAAAGCAGCTGGCAATACATTTGCAGCATTGGAACCAGATTTGGCGAAAGAATGGCATCCAACTAAAAATGGGGTGTTGACTCCAAATGATTTTACAAGAGCTAGTTCTGAGAAGGTATGGTGGCTATGTCCAAGATGTGGAAATGAATGGAAGAAAAGTATCCATCTGAGATCAAAAGGACAGGGGTGTCCTGAATGTGCAAAAGCCTACCGAACATCAGAACCAGAACAAATGGTTTATTACTATGTCAGGAAACATTTTGATGACGCAGTTAATTCATATAGAAGTGATGTTTTAGGTCGGCAAGAAATTGACATATATATTCCGTCACTAAAGTTGGGAATTGAATATGATGGAAGTAGATGGCATAAAAGCATTCTAAAGGATTTAAAAAAAACAGAACAACTCAAATCTTTAGGTATAGATTTAGTAAGGATTAGAGAAAAGGGTTGTGAAGAACTGTTTGATGGCAGTTTCATAATTGTTACAGAAGGTGGTTACAAAAACTATCATGAATTAGATAAATCAATTAGTCAGCTATTCGACTATATCAACAAGAAGTATAATCTTTCAATTGAACCAGATGTAGATTGTCAGAGAGATGTTGGTATTGTCTCAGAGATAATGAAAAGCAAAATGGAAAAGAGCAGTTTTGCTGCTGTACGTCCAGATTTGATTGAAGAGTGGCATCCTACCAAGAATGGATACTTGACACCGTATAATACTGTCGCAACAAGTAACAGAAAACGGATTTGGTGGAAATGCAGTGTTTGTGGTTATGAATGGCAAGCGGTGCCAGCAAGCAGATATGCCAGAGCAGAGGGACATGGATGCCCAAATTGTGCAAGAAAGAAAATGTCAGAAACTGCTAAGAAACAGTTCGTCCCTGGAGTAAATGATCTGGCTACCATGCGTCCTGATCTTGTAAAGGAGTGGGACTTTGAGAAGAATAAAAGGAGCCCTGTTGAGGTTGCATATAAAGGCCGGGAAACTGCATGGTGGAAATGTAATAAAGGCCATAGTTTTATGCAAAAAGTGGCTAATAGAACAGGACAAAACCAGGGATGTCCGTATTGTTCTGGACATAAAATATTACCCGGATTTAATGATTTAGCGACTATAAAACCTGAGTTGGCTAAAGAGTGGGATTTTGAAAAAAATGGAACTCGTCTTCCAACTATGTTTACATCAAAAAGTCATAGTATGATCTATTGGAAATGTCATTTATGTGGTTATCAATGGAAAGATAGAATTGAAGACAGATTCTATGGAAAGAAGTGCCCAAGATGTAAGGGCACAGGAGAATATCAAGAGTCGTTATTCGAAGATGATTCTATATAGAAAAAAGTGCAGATTATTCTGCACTTTTTAACTTGCTAAATGTTGATAATAGTTCTGACTAAATTATCTGCCGTTAATGACATTGCGCTCCGCTTAGGAAAGGGAATCCTCTTCCCTGAAGATCTGGGCTCTGTGCCGGTAGAGGGCATAGTAGAGCATGATGCCCAGAACGCCGCAGGAGAGGACTTCACCGATGCCGACGGTCAGCATCATGAAGGGGATCGGCAGCTGGACTTCGTAGGCATAGCGCAGTACGAACGGCACGATCACCATGTTGGCAATGATGGGCGGCAGGACGGCGATGAAGGGTGACTGCTTTCTCAGCATCCTGGTTCCCAGAGCGCCTAACAGGGTAGCGATGGAGCCCATGATGATGTCGGGAACAACGGCACCGGAGATGGCATTGCCGATGAGGCAGCCGATGAACAGCCCCGGGATGGCAGCCGGTGTGAAGACCGGCAGAATGGTGAGGGCTTCGGCGATCCTTACCTGGATCTCACCGAAGGAGATCGGGGCAAAGACATAAGTCAGGGCGACGTACACGGCAGCGATCATCGCAGCCTGGGCGGTCAGTTTCAGTTGTCTGTTTTTCATGTTTCAGTTTCTCCTTAGTTTTGTTTTACGTGAGGATGGTTACGAACTCACGTGTGTGCCGGGCACAACGATAGTTACTATACACGAGCAGGGATGAAATTGCAACAAAAAAACCGGAACAGCAGTTCCGGTCGATGGTCGGAATGACAGGATTTGAACCTGCGACCCCCTGGTCCCGAACCAGGTGCACTACCAAACTGTGCTACATCCCGCCTTGCGGCTATTCAATTATAACACTTTGTTTCAAAAAGTATAGAAAAATCGTGAATTATAGACAGAGAATTTTTTTGAGTATATAATTTAATGTGATAAAAAAGGAGAGAAATATTATGAAATATGTATTAATCGCACTTATCGTGGCAGTAGTTCTTGCTGCATGGTATTTCATTTCCACATCCAACAAGTTCGTCGTTCTGCAGAACAAGGTTGAAGAAGCGTTCGCCACCATGGATGTCTACCTGGCCAAGAGAGCTGAACTGATCCCGAACCTGGTCGCCACCGTCAAGGGCTATGCCAAGCATGAGACCGAGGCTCTGGAAAAGGTCATCGCTGCCAGAAACAGCGCTCATACCACCAATGAGAAGATCGAAGCCGAAACTCAGGTTACCACCGCCGTCAGAGGCTTATTAGCCTTAGCCGAACAGTATCCTGACTTAAAGGCCAACACCAACTTCCTGAACCTGCAGTCACAGCTGGGTTCTATTGAAGAAGATGTCGCTACCGCCCGCCGTTACTACAACGGTGTCGTCAGGCAGTACAATACCGGCATTCAGACCTTCCCGGCCAGCATCGTGGCCAACAGCAAGGGCCTGCAGAAGGCTGCTCTGTTTGAAGTAGCTGATGATTCACAGCGTAAAGCCGTCAAAGTAGAATTCTGATGCGTAAGTTCATAAGTGTCTTTCTGGCCGCATGTACCGTGGCCGCAGTGCTGTTTTCAACATCTTTAACCGCGTTCGCTAAAGAAGGCTTTGATATTGTCAATCACACTGTGGAGATGGAAGTGCATGAGGACGGAAGCATTCTGGTAAGTGAGACGATGAATGTTCACTTTACCCAGCAGCTTCACGGCATTTATGTGAACATTCCAAGAAAATACAACATGACCTGGGAGATCAATGGCGAGAAGAAATACCGCACCTATGACTTCCCGGTCATTCATCCTAAGATCCTGTCGGATCACAAGTGTGAGATCAAGCGTTTTTCCGACGGTGTCCAGTTCAAGATCGGTTCCGCCAAGAGCTATGCGGCTGAATACGAGACCTACAAGTTCCAGTATCAGATCGTGACCCGGGACCTGGATCTGGACGGCCTGCAGATGTTCTTCATGAACATCACTTCCGGCAAGTGGAATACCGTTACCGAAAGCGTCAACTTCAGGATCTCGATGCCGAAGAACTTCGATGCCAACCGGCTGCAGTTCTCTTCCCCGGTCGGGGTAACCCCCGGCAGCAAGGGACCTCTGAATGTCGAAGTGATCGGCAATACGATCAGTGGCAGCTATGATGAACCGCTGAAGGCCGGACAGGCAATAACCGTTCAGCTGACTCTGCCGGATAACTACTACGTCTTCCCGGACATGAACAGCTATGCCAGGACTTCCATGGCTCTGGGCGTGGCCGTTACCATCATCATGGCGATCGTCTTCTTCATCTTCGGAAAGGACGATCCGCTGATCGAAACCGTGGAGTTCCACGCTCCCAGCGGCATCACCTCGGCGGAGGTCGGTGTCATCATCGACGGGGAAGCCAATGACAGCGATGTCATCTCCCTGATCCTGGACTGGGGAAGAAGGGGACTCATCACCATCAAAGAAGAAGAGAAGAACCTGGTGCTGGAAAAGATCAATGATCTGGAAGCCAGCAGCCGGGGCTATGAGAAGACCCTGTTCAACCGGATCTTCAAGAAGGGCGACCGGGTAACCGTTGAAAGCCTGAAGTCCAAGCTGTACAGCACCATCTACAAGACGGAGCAGCAGCTGGATAAGTACTTCACCGGTAACCGCTCCCTGGTAACCACGGAATCCCTGTGCCTGCAGATCCTGGGGGTCATCGTATCCTCACTGCCGCTGGTTCTCTATACCGCCTTCGTGAGCTACCGCTACCGCTATGACGGTGGGGTGACCTTCATCAGCTGTTTCGGCATCGCCATCATGATCACCCTGTGTTCAGTGCTGATGATCAGGATCGACAAGAAGAGATTCCAGTACAGGTGGTATACCAGCCTGTTCATCTGGCTGGGAGCCGCCGTTCTGTTCGCCGTTGCCTTCATCATTGCTCTGGTACATACCATCAAGGCGTCGGTCAATCCGCTGTATCTGATCGTCACCGCCGCCTTCAACATGGTGCTGCTGGTGGAGGTAATGCTGATGAAGAAGCGGACCGCCTATGCCAGTGAACTGCTGGGCCAGGTATTGGGTCTGAGAAACTTCATCATCTACGCCGAGCAGGACCGCCTGCAGATGCTGCTGGAGGAAAATCCCTATTACTTCTATGACATTCTGCCGTATGCCTATGCCTTAGGCCTGACGGACATCTGGAATGATCATTTCAAGAATCTGACGATTGAACCGTGTACCTGGTACTACAGCCAGGCCTACACCGATCACTATCATATGATGCATTCCCTGGAAAGCCATATGACGATCATCGAGGAAAGCTTTACGGTGGCACCGCCGTCATCCAGTTCCGGCGGAGGATCATTCGGATCTTCCGGCTCCTCAGGAGGTTTCTCCGGAGGCGGCTTCGGCGGTTCATCAGGAGGAGGATGGTAAATGAAAAAGTTACTGGCTGCCATCATGGCAATGTTGCTTCTGGCCGGCTGTTCCCAGTTCAGCTCCAAGGAGATCGCCGGGTACGGTGCCGGAAGAAACTATACGAGCCGGGATTCAGATTCCTGGTAAAATGAAAATGAGGTTCAGCTGACAGGTTGAACCTTTAATGGGGTAAGAAATGAAGAGGACAAAGTTTATAGAGACGCTGATCATTCTGTTTGGGAATTTCCTGCTGGCCGTTTCGGTCGAGTACTTCGTACTGCCGTTTGACATTCTGTCCGGCGGCTGTGCCGGCATCGCGGTAATTCTCTCCAATTTCATCAATGTTCCGGCCAACTACATTGTTGACTTTTTCGTCCTGCTGTTCTTCTTGATGGGAGCCTTTGTCTTAGGCCGGGAGTTCACCATCAAGACGGCACTGTGTTCTCTGACTTATCCGTTCATGCTGGAGTTTCTGAGCAAATTCCCGGTCAAGCTGGAGATCAATGAGTTTCTGGCCGTGATCTACGGCGGCGTGATCGCCGGCATCGGCCTCGGTCTGGTCTTCCGCTGCAATGCTTCGACGGGCGGCACCGATGTTCCCATCATGATCGCCCACAAGTATACCAACATCCCGATCGGCACCCTCAACATCCTGATCGACTCGACGATCGCCATCGCCGGCTTATGCGTCTACGGCATGGAAGAGGTGATGATGGGCGTCATCTACATCTATCTCTCCGGCAAGGCGATCAATGCGATGATGATACCGCGAAACGACAATGCGGTCGCGCTGTACATCATTACCGACAGGAAGGATCAGATCAACAAGTACATTCACGAGGATCTGGAAAGGGGTACGACCATCATGCTGGCCAAGGGCGGCTATACCGGCAATCCCAAGGAAGTCATCATGACGGTAGTCCAGAAGGGGCAGTACGTGAAGCTGTCGAAATACATCGAAGAGACCGATCCCTATGCCTTCGTTATCGTCTCCGATGCCAAGGAGATCAAGGGTGAAGGCTTCACCTATGAATACCGTGTTTGATCCGGTTTATGTCAATTATTTGATATATGTTGAAAAAATGCTATAATGATTTATAGCATTTGCTTTTTGGAGGGAAATGAATGGTTCATTTACAGAACGTTTATAAGACTTACAAGAACGGAGTCAACGCCCTGAACGATGTCAGCATCGACATCTTTGACGGCGAATTCGTTTACATCATCGGTGAGACGGGCTCCGGCAAGAGTACCTTCATCAAGCTACTGGACGGGGAGGAGATACCTACCAAGGGCCTGGTAGAGGTCAATGGGGTCAATGTAGGCAAACTGCGTTTCTCCAAGGTTCCCCTGTACCGCCGCAACATCGGCGTTGTCTTCCAGGACTACCGTCTGCTGGAACGCAAGACCGTATCAGAAAACATCGCTTTCGCCTTGGAAGTGATCAATAAACCGCGCCGTGAGATCCGCAAGAGAGTCAGAGAAGTCCTCGAGATCATCGACCTGGCCGATAAGGCCAAGAGCTTCCCTGATGAGCTTTCCGGCGGCCAGCAGCAGAGAGTTACCATCGGCAGGGCCATCGCCAACAAGCCGCGGATCCTGATCGCCGATGAGCCGACCGGCAACCTGGACCCTGAGAGATCTGATGAGATCATCAAACTGCTGGAAAAGATCAACGGCAACGGAACTACCGTCATCATGGTCACCCATGACATCAACCTGGTTGAGAAATACCGCAAGCGCACCATCAAGATCGAATACGGTCATGTGGTTTCCGATTTAAAAGAAGGAGGCTATGTTCATAATGTTTAGAATGATCAGCCGCCACTTCAAGGAAGCCTTCCAGGGTATCTTCCGTCACTTTGCCATGGCAGTCTCCAGTGCCAGTGCCGTTACCTTTACGCTGGTCCTGGTCAGCCTGCTGACCCTGATCGTCGGCAACATCTCCCAGATCACCAGAAACATCGAGGAGAGCATTGCCATCTATGCGACGATCGCGGAAGAAGTCAACGAAGACGAGATCCCGTCCCTGCAGCGACAGCTGGAAAAGATTGAAGGCATCATCTCCGTTGAGTATTCCGATAAGGATGCCGAACTGGACAGATGGATCGCTTCCCAGGGAGAAAACGGCGAATATTATGAATCCTACCGCGAAGACAATCCGCTGCCGCGGGCTTTTCTGATCAGAGTAGCCTCCGGCTATTCACTGACGGCCATCAATGACCGCATCAGGCAGGTCCATGGCATGCAGGATTCCGAATTCGGCGGCGTTACCACCGAAAACTTCATGAAGATTCTGGCAGGCGTCCGGCGCATCGGCTATCTGATCATCGCCGCACTGACGATCCTGGCCATCTTCATGATCAGCAATACCATCAAGATCACCATCTACAACCGTAACAAGGAGATCAGCATCATGCGTCAGGTTGGCGCCTCCAACAGCTATATCCGCCAGCCCTTCGTCATTGAGGGCATGTTCATCGGCATCATGGGAGCCATCATCCCGGTCATTGTTACGATCGTAAGTTACCGTTATGTCTATCAGGAAATGGGCGGAAAGCTTCTGAGCAATGTCCTGTCCCTGTTACCGGTCAATCCCTTTGCCTATCAGGTATCGGCATTCCTGGTGCTGATCGGCATTGTGGTCGGACTGATCGGATCCTTCCTGTCTGTCAATAAGTATCTGAGGTGGCGTCGATGAAGAAAACGATCAAGATCATCCTGGCAGCGGTATTCTGCCTCAGCTGTCTGATCTTCCCGGAGAGAAGCCGGAGAAGACTCATGGTCCAGGCTGATACCGACTTCTCCAAGAATGAGGAGTATTACTATCAGCTGTGTTCCTCATCCGGTCTTTCCGATGCCGAGAAGAACCTCTGCAAGGATTTCCGCGATTATCTGGAAAAGAAACAGTCCGATCTGGAAGCGGAGATCAAGCGCAATCAGAACAATCTGGCTACGCTTAAGGCCAACATCGCTTCGGAACTGGCCCAGGTAAACAAGATCGCCGGGCAGGTATCCAGCGTTGAAAAGAGCATCAAGCTGGTTGAACAGTCGATCACCAAGGTTGAAGCCAACATCTCCGCCCTTAACCTCCAGATCGAGGAAAGAGAAGGCCGGATCAGCGATCTGAATGAACAGATCAAGGCCCGGATGATGGCCAACCAGAAGAACATGACCCTGAACCTCTACGTTCAGCTGATCATGGAAGCTGACAGCTTCATCGACATGTTAAGAACCTTCAGCGGTCTTAACTCCTTCACCAACTATGACAGTAAGAAGATCGGTGAGATCAATCACGAAAGAGAGCTCCTGCAGGCTGACAAGAGCGAACTGGCCAGTCAGAAGGATGATCTGGAACAGCGCAAGAGCGAACTCAGCACTCTGAAGAAGAATCTGGTCTCCCTGAAGGCCCAGCATACCGAACTGCTGGCCGCCTACCGGGCCAAGAAGAGCCAGCTGGAGAAGTCCATCGACTCCAAGCTGGGTGATGTCTCCGCCCTTTCAAAGGCCATGGAAGAGATCGACAAGGCCCTGGATGGCTACTATGCTTCCAGCAAGTGGGGCAAGCCGTTAAAGACCAGTTACTACGTTTCCTCCGGCTGTTACTACTATACTCCGAACAATCCCAACAGCGGCTTCCATCCGGCTGTTGACCTGGCCGGCAAGTACGGTTCATCCGTCTATGCCGTAGCCAACGGCTATGTCGTTGACGTCCATACCGGCTGTCCATACGGCTATCTGGGATCCAAGTGCGGAAACGGCCACGGCAACTACGTTCTGTATGTCGTTCAGGTCGGCAAGGTAACCTATGAGGTAATCGCCCAGCACTTAAGCGCCGTTAACGTCAAGGTCGGTGATCTGGTTACTCAGGGATCTACCGTCGTCGGCAAACTCGGCTCTTCCGGCAACTCCAGCGGCGCTCACCTGCACCTGGGAATCATCAAGATGGGAACCAATCTGAGCATCAAGCAGGCTGTAAGGAAGTTCAAGGACAAGAACAATTATTACTTCGGCGCGGTCAAGAAGATCTCCGGAGCCTGCTACTACCGGGGCGGGGCGGCACCGTGCTTCGAAAACCCGATGGAGATCTATAACCTGACCTATCATAAGTGGTACTAGAGAACAAAGCTTTCAGGACATCCTGAAGGCTTTTTTGCGGCTGACAGTTTAAGAGAAGGGGTTGAAAGTATATAATGATAATGATGAGATAATACTACTGCTGGGGTTAGAAAGGAAGAACATGAGCGTATTTACAGGAAAAGAAAAACTGAAACTGGGTTTTGGCTTAATGAGGCTGCCCAAGCTGGCTGATGGAACCATCGATGTGGAACAGGTCAAGGTGATGGTCGACCTGTTCAGAGAAGCTGGCGGAACCTACTTTGATACCGCCTTTGCCTATCCGGGCTCGGAAGAGGCCATCAGAGCGGCTCTGGTTGACCGCTATCCCCGTGACAGTTATACCCTCGCCAGCAAGCTGATCATTCAGCCTGATGCCAAGCTGACCCGGGAGGAAGCCAGACGGGAAACCGAGATCTCGCTGGAGCGGACCAATGCCGGTTACTTTGACTATTATCTGGTCCATGCCATTCAGCGCGGCAACTGGCAAAAGTATGAGGAATACGGGATCTGGGACTACGTCCGGGAACTGAAGGAAAGGGGACTGGTAAAGCATTACGGCTTCTCCTTCCATGGCGATCCCGAACTGCTGATCGAACTGCTGACCAGGCATCCCGATGCCGAATTCGTTCAGCTGCAGATCAACTATGCTGACTGGGAGAATCCGGGCGTCATGAGCCGGCGCAACTGGGAGATCTGCCGGGAATACGGCAAACCGGTCGTCGTCATGGAACCGGTCAAGGGCGGCATTCTGGCCGATCCGATCGATACCGTCAAGGCGATCTTTGATGCCGAAAACAACGGCCTGTCCTATGCTTCCTGGGCCCTGCGCTTCGTGGCCGAAAAGGAAAACCTGCTGGCGGTTCTCAGCGGCATGAGTTCCGTTGAACAGATGAAGGACAATCTCAGCTTCATGAAGGACTTCCAGCCCTTAAGCGACCATGAACAGGAAGTGATCAGAAAGGCTCAGCAGGCCATCAACGAGGATAAGTCAATACCGTGTACCGCCTGCCATTACTGCACCAAGGGCTGTCCGATGGGCATTCCGATCCCGGAGATCTTCACGGTGGAAAACCGCAAGAAGGGTTCACCGGAATTCAGGACTAAAAGGGAATACGTCATCGTTACCCAGGGCAGAGGCAAGGCCAGTGACTGCATCCAGTGCGGTCAGTGTGAAGCGGCCTGCCCGCAGCATCTGCCGATCATTTCACTGCTGGAGAAGTGCCGGGTGCTGGAATAATCAATAATTAATGAACTGGTTGGAGAAACTCTCATGGAGCTCTTCAACCCTGAAAACGTGTTATCTGGGGATCTTACATGAACATAGACGATATTATCAGCTTTTTTGACAGCCTGGCTGACAGCTGGGACGCCCACATGATCCGCAATGAGGAGGTCATCAGTTCCATCCTTGATCACGCCGGCATCCGGGCCGGAATCGAGGTGCTTGACGTGGCCTGCGGAACCGGGGTGCTGATCAGCGACTATCTGAAAAGAGGAGTCAACAGTGTGACAGCCATCGACATCTCACCGAAGATGGCGGCGATAGCTGACCGGAAATATCAGAGGGACCCGCGGGTCCGGGTGATCTGCGCCGACGCAACGCAGTTCGCTTTCGGGCGGCTTTTTGACAGTATCATCGTCTACAATGCCGCTCCCCACTTTGCCGATCTGGGAGGACTGATCACGGTCCTGGCGGCCTTTCTGAAACCGGAAGGCCGGCTGACCATCGCCCACGGCATGAGCCGGGCGGCGGTAAACCGTCATCATGGCAATGTAGCTTCCAACCTGAAGAAGGAACTGCCGGCCGCGGAAGAACTGGCGGCCGTGATGAATAAGACACTGGCTGTGGAAGCGGTGATATCCGATGACCGGATGTATCTGGTAACCGGAATTAGGAAAGAAGAATAATGATGACAGGGCGTGCCGGGCACGCCCTTTACTGTCAAAAAAGTGAAAAAACCCCACATGTGTGTTACAATGTTTCCTGAGGTATCTTTTATGAGTCAGAAGAGAAAACAGAATGCCCTGATAATTACCTTTGCGGTAATGGTAATATTAATAACTTTCATACTGGGTTACGGCGTAGCCCTGATCACCGGCAACGGATCGCTTAATCCCGGCAAGCCGGGTACCGGTTTCTCCACCCTGGAATCGGTCTATAACATCCTTTCCGAGAACTTTTACTACGGCCAGGACACGCCGGAATACCGCAGCCAGCTCATCGAATCCGCCATCAAGGGCATGGTAAATGCCCAGGGCGATCCCCATACCGAATACATGACCCCTCAAGAGGTAGCCGATTTTTCCGGTTCCCTGGAATCGACCTTTGTCGGCATCGGCGTCCGCTATACCACTCTTGACGGCAATATCTTCGTCATCGATGTTCTGGAGTCCTCACCGGCCGAGAAGGCCGGAATACTGGGCGGCGACATCATCATTCAGGTTGATGACACTCTCTGTAAGAATGTTGACATCGATACCATTACCTCCATGATCCGCGGCCAGGCCGGCACCGACGTCCGTCTGAAGATCGACCGTAACGGCACCGTGATTGAAAAGACCGTTACCAGAGTCCAGATCGAGTCCACGGTGTTCTCCGAGATCAGGGATAATGTCGGCATTCTGAACATTTCCTCCTTCGGTACCGGTACCGGCGGGGAACTGGCCCGTCATCTCGATAAGATCAATAAGGCCGGCGTCAACCGCATCATCATTGACCTGCGCAACAACGGCGGCGGCTATGCCAACACCCTGAACATCATGTGCCGTTACTTCATGAAGGACGGCGAGATCATCATGCGGGAAGAATACCGCGACGGCCGCGAGATCCTGGACAAGGTCGTCGGCAGTCAGAAGTATGACTTTGAAAAGATCGTGATCCTGCTCAACGGCAATTCCGCTTCCTGCTCGGAAGTATTTACCCTGGCTCTTACCGAACACTGCCAGGCCATTACCGTCGGCACCAAGTCCTATGGCAAGGGAGTCGCTCAGGTCTCCAAGATCTTCGGTGACGGCAGCGCTCTGAAGTATACCGATGTCATCTGGAAGAGCGACAGCGGCAAGTTCGTTCAGGGCAACGGCATCGATCCCGACCATGAAGTAAAGCTGCACGATGCTCTTTACCTCAGTTATGTCACCCTGGATGACGATGAGGTGTACGCCTTTGACAGCGTTTCGCCGCGGGTTGCCGAAGCCCAACTGATCCTCGACTTCCTGGGCTATGGTACTGACCGGACCGACGGCTACTTCTCCCAGAAGACGCAGACAGCCATTGAACAGTTCCAGAAGGACAACGGAATCAAGGTCAGTGGCAATTTAGATAAGGATACCTACACCCGCCTTGACAGCGTTCTGGTCTTCAAGTGGGCTACCGATAAGGCAACCTATGATACCCAGATGAACAAGGCCCTGGAGTTAGCTAAGCAGTAATGAACGATAAGTTTGAAATGGTTTCATCTTTCCGGCCCAAGGGCGATCAGCCCGAGGCCATCCAATCCCTGGTAAACGGGCTCAAGAACCATGAGCGCTACCAGGTTCTTTTGGGTGCCACGGGAACCGGCAAGACCTTTACCATTGCCAACGTCATTGAACAGGTCAACCGTCCGACCCTGGTCTTCGTCCACAACAAGACCCTGGCCGGGCAGCTTTACAGCGAATTCAAGGAACTGTTCCCCAACAACCATGTGGAATACTTCGTCTCCAACTTCGATTACTATCAGCCGGAGGCTTACATTCCCAAGACCGACACCTACATTGAAAAGAACGCCATGATCAACGATGAGCTGGACATGCTGCGCTTAGCCGCCTGCAATGCTCTCTTAGAACACCGCGATACCATCATCGTGGCCTCGGTAGCCTGCATCTATGCCACCAGTGACCCGGAACAGTACAAGGGGATGTTCTTCACCGTCAGGACCGGTCAGCACATCACCAGAGAGGAACTGTTACGACTTTTGGTGGAGAGGCAGTACAGCCGCAATGACATGGAGCAGAAGAGGGGAACCTTCCGGGTAAGAGGCGACGTCATCGACATCGTATTGGGCTACACCGATCAGTACATCCTGCGGATCGAACTGTTTGACGATGAGATCGACCGCATCGTGGAACTGGACCCGATCACCCAGAATACCCTGAACGGCTATACCGTCTACAACATCTTCCCGGCCAACGGGTATGTAAAGGACAAGTCCCAGATCTTACTGGCCTGCGATAACATTGAACAGGAACTCAAGGAGCGCCTGAAGTACTTTGAAGAGCAGAACAAGCCTCTGGAAAGGGAGAGACTGGAGCAGCGCTGCACCTATGACCTGGAAGCCCTGCGGGAATTCGGGCATTGCGCCGGCATTGAAAACTATTCCCGCCAGCTGGAATTCCGGGCGCCCGGTACCCGCTCCTTCACGCTGTTTGACTACTTCCCCAAGGATTATCTGCTGATCATCGACGAATCCCATGTCACGGTACCGCAGGTAAGGGGCATGTACAACGGCGACCGCAGCCGCAAGGAGACCCTGGTGGAATACGGCTTCCGACTCCCCAGTGCCCTGGATAACCGGCCGCTGAAGTTTGACGAATTTGAAAGTCTGATCAACCAGGTCATCTTCGTCTCGGCAACGCCCGGCGACTGGGAACTGGACAAGGTCGATCATCACGTTACCGAACAGATCATCCGGCCGACCGGCCTGCTGGATCCCCGGATCGAAGTCAGACCGACCAAGGGCCAGATCGATGATCTGATCAATGAGATAAACCGGCGGATCGCCCGCGGCGAAAGAACGCTGATCACCACCCTGACGGTCAGGATGGCGGAAG
This sequence comes from Erysipelotrichaceae bacterium, assembly GCA_017445225.1. GTDB lineage: Bacteria > Bacillota_I > Bacilli_A > Erysipelotrichales > Erysipelotrichaceae > RUG521. The sequence continues at coordinate 23,577 of JAFSUN010000004.1, read as the reverse complement.
ATCTGACCAAGTATCTGCAGGGGATGTCCTATCAGGTGGCCTATCTCCACCATGAGACCAAGACCCTGGAGAGGACCGAGATCATCCGCGACCTGAGAAAGGGCAAGTACGACATTCTGGTCGGCATCAACCTGTTGCGGGAAGGCCTGGACATTCCGGAAGTCTCGCTGATCGCCATTCTGGACGCCGATAAGGAAGGCTTCTTAAGAAGCGAAAGATCGCTGATCCAGACCATCGGCCGTGCCGCCCGTAACGTCAACGGCACCATCATCATGTACGGCGACGTGATCACGGAATCAATGCAGAAGGCCATCGATGAGACCAACCGCCGAAGAGCCATTCAGGAGAAATTCAACGAGGAACACGGCATTGTGCCGACCACCATCCGCAAGGAGATCCGGGAAGCCATTCACTCCCGTGAGACCCACGAGATGGCGGTCAAGTACATGAGCCGCAAGATGAAGCAGTCAGCCTCACAGCAGGAAGAACTGATCAAGCGGCTGGAAAAGGAAATGAGAGAAGCCGCCCGTATTCTGGACTTTGAGAGAGCGGCGGAGATCAGAGACATGATCCTGGAGATCAAGTCGGCATAGAGAGGGGTAAACAACATATGAAAATCATTCTGGCATCAGCTTCCCCACGAAGAAGAGAGATCATGGACAAGCTGAATCTGAGCTACCGTGTCATCGTACCCAACATCGATGAGACACTTAATGAAGAACTGCCGCTGGAAAAGCAGATCGAAGATCTCGCTTACCGCAAGGCCATGGCCATCAAGAAGAACCGCAGGGACGATCTGGTCATTGCGGCCGATACGGTCGTGGTTGTCAATCATCACATCCTGGGCAAGCCGCACAGCCTTTCCGAGGCCCGGAAGATGATGAAGATGTTATCGGGCAAAACCCATAAGGTCATCACTTCCATCGCCATCCTCGGCCAGGAAGAATATGTTGATCACGATGTGGCCTACGTCACCTTCAGCAAGCTCAACGATCAGGAGATCGAGGACTACATTCAGACCCGGGAACCCTATGACAAGGCCGGCGGCTATGCCATTCAGGGCTGGGCCAGCGTCTTCATTCCCCGCATGAAGGGCAGTTACTACACGGTGATGGGCTTCCCGCTGCACCTGGTCTACAACAAGCTCAGGGAACTGGGCCTCTATGACCATCAGCAGTGATATTGACAAAATCCGGGAGTGTAGTAAAATAATCAATGCACTTGGGGGTGTCTTGGTTTCGACAGGGCGATGTTGGATTCAGGTTGCAGTGGCGTGATTGCCTCAAAGATCGAAAATTAAATATAACCGACAACCGTCAGTTAGCTTTCGCTGCTTAGTAGCTGAATAAATAGCTCGCAGCCGTCAATCCTGTCTTCTCCAATGGGGCAGGAATTGGTGTCAAAGACAAAGGATAAGCATCGGTAATTCTCAATAACCCGGTGACGAAAACTCATGGAGATCGCAGGATGATCCGCTGCTCATCACGGTAATCCTGTTAAACCCAATGATGAACTAAACTGTAGACATCTGAATGTGAGGCACGTTTTGGACAGGGGTTCGATTCCCCTCACTTCCACCGAATGATCCCTGACCGGATTCTGTAACAGACAAGGTACGGTCAGGGGTTTTATTATGAAATTATTAAGATTGACGACAGCTGCTTGTTGAAAAGGCCTGATGTCAGTACAATTTACGATAAAGAATCATGACAGGAGGAAGGAACCGTGAGAGGAAAAAAGGGAATTGCGATCCTCGTTGGCCTGGCAGCCCTCATCATCGCTGCCGTGCTGTACATTCAAAGCACCTGTCCGCCGAAACCGCAGGCAGATGAGATCATGTTCAGGGTTCAGCTGGACCTGAAGGAAGACATCGGCTTACTGGTAATGGATCACAGCGTTGACGGGCATGAAGGCGGCGGCGGGGTCTCGAACGCAGACCGTTCGCTGATCAGACATGATGATGTTCTCTACTGGAATTTCCATAAAAGTGATTATGAAGGCCTGGGCGATACGGTCACTTTGAAAATGCGGTTTCGCATCGTGACCGAGTATTGCGACCCGAACTTTGATAACATTTACCCCGAAGAACTGGTAAGGTATTTGGAACCAATTACCCTGACGGCTGATTTTGGCAGGTGCTATCCCATTACCATTACCGGAGACCGGGTAAACGGCTATGATGCCGTACTGAACTAAAACCGAATCATGGTCAGAAAATCACCCATCCGGTGATTTTCTTCTGTGTGCTATACTGTTAAGTAAGAAAAGGGGAGATGTGCCGTGAAGATTGGACTGGTAAGCTGCCGCAGTGAGAACGGAAATACGGCTTTTAACCTGAGCCAGATCGAACGCTTTCTGAAGCTGAATGAGGGAAGGGCGGATCTGCTGTGCTTTGGCGAGGCTTTTCTGCAGGGCTTTGATGCCCTCAGCTGGAATTATGAAAGCGACCGGAATGTCGCCATTACCAGGGATTCACCGACGTTTCAGCAGTTGAAAAACTGGACCGTTAAGTATCAAACGGCTCTGTTGCTGGGCTACCTGGAGCGGGATCAGGAGAGCATCTACTCCTCCTGTGCCGTGATCGACGGCGGAAAGATCATCCATAACTACCGCCGGATCTCCAAAGGCTGGAAGGAATACACCAGAACTGATGATCACTACTGTGAAGGCAATGAGGTCACGGATTTCCTTTTCCGGGGAAGGAAGATGATGATCGCCCTTTGCGGCGACCTCTGGGAGTTTCCGGAGAGATTTAGAACTGACGGGTTGTTATTATGGCCGGTCTATGTAAACTACTCGCTTGAGCAGTGGCAGGATGGCCTGGTACAGGACTATGCGAATCAGGCAGCCCTGGTCTGCCAAGAGGCCCTGATGGTAAATCCGCTTGACCGTGATCCGGTCAGCCATGGCGGTGCCTTTCATTTCTGCAAAGGGAAGATCGTGGAAAGGATTCCGTTTGATACGGAAGCGGTGCTGATTACAGAGGCTTGAAAAAAAGAAAATGACATCGCCAATGATCATTTTCCTCAATGAAACACTGTAAATACATGAAAAAAGCTGACGCTGTCAGCTTTTTGGGTGGTCAAAATCAGTCTCTTCAGTATCTCCGTCTTCCAGGTCCTGATAGAGTTCCTGACGGTCATAGGCCATATGGTAATAAGACGGCTTTAACAGACGCCCCAATGACCGGCTGCCTTCGGTGGAAACATTGACCCGGCGGATCATCATCGCTCCCCGGAAAGGGGGCAGGTAGGAGATGATGTCGTTGAGGTCGGCAAAGTTCCAGCATTCCTTGCAGATGGTGTCGAGATAGCGGCGCATGCGCTGGCGCTCGTCCTTAAGGGCCACGAAGGGTGAAACCGAGCCGAAGGTGATCAGATGAGGCTTCAGTCCGAAGTTGTAATTGAGGTCCTGGGCACAGAGAATGGCCTGGCTGGCGCCTAAGGACCAGCCGACGATCTCGGTCTCGGCCTGGGGATGCTCACGTTGGAGAAACTCCCAGGAGTCTCTGATGTCGTATTTGATCGAACGGTACATGTTGCCCCAGCCGTGATGGACCATCAGCTGCAGTTTTTCATCCTCAAAATCGATGGCATCGTAGTACCTGATCGACTGCTGCAGGACATTGACGAACCAGTCCCGCATGCCGACGGTCTTCTGGAAGTTGATCTGGATCACGTCCCGGTCCGGCTCATAATGGATCTCAAAATTCATTTCGTGCTCGATCTTCAGCATCTCGGAGAAGCCGCCGTCATTGTATACGAAAGGCGTGTATACGACCGTATACGTCTTCTTTCCGGTATTGTTGCGGTCTTCACTGGTGTTGATGAAGTACTGCTCGAAGGGGAGCCGTCGGTATTCCATGCTGATCACCTTTCTGTCAGGGTTTCCTCTGAATTAATAATATCATATCTGTAATGTCTGTAATGGCGGTTTTCGGGAATTCGGGGTGGAAGAGAAAGGATGGCATCCTTCAGGAGATGTCATCCTTATTCATCATTTGTCCTTTTCCTTCTTTTCCGGCTTGGCGTCCTTATCCTTCTTGTCCTTCTTATCCTTGTCCTTCTTCTCGTCCCGGCCCATGAATTTCTTCATTTCATCCATCTTCTTCTGGACGGATTCAGCGAAGCGGCGCGGGATCGGGTTGACCGGCGCATTGGCAATCTGGTCAGCGAACTTGGCCACGAAGTTGATGGTGATCATGAAGGAATCGGGATCCAGGTGATCCATGTTATCGTGGTGATTGTGGATCTGTGCTCCGCCTCTGGGGTTCAGTCTGGCGAAGGTACAGGCCGGTACGCCGGCTCCCGCAAAGCTGCTGGAGTCGGAGGAATAGGTGCCCAGTTCGGTGGAAAGGGCGTAGTTTTCCAGGTCAGCTACATACTGGATGGCATGCAGCGTGTCTTCGGAGCAGGAGCAGCAGACGAATTCATAACCCAGCGTGACGCCGGTCATGTCGAAGTTGATGTTGAAGATGTACTTGTCGAGTTCATCCTTGTGCTTTTCGCAATACTTCCGGGAGCCAACCAGGCCGATTTCCTCGGAACCGCACCAGATGAATTTCAGGGTCCTTCTCGGACGGTTCTGGATGAAGTAGTGCAGCAGTTCCATGATGCTGACGGAACCGGTGCCGTTATCCCAGCTGCCCTTGGAGTAGGGAACGGAGTCATAGTGAGCGCTGAAGGCGATCACCTCGTCCTTTAAGTCGGTTCCCGGGATGGTGGCGATGACATTGTGGCTGGTTCCTTTCTTATTGCGGTTGCGGAAGACCATTCTGACCTTGGTAGGGTTGGAACGGACGAGTTTTTCGGCATTGTCGATGTGGATCCGTAAGCCCGGCAGCGGATTGTCCTTGCCGAAGGCATTTGACGGCCTTAACTCGTTCTTGATGCTTTCCTCTTCGTAGAAGTCACCGCCGATCATGATGTAGCCAAGAGCGCCTTTCTCGGCGATCTTCTTCATCATGTCGGGTCTGACCCGACCCTGCATCAGGACGATCTTGTCCTTGATGTCAGCGAGGTTGGCTTCCTTGACGTTTTCCAGATACTTGAAGCCGCCGACAACACCTTCCTTTTTGGTGTTTTTGGTCTTGCCGATGCCAATGACCGGATAACGGCAGTATTCAGGCTCCAGCACTTCCAGCGTGGCTTCGGAAATGGTGGCTTCTTCGATCTCGAAGTCCTCGATGACGGCTTCGGCACCGGCGGCTTCGGCAGCCTTCTTGAGAATGTTGGCGGCCTTCAGTTCCTCCTTAGTTCCGGCAACACGTACAAAGCTGATTTCATTCAGCAGATCCCATGCGCGATTCTTATCCATATATAGTACCTCTCGTTTATATACAGTGATTATATATTATCGAAAACAGGTTTTCAAAGAAAATGTAAACATTTACATATTTTTGATGTAAGCAATGTAAATATTAGTAAAAATTGTAAAAATTGCAGTGTTTTCTGTTTCAATTCAGGGACTGTTGGTATAAAATAATGCTATGAGTTTTTTTTAACCTATTTGAAGGGAGGATTTTATGAAGAAGAGGGGAATCTTTAACGGATTACTGGCTTTAGTATTATCTCTGTCGATGATGCTGGGAACAGTAACCAATTACGCTAACGTAGTTAGAGCAGAAGATACCGGCTCTGAGCCATCCGAAGAGGTCGTACCTTCCTCAGGCAGCAACAAGGGTGTTACCTGGGAGAAGATCGAAAACGGAAAATTCGTCGGACTGTCTCTGAAGAACGAAGACAAGCTTGCCTTTGAAGAGACTTATGTCAAGGAAGGAAAGATCCGTGTTTCCATCGTCGTTGATGGTCAGGCCACTCTCGATCGTTATGCCAATGACAAGATCGGCACCGCCCAGGCGCTGTATTACCGCAGCTCCCTGGCTGCCAAGCAGTCAGCCGTTACTTCCAGAATTGAGAAGGAAGTTCTGAACGGCGGCAAGCTTGATGTCGTCTGGAACCTGACCTTGGCTGCCAACATCATTTCCGCCTATGTAGACGTAAATGACATTGACAGGATCAAGGCCATTGAAGGTGTCAAGGATGTTGCCATTGAAAACATGTATGCACCTGATGATGCCAAGAAATCGGAAGGACCTAATAACTCCAACGCTACCGGCATGACCGGTGCCCAGCTGCTGTGGGCCGCCGGATATACCGGTGCCGGCAGCAAGGTCGCCATCGTCGATACCGGTCTGGATACCGACCACCGCTCCTTTGATGCAAAGGCCTTTGACCATGCCATCGAGGAAGTCAGGGCTGACGGCAAGGACATCAAGCTGGCAACCGCATCCGATATCGCCGATGTCTGGAGTCAGCTGAATGCTTCGAAGTTCATCAATAGCGCTTCCAGCGCTTATCTGTCAACCAAGGTGCCTTATGCCATCAACTATGTTGACCAGGACCTCGAAGTTACCCATGATACCGATAACCAGGGTGAACACGGTTCCCATGTAGCCGGTATTGCGGCAGCTAACCGTTTTGTTGAGAAGAACGGTGAATTCGTCAATGCACTGGAAGAAGTAAGAACCCAGGGCGAAGCACCTGATGCTCAGCTTTACGTCATGAAGGTCTTCGGAAAGGGCGGCGGCGCCTACGATTCCGACTACATGAGCGCCATTGAAGACGCCATCGTCTTAGGATGTGATTCCGTCAACCTGTCATTAGGCGGCGCCTATCCGGGCTTTACCGTCAATACGACTTATGAAGCCATCCTGAACAAGCTCGCCAAGAGCGCTCTGGTATGGGTCAACTCAGCCGGAAACAGCTATCACTGGTATCAGTTCGCTACTCCGGGACAGGCGATCTCCGGATTAACCTATCCATACCTGGAGAGCGGCAGCTGGGCAACCGGCGGCTCACCGGCCACCTATGCCAATTCCCTGTCCGTTGCTTCCGTAGAGAATGACGGCGTTACCGGCGCTTACCTGAAGGTCGGCGACGACATGATCTTCTACAATGAGACCAGCGGTTACAGCAACAAGCCGATCACGACCCTCATCGGCCAGGAATATGATTACATCTACATTGACTGCGCCGGCATGAGCGCCAACCCGGAAGAGGGCGGCGTCAGCCTGATTGAACCGATCGCTGATCTGGTCGAAGGCAAGGTGGCAGCCGTTAACCGTGGCTCCAGCTCATTCTTCGCCAAGGGCAACGTCTGTGTTGAAGCCGGTGCTGTTGCGACCATCATCGTCAACAATACTGCCGGTGTCATCAACATGAACCTGACCGGCTACAGTTATACGAATCCGTGCGTTTCCATTACTTTGGAAGATGGCGGCAAGCTGAAGGCCAATGCTTCAGAAACCGGAAGCTACACCTTCACCTATCCTGACGACAAGGAAACAACGATCAACTATTACATCGGCAAGATCAGCCATGCTGAAGACATTGCTTCCGAGTCCTACAACAGCGAATACTATACAATGAGTGATTTCTCCAGCTGGGGCATTCCGGGCGATCTGACACTGAAGCCGGAAATCACCGCACCTGGCGGAAACATCTATTCAGTAAACGGTGCCGTTGCCGGCGGACAGGCTTACGAGCTGATGTCCGGTACTTCCATGGCTGCTCCTCAGGTCACCGGCCTGATCGGCGTTCTGGCTCAGTACATCAGGGAAAACGACCTGCTTGCCAAGAGCGGTCTGACCCAGAGACAGCTGACCAACAGCCTGTTAATGTCCACGGCTACTCCGTTGATCGACGGCAACTCCGGCAGCTACTATCCGGTAATGCAGCAGGGCTCAGGTCTTGTTGCCATCGATAAGGCTACCTCTGCCAAGACCTTCGTCATGATGGACGAAAGTGCCACCAAGAGTGCCAAGGACGGCAAGATCAAGGTTGAACTCGGTGATGATCCGGACAGAAACGGCAAGTTCACCGTAACCTTTACCTTGAACAACCTGACTGATCAGGATGTAACCTATGAACTCAACGGTGAATTCTTCACCCAGGACAACTTCTTCTACTATGCACCGTCAATTCCGGATGCTGAAGGAAATATCGGAATAACCTATTCCGACTATGAAGACACGATGACTGTTCCGCTGACCGCTGACATTGTCTGGACCGTCAATGGCGAGGAATACGTTCCGATGGAAGACATGGGAGCTCTGTATGACTTCGATGGCGATGGTGACTATGACAAGGACGACGCTCAGTACATGCTTGAATACGTTGTCGGTCTGCATGATACCATCAACTTTGAGGAAAATGCTGACCTGGATGAAGACGGCGACATCGATACCCATGACGCCTATCTGGCCCTGAACATCCTGAATAAGGGCAATGCCTTCGTCCCGGCTGACGGTTCAACCACCATCACCGCCGACGTTACCCTGAAGGATATTGACAAATATGATTACTATGGCGCCTGGATCGAAGGCTACCTGTTCGCTACCGAAGAGGCCAGCGAAGAAGGCGATGCCGGTGTTGAGCATTCAATCCCGGTCATCGGCTACTATGGCAGCTGGACGGAACCGTCCATGACCGACATCGGTTCATATGAAGAATACCTGGCCGGTACGGAAGACAGACTCAGCTACACCTTTGTTGCTCACCAGCAGCAGAATGTACAGGCTACTCTGATCCAGTACCCGGGCGAAAGCGGCTATTATCTGCTGGGCGGCAACCCGATGATCAGCGATGAAACCTATCATCCGGAAAGAGACGCCATCAGTGGTGATACCATGATTTACGGACGTCGGCATACCCAGATCAGAGCGGCTGCCGAAGGCAAATACACGATCACGGATTCATCAGGCAAGGTACTTGCAGAAGTTTCCGAGGAACAGATGATTCCGGCCTTCTACCATGTAAATCAGGCAAGATGGTATAATACTTACTACACCATGGAAGTTGAGTACATCCCTGAAGATGTTAAGGAAGGCGAAACCCTGACCATGACTCTGGCCTTTGCTCCGGAATACTATCTGGAAAACGGCAAGGTCAACTGGGATAAGGTTGGACCTGGTGCCTTCACCTCCACCTCTGTCAGAATTGACAATACCGCTCCGGAAATCAAGGACATTGAAGTAACCGGCGATGAAAATGGCGACATTACAGGCATTACGATCACGGCTCAGGACAATCAGTACATTTCTGCCATTGCCCTGTATAACGAATATGAGGGAGATGTTTACGTCTATGATGCCGTAGGCGCTGATGAAGAGGCTGCCGAAGGCGCTGAGATGAGCATCGACTTCGATATCTCTGAAAGATACAGCGAACACCTGATGGTTGAGATCTATGACTACGCCGCTAACTGCACAACTTACAAGATCAACCTCAATGAGGACGAACTGGAAAACGAGGAAGTTACCGTAACCGTCAGCCCGAAGGAAGTCAATACCTTCGTCAATCAGAAGGTAACTCTCAAGGCCACCGTATCTCCATGGGGCGTTAAGGAAGATGTAACCTGGAAGTCCGAAGATGAGTCCATCGCTACCGTTGATGCCAAGGGTGTCGTAACCGCTAAGAAGGTTGGTTCTACCACCATTACCGCTACCAGCGTAATCGATCCCGAAAAGAGCGACAGTGCAACGATCACCGTCTTCAAGATCAACAAGAAGCTTAACGGCGTTGTCTGGGATGAGAATGGCAGTGTCTGGATCTCCGAATTTGATGTCGGTGACTTACCGGATTACACCCCTCTGCATGGGACAGCCTTAAGAGACCGTCTGACCGCCATTGCCTATGGCGCTGACGGTAACCTCTACGGCGGAACCTATGACGCCGATACCACGATGGGCGATGGTGTCCTCTACAGGATCGACCCTGTTACCTTTGAAACGACCGCATTAGGCGGTACTCAGATGGTTGGCTTTACCGACCTGGCACCGTTTGATGATGGCGTCGGCAACACGATGTTTACTGCTTTCTCGACCTGGATGTTAAAAGTTGACGTAACCACGGGCTCCATCCCTGGAAACGGCTTCGACCTTTCAGAGTATATCGGCGGTGAAAGCATCATTGGCTTAGGCTATTACTTCACCATGCCATACGCCGGCTATAACTTCAGCGTCTATGCCGTACTGACCCAGAGCGGCGGTGTATACATGATCGGTATCAGCCCGGAAAACTATCTTATTACTTTCCAGGAAGATGGAGTTCCATACTTCGAGTTTGGAATGGAAGCTGATAACACTATCTGGCAGTCAATTTACGTCGGTGCAGATGAAGAGTTATACTGGGCCAAGTACAATTTTGAGTCCAGCGCTGAGATCATTGGCACGGCCGATGAATGGGGCGTCGTCTACCAGGCATCCTTCGGCAAGGACGTCTGGCCGGCAACCGGTCTGTTTGAACTCCAGGGTGAAGGCGGGGATGCGGGCAACCGCTTCAAGGGTCTGACTCCGGAAATCAGAAAGATTGAACTGGAAACAGCTGATCTCAAGCCAATCAGAGAACCGAGCGATCATAAGGTCAAGGGCGGACTCAACTCCGTTACCGTATTCGATAATCCGCACGTATTATTCGATTCTGAGATCATCGATGCTGACATGCCTGAGGAAGGCGAGAACCCGAACGGAATGACCGTAGCCTTAACAGCTGTTGCTGAAGACGGCAAGGCCACCAACGGTTTATACGAAGTTACCTGGGATCCTGAAAAGGCTGAACTGGTAAGCTATTCATCAGAGGAAGCCTACAATGCCTTCAACGTCGATACCGAAGCCGGCAAGGCTGTATTCGGATTCATCTCCGAAGAGGGTGTTGACAATGATGAGGTTGTTGCTGAACTGACCTTCAATTCACTTGATCCGGAAACTGAGACTGAAATCTCAATTTCCAACAAGGAAGTCAACAGCGGCGAAGGCAGCAGCCAGTCCTACTCACTCGGCAATGAGACCTACAGTGTCCATGTTGAAGTTGGCGAACACGGTGTCGCTGACGTCGCTGACGCTGATGTCGTAAACGGCGAGAGCATCACCATTACCATCACACCAGATGAGGGTTATGAGATCGATGTCATCACCGTAAACGGTGAAGAAGTCAAGGCCGACAAGAAGGGCAAGCTGACCATCAAGATCAATGAGAATACCGATGTTGTCATCAGCTTCCGTGAGAGAACTTCTCCGGATACCGGTGATTCATCCAACTTAGGTCTGTGGGTAAGCCTGTACGGCGTATCTCTGATCGGTGCGGCATATGTAATGCTGACATACAGAAGGAGATTTCAGGACTAGTTCCTGACAGGAAAAAATGACAGGAGATGGAATTCCATCTCCTGTTTTCTTTGGGTGGTTCGCGTTTTTCTTTTCACAAGACGTCAACGATGATAAGATTATAATGGTAAGGAATGGGCTTGCATGAATATTAAACTGGTAGCAGCAGATCTCGATAACACCATAGCGCCAACCGGAAAGGCATGGTGTGATCTGAACAAGAGAGCATTAAGAGAACTTCACGCAAGGGGTATCCCGTTCGTTCTGGCTTCCGGCAAGACAGTTCACATGCTTAAGCATACGGAAAAAAAGAATGATCTGGGACATGAGATTCCTTTCATCATGGGCATGAACGGATCCCAGTTATTGGATAGGATATACGGTCGGGAATATGAATTTGAGCTGCTTTCCAGTGAAACGCTGAAGGAAATCTGGGAGATGATGGAACCCTTTGGCTTGAACCCTTATGTTTACTATGAGGACGGGATGCTGATAGAAAAGATAGATGGTGATCTTCTGGCTTCCTGCAAGCGTAATGATCTGAAGTCCTATCTGGTTAAGGATAAGGGACCGGTATGGGCCAGGCCGACTGCCAAGATCCTCTACCGAATGAAGGAAGAGATGATGCCGGTGGTCAGAGAATTCGTATCCCGGCATCCTTCAGAGAAGTGGCTGACGGTCCAAAGCCAGAAGACCATGCTGGAATTCATTCATCCCGAAACCTCAAAGGGCCATACGCTGTTAAGGATCTGTCAAATGCACGAGATCTCACCGGATGAGGTAATGGCCTTCGGTGACAGTGAAAACGATGAGGAAATGCTGAAATGCTGCCACGGCATCTGTCTGAAGGACGGCTTTGAAAAGACAAAGAGGGTCTGTGAAGACGTAACGGATCTTAACTGTGATGAAGGCGGGTTTGGAGATTATCTCTTCAAGCACGTACTGACATAGAACAATATGGGAGGATTATGACATGACTGAAAGAGAAAAGGTTGAAGGAAGCTTCAAGGAATTCAAGGAAGCTACCAGGGAAGTAATCGCTGACAGCAAGGAAGGCTTTAAGCAGCTGGCGGAAGAATTCAGGGACACCAAGGCCGGTGAGAAGATCCTGGGTGAAGACGGCAAGCTCGGCAAGGACGATTTCAGCCGCATGAGCGAAGGATTCAGAGAATCCAAGGTCGGCAAGAAGATCTTTGGCGAAGACGGCAAGCTGGGCAGGGATGACTTCGACCGCATGGGGGAAGGCTTCAAGGAATCCAAGGTCGGCAAGGCCTTATTAGGTGAAGACGGCAAGTTCAGCGGTGAGGATCTCAAGCGCATCGGCGGCGAGATCAGGGAGACCGGCGAGAAAGCCGTCAATGTCGTCAGGAAGGTCGTCGGCAAGAAGGAAGAAGATTAAAAGACTCATTGAAGTTTGAATTCATTTTGTTATAATTATTTCGTCATTTGTAGTCATATCCCTAGACAGGTCGTGAAGAGCGCACCATGGGAATGAAAGCAGGAGGTAGAACATGACAAAGAACAATACCAAGAAAATGGCAACTGTTGCCTTACTGGCTGCCGCCATCGTCGTCTTACAGCTGATGGCCAGCTCCATCCGGATCGGCCCCCATACCATTTCACTGTCACTGATCCCGATCGTGGTCGGTGCCATCGTCTGCGGACCCTTAGCCGGCTGTTTTCTCGGTGCGGTAAGCGCCACCATCATTACGATCGCTTCCGTTACCGGAGCTGATCAGGGCGGATTACTGATGGTTCAGTACAATCCGGTTGCCTGCATTGCGATGATCTATCTGAAGACCTCTCTGGCCGGGCTAATTTCCGGCTGGGCCTATAAGCTGATTGCTCAGAAAAATGAAATGGTTGCCGTCTTCGTGGCCTCCATCCTGGTTCCGCTCATCAATACCGGAATCTTCTCTCTGGGCGTTCTGACGATCTTCAGACCGCTGGTAGAAGGCTGGGCGGCCGCTGCCGGTGCTTCATCGGTCATCTATTATGTATTCATTATCATGATCGGCATGAACTTCGTACTGGAAGTAGCGATCAATGCCATCCTGGCTCCGGTCGTTGCCCGCGTGCTGAAGTCAGTCGGCAAGATGTAAGAGGTAAATATGATTCTAGCCATTGACATGGGAAATACCCATACCGAAATCGGTCTGCTGGATGGGGAGAAGACGGTTTTCTCCAGCCGGGTAGCGACCGATCTGAACAAGACCAGCAGTGAATATGCGGTCATGATGCATGCTCTTTTTGAGATCCACGACGTGGACATCACCAGGATCGAAGGCGCCATCATTTCCAGTGTCGTACCGCCGCTGACCTATGAGATCAGAGATGCGGTCAAGTTCGCTGCCAAGGTAACACCGCTGATCGTCGGCCCGGGCATCAAGACCGGACTGAAGATCAGGATCGAAGATCCGAAGGCTCTGGGTGCTGACCTGGTCGTTGATGCCGTAGCGGCCAACGAACTGTACGGCTATCCCAACATCGTCATCGACATGGGCACGGCTACCACCATCATGGTTGACAATGATAAGGGCGAATTCATCGGCGGCGTCATCGTCCCGGGTGTCGGCATCTCCCTCAATGCGCTGGGAACCAATGCCAGCAAGCTTCCCAAGATCAATCTGACCGCTCCCGCCAAGGTCATCAACGGGCAGACCGTTGAGGCCATGCAGTCGGGCACTGTCTATGGCCAGGCAGGCTTACTGGACGGCATCATCAGAAGAATGACCAAAGAGCTCGGCTATCCCTGCAAGGTCGTGGCGACCGGCGGCTTGGCCAAGTTGATTGTCCCGTATTGCGAGACTCCGATCATTCTCGACAACGATCTGATGCTCAAGGGCTTAAGGATCATTTACGAAAAGAACTTATAAAAAACAGTGGCAGGGGTCCTCAGCGGAATTTTCCCTGCCACCAGTTGTTTGCGGCCAGTATCTTGTCAATGTCATTGATGACACTGACTTTTTTTATCGTCCATAGGGGGGCAAGCAGCTCGCTGGCCAGACCGTCACCGGTCACTCGCTCTACTACCATGTCTTCCCTTAGCAGAGTGATCTGCCGGGCGACCAGTTCGGTATACTGCTGCTTGCTCAACAGTTCAAAGGGCTCCTGCCGGTATCTGATTCCCAGAGGCGTGTTCCTGAGCACATGCAGCATGTGGATCTTTACCGCCGTTATCGGCAGCTTTCCGACGACTCTTGTGGTCTCCAGCATCATCTCTTCAGATTCTGAAGGCCAGCCGTTGATCAGGTGAACGGAGGTCTTGATGCCGGTATTCTGTAATCTGTCTATGCACACCAGAAAATCATCGAGGGTTTCCTGGCGGTTCATCTCCCTTAAGGTCTGATCATGAATGCTCTGCAAGCCCAGTTCCAGCCATACTTCCTTTCTTTGGGCAACTTCCTGCAGATAGCCGATCTTTTCCTGATCAAGGCAGTCACATCTGGTGGCGATCACCAGGCCGAAGACCTGATCATCGGCGATGAAAGGCTGATAGAGCTCTTTTAATTCCGCCAGCGGCTTATAGGTGTTGGAGTAGGACTGGAAGTAAGCCATCGGCAATCCCTGGGGCCACTTGTGCTCGAAGATCTCCTTGCGCTGCCGGTATTGTTCCCTGAGATCCTTCTGCGAGATCCCGGGGAAGCTGTTGGAGCCTCCCGCACAGAAAACACAGCCGCCGTAAGCCTTGTTGCCATCGCGGTTAGGGCAGGTGAAGCCGGCCTCAATGGGCACCTTGTAGACCCGGGAGCCATAGGTCTTCTTGGTATAGTAATTCATGGTCTGATAACGCTTGTTATCCTCGGAATGGGGGTATGGATTGATCATGGCTAAATTATAGCACTTTGTTCCGGCTGATTGACATTGAGGGCTCATTTTTGTAAGATATCTGTAGCGAAGAACGGACCAGTAAGCGAAGCAGAAGTCTTAGAGAGTCAGTGGTCGGTGGAAACTGATACGACTGCCAGCCGAACTCACCCGGGAGCAGAACGTGACGGCCGCGTTAAGGCTGATTTGAGGTGCATATGTCAGGCATATGAACTAAGGTGGTACCGCGCTGAGGCGTCCTTAGGAAGTGCGCCTTTTGTTTTGGCGCAGAGGAGAGTTACTATGAGTTATAACCATGAATTGAACGAGAAGAAGTGGCAGAAGTACTGGATGGACCATAAGACCTTCAAGACCGATGCCTGGGATTTCAGCAAGCCCAAGTTCTATGCTCTGGACATGTTCCCGTATCCCAGCGGTGCCGGCCTGCACGTCGGCCATCCGGAAGGCTATACGGCAACTGACGTGGTTTCCCGTAAGAAGAGAATGGAAGGCTACAACGTCCTGCATCCGATGGGATTCGATTCCTTCGGACTGCCGGCGGAGCAGTATGCCATCCAGACCGGAAACCATCCCGATACCTTTACCAGAAACAACATCGAGTTCTTTACCAATCAGTTAAAGAACATCGGCTTCTCCTATGACTGGGACCGCGTGGTCTCAACCTGTGATCCGTCCTACTACAAGTGGACCCAGTACATCTTCACGCTGCTGTTTGAAGAAGGCCTCGCCAAGTGCGTGGACATGCCGGTCAACTGGTGTGAGGAGCTGGGCACCGTTCTGGCCAACGATGAAGTCATCGACGGCAAGAGCGAAAGAGGCGGCTATCCGGTCATCAGAAAGAACATGAAGCAGTGGGTCATCGACATCGTCAAGTATGCCGACCGCCTGCTGGAAGGACTGGAAGAGATCGACTGGCCGGAGAGCACCAAGGAAATGCAGAGAAACTGGATCGGCCGGAGCTATGGCGCTCATGTGAAATTCAGGGTTGCTGGTCATGACGATGAGTTCACCGTCTTTACCACCCGTGCCGATACCCTGTTTGGCGCCACCTATTGCGTTCTGGCGCCGGAACATAAACTGATCGATAAGATAACCACCCCTGAGCAGAAAGCCGCCGTAGAGGCTTACAAGAAGGAATGCGCCACCAAGAGCGATCTGGAGAGGACCGAACTGAACAAGGACAAGACCGGTGTCTTCACCGGCGCCTATGCGATAAATCCGGTCAACGGCCGGGAAATCCCGATCTGGATCTCCGACTATGTATTAGCCACCTATGGAACCGGTGCCATCATGGCCGTTCCGGCTCATGACCAGCGTGACTGGGAATTCGCCACCAAGTTCGGATTGGATATCATTCCGGTGCTGGAAGGCGGCGACATTACGAAGGAAGCCTGGACGCAGGACGGCATTCACATCAACAGCGGATTCATGAATGGCATGGGCAAGGAAGAAGCCATCAATGCCATGATCGCCTGGCTTACCGAAAGAGGACTGGGTGAAAAGAAGGTCAACTACCGTCTGAGAGAATGGATCTTTGCCCGTCAGAGATACTGGGGCGAGCCGATCCCGGTCATCCACTTTGAGGATGATTCGATGATCGCCTTACCGCTGGATCAGCTGCCGCTGGTTCTGCCGGAACTGGATGACTATGCTCCCAAGGGCGGCAAGTCACCGTTGGACAAGGCCACCGATTGGGTCAACGTGGAAGTTGACGGCAAGAAGGGCAGAAGGGAAACCAGTACCATGCCGGGTTCCGCCGGCAGCAGCTGGTACTTCTTGAGATACATCGATCCGCACAATGATCAGGAGATCGCTGACCGTAAGCTGATGGAACACTGGCTGCCGGTCGATCTGTATGTCGGCGGACCGGAACATGCGGTCGGACACCTGCTGTACAGCCGGATGTGGAACAACTTCCTCTATGACAAGGGCATCGTTCCCGTTAAGGAACCGTTCCACAAGCTCGTTCACCAGGGCATGATCCTGGGCGAAAACGGCATCAAGATGGGCAAGCGCTATCCGCAGTACATCGTCGATCCCAACGACATCGTCAGAGCCTACGGTGCCGATACCCTGAGGCTTTACGAGATGTTCATGGGACCGCTGGAGGCTTCCAAGCCCTGGAGTGAACAGGGTGTTGAAGGGGCCAGAAGGTGGATCGAAAGAGTTTGGAGACTGGCAATGGAGACCCCTGAGAAGATCACCGCTGAGCCGACTCCCGAACTGGACTATGTCTATAACTTCACCGTTAAGAAGGTAACTGAGGACATCGATTCCCTGAACTTCAATACCGCCATCTCCCAGATGATGATCTTCATCAATGAGTGCTACCGGGTCGATAAGGTCAATAAGGACATGATCATCAACTTCATCAAGCTGCTGAGCCCGATCGCTCCGCATGTCTGCGAGGAAATCCATCAGCACTACACCGGCAAGGATACCTTAGCTTATGAATCCTGGCCGACCTATGATGAAGGCAAGCTGGTAAAGAATGAGATCGAGATCGTCGTTCAGGTCAACGGCAAGGTCAGAGGCAAAATCATGGTTCCGGCTGACTGTGAAGAAGCCGAGATCAGAGAGCAGGCCATGGAGCTGGAAGGCGTTAAGAACTTTACCGCCGGCAAGACGATCCGCAAGGTCATCATCATCAAGAACAAGATCGTTAATATAGTTGCTGCATAAATAAGACGAAAGGCCGCCAGGCGGCCTTTTGATCTGCTTTCCAATCGGAAATGCATAAAGCGTTTTCTCCCGCGGGGTAATTGTGCTATTCTAGTAATGTAACAACAGGGAGATAGAATAATGAAAGAAGAAAAAATGGTTACTAAGGGCGGACGGGTACCGCGTTCGGAAGCCCTTAAATACGTGTTCGGCATTTTCGGCCAGAACCTTTCCTGCGCCCTGATGATGGGTTGGTTCTTTGTCTACTGTACGGATGTCCTCTACATCGAGGGCCGGACCATCGGCATCGTATTGGGCATTGCCCGGATCTGGGATGCCGTCAATGACCCGGTGATGGGTACTTTGATCGACCGCCATCAGTTCAAGAACGGCAACAAGTTCCGCCCATTCCTGAAACTGACCCCGGTAGTGATCGGCATCATCGTCATACTGCTGTTTACCAACTGGCACTTTGTCGGTGACATTCCCAAGGCCATCTACGTACTGATCCTGTATCTGGCCTATGACATGATCTTCACCATTCAGGACGTCAGCATGTGGTCGATGACCTCGGTCATGACCGACGTTCCCGAAGAAAGAGAAAAGCTGTCCCAGTGGGGAAGAATTCTCGCTGCCATCGGCTTTGGCGTTGTCGGTGTCTTCCCGACCATGATGGACAGTCTGAAGAATGCCGGCTGGAGCACCGAAAGGATCTATTTCCTGGCGGCCATCATCTTCGGCTTCTTCGGCATGATCATTTCAATGTTGGCAGCCAGTGCCCAGGAGCGCATCAGGGTAAACTCCGAGACCCAGACCGAGTCCTTCAGGGATAATCTGAAGATGCTGTTTAACAACAAGATCGTCATGCTGGTACTGCTGGGCAACATTCTTAATGGACTTTCATTAACCGTACCTGGTGCCTATTTCTTTCAGCACAAGGTCACCGCTACCTTATTCGGCAAGGAGATCGGCGGCCTGACCGTCATGACCATCTTTACCGGCATCACCTACATGTTCTCCGGTGTCGGCATGTTCTTAACGACCAAGCTGTCGGAAAAGGTAGGCGGCATGAGAAACGTTCTGATCATCGCCAACCTCGCCACTGTCATCACCCGTGTCATCGCCTTCATCATCGGCTTTGAAGGCAACCGGATCTGGATCTGTGCCGTGCTGTTTGCGATCGGCTCCATTCCCGGTCAGATGTTTGGCATTGCCAGAACGGCTTTGTGGGGAGACTCAATCGACTACATGGAATACAAGACGGGGAAGAGAGCAGAGGCCATTACCTTTGCGGCTCAGACCTTCTGTGACAAGATCTCTACGGCTCTTAATACCGTCATCGCCGGTTTCCTGCTGACCTTCCTGGAATACGATGCCGAGGCCATTGAAGCCGGAGCTGCCGTTTCCGAAAAGTTCAGCAAGTGGATCTGGCCGCTGTTCATGATTGGCCCGGCCATCGGCGCCGCCTTATATGTAATTCCGCTGCTGTTCATCAAGTATCCTAAGGAAATGAAGGATAAGGTTACGGCGGAACTGAAGGAAAGAAGGCTGCAGAGAGGCGAGATCGAACAGTAGAAGTACATTAAATCATTAAACTCTCGAAATCCGAGAGTTTTTTGATGGTTTAGTAGAGTAAAATGTTTTTGGAAGGTGAGCAGAAGTGAAGAACGAACTGGGAAATCTGATCAGGGAGAAAAGAAAACAGGCCAAGCTTACCCAAAGGCAGCTGGCCAACCGTCTGAACACGACGGATAAGACGATATCGAAATGGGAGACCGGTGAGGGTCTGCCTGATGTTTTTACCATGGCCCAGATCTGCGATGTCCTTTCAATCAGTTTTGATGAATTCTTCAATCTGACGACCAGCTTTGATGAAAACTACAAATCAGAGGTTAACAGGAGAATGGCTGAACTCGAAGACAACAACAGGACGCTTCAGCTGCAGATCGAGACCCTGAAATCGCAGAATGACGCCTTCGTTCAGGAGGCCAGGGCAGAGCGCGAGAAGACCAGAAACAGATATGACCGTATCATCACTAACCTCAGGAAGGCGCTTCTGGTGTTAATGACCCTGGTCATTGTCACAGCTGCCGGGAGCATGTATGTCAGTTATCTGAAGAACTCAGCTGTCCCTTTGAAACTGAAGACGGATAATGTTCAGGTCAAGGTTGCCTATGGCAGCAATCTGGACAGGTATTCCAGTTATGTCGAGATATCGGTAAAGAATCAGAAACTCTCTTTGGACAGGCTGCCAGGGAAGGGAAAAATGATATCGTTGAAAACAGGAGAAGGAGAAGTAGAATGCCTGATCTTTACGGTTAGTACTACCAGGTTTGACAGGCTTTTCGCTCCAAGGCAGAAAAATTATGTCATGGTATACAGTAATGAGTGGCATGTTCCCAAGAATCCCGACACCTCGCAGTTCGAGATACGATATGTCATATACTATCATGATGATCTGGAAACTCTTCCCTCAGAGGATACACTTGAGGACCTGATCAGTAACCCTGAGATAACGGTAATATGGGACAGCTCGCAGCAATAATCATCGAAGTAAACTCTCGGATACAGGGAATTCCCGATACCCGAGAGTTTTTGTTTTATGTTTTTTTATACAATGGGGCTATGAAGAGGTTTCTTTTTATGAAAAAGACATTATTACTGTTTATTACGTTACTTTTGACACTTTCCTTTTTACAGTTCCTGCGAAGGCACTAGACCCGGAATCACCGGTAGACCCTGATGAACCGGAAGAGTACGTAATAGTGAATTATGACAATGTGTTTACAGGATCAGTTTATGCTGGAGGCATAACATTCAAACCCCAAACCAGGATTTATGGGACAATAACATATTCCGGATCTTTAATAACCAATTATTCACTCAATTCAACGTATCTTGGATGGAACTTTGAAGGTACTATACCTGCTGGGTATAAGGATATATCGGTAAGTCCTGTTTCATGTGTATTCTCGTTAAACTCCAGCAATTATCTACAAGCTACTGCAACATATACGATAACAATGACAGATCCTTCTAATAATACAAATACTTATACCAGATCATACGTATACAGTGTTGCCCATTAATGGAGGTGCAGAAATGGAAAAGATAAGATTGAATATGGTAACGAGAAATGGAGTGAGGAATCTGCTGATTTATGCAATTATCTTTTCCGCATTGTTTTCTTCTCTGTTTTTAAGTGGGATTTCTTCTGAATATGAACAATACATTAGCGATAAAACTGATCTGTTTCTTTATCTGCAAGCTGATATATATGGACGAAATTCGTACGAAGATGTTCGTAAATTCAATGAACTCAATGATGTATTAGACAAGAATAGTTTTGAATGTAGTGATATCAGTCAGAATGAGTATGCTGTATACAAAACAGCTGCTGATGAGTCATTCATGACAGTACTGTATTGGAGATTTGAAAAAGTAGTGTCAAATGCCTTGTCTGGATCGCCTAATGATGAAGAATTGGATGAACTGTTTAAAATACTCTGTTACGACTACAGAACTGGAGAAATCCATGGATATATCAATGGTAATGGAATAGAACTTCATAATGATGATAGGTTTATCGAACTGTATCCTTATATTAAACTTGCTGAGGGAAGAAGTTTTACTAAGGAGGAAATGGATGCCGGTGAAAGTGTCTGCTTGATCGATGATAGAATGGTTCAGATCATTAAAACAGAATCTGGCTATACAGCGAAGAATGTTGAACCCGGTGATACTGTTTACTTTACGAAAACAGTGTTTAATGATGATTTCTCTGCTACTGAAAGTTTTTGTTTTGGGCTTAAGGTAGTAGGCCTTTTAGAAACAAAGAGCGTTAATGGTCGTGGTGTTAATCAGGTTTTTGTCCCGGAAAAAACCATGGAAAGAATACTGAAAGAACATGGTCTTACCGAGGTTTATAAAGATCGTATTCCGACAGATATCAATGAGTGCTTACTTAATATATATAAACTGTCATCTTTTTCTCAACTTAGAAAGCTGAAGAAGCAGATCGATAAGTATAAATCAGATAGTTGGACATATTACACCAGCCTGGATAAGTTAGGATATTCCGGAATGGCAGACATTGTCTTTTCCATCAGCAAATCATTTAAGATCATATCATATGTCCTGATAATTCTGATCATTCTGGTATCAGCAGCCATGATTATCCTTGACATCAATGCCCGGAGAAATGAGATAGGATTACTTAAATCGATGGGAAAGGAAGATAAGGATATCATAAGAGAGAATACAGTAACGCGAATAGTGACATACATGATCTCGGCAGTGATCGGTTACTTTGGAGCGGTAAAACTGAGCAGGACAGTAATGGAATACCAGTTCAGCAAAGGCGGAAGCGATGGAAGCAAGCTGCTGAACATTGCGGATAAGCTGCTTAGACTTAATACAACGGAAGTAATAATAGCGGCAGTGTTCATCATCATATTGTGTATTGAAAGTGCAGTTCTTTACCGTTATCTGATTGGCAGGGTAACCGTAAAGGAACTGCTGGAGAAACAGGAATAGGCATGAACTGTCATCAACCTATCACAGGTCATACAATTATACAGTTGCGTAAGAAACAGCATGAAGATGAAAAAGGTGAAATTGACTATAGTGATGAGAAGAGCATTTAGAAATCTGTTTGTTTATTCTGTCAAAGAGATTGAACCAGGCGACATAGTTTATCTTACTAAAAGTATACAATGCTGATTATTCCACTTCAGATGATTTAATGTTCTAACTAAAGGTAGTTGGGATTGTTGAATCAACGAGTACTTAAGTCGGCAATACCAATCAGGTATTCATTCCGGAAGAAACCATGAAAAGAATACTGAGGGATCATGGATTTTCTAATGTTTATAAGGATCGGATGGGAGGGAGATCAGGTCATGAAAACAATTGCGATTAAAATGGTCACAGGAAAATGCATAAGAACAGTTCTGGTTTTCATCGCGATTTTTTCGGTTCTGTTCTCTTCCTTGTTTCTTAAAGGCATGGCCTCCTGCTTTGAAGAATACATAACAGGGAAAATGGATATCTATACTTATCTGCAGCCCGGCATACTTAATACCTATGCTGATAAGGAAAAGTTCCTGACCCTGAACAGTTTGCTCCCGGAAAACAGTTATGATGGTGCCGATGTGGAACAGACGGAACTATATGTGTTTAAGTGCTTTTCCGGTGATTCGTTTGCTTCAATTATTTATGACTACAGTCTGCTGGCAAAATATAAGGGTGAAGAACTTAATGCATTTCTGGATGAAAAGTTTGATCTATTGTGCTATGGTTTTATTCATGAAAACGGTTTTACCTACATGGATGGTAACGCAGTTGAACTGCACAGAAACAGTGATTTTGTGGAAAGATATCCGTTTCTTACATTAAGCACCGGAAGAGTCTTTACGGAAAAAGAACTGCTGAATGGCGAGAGGGTATGCCTGATAGGCGAAGACTACGCCCAGATTATCAAGACGGAAAACGGATATTCCATAAAGAAATTTGAAACTGGCGATACCGTCTATCTGACAAAAGTCGTGTTGAATAATGATTATTCGATCAAAGATGTATTCACTTTCAGTCTGACTGTTATCGGCACGGTTAAAAAAACTGGCGGCATGGCGAATGATTATGCGGACAATGTTTTCCTTCCAGAGGAAACGATGGAATTAATTCTCAGAGAACACGGGCATAATGATATTTATGAGAACCGATCTGCCACCTATCCTAATTATGATATTGGAATGATCGGAGTATATAAAATCTCTTCCTTTTCTCAGTTAGAGAAACTGAAGAAGCAGATTGATAAGTATAAGTCAGATAATTGGATTTATTATACCAGCCTGGATAAGTATGGGTATTCCGGTATGGCTGATCTGGTACTTTCCATCAGTAAGTCTTTCAGAATCGTTTCT
>JAFSUN010000003.1 GCA_017445225.1 Erysipelotrichaceae bacterium | reverse complement strand
TTCTGGGATAAGTTCCTCTATGACTCTGGTTACACCTGTGAGGATGAGCCCTTCAAGAACTACATCATCAGACCTGAGCATGTATTTACCAAAGAGGAAATGGAGAAGATCCTTTCCGACATCGATGAGGACATCATCAGGATCAAGGGCTATGTTCAGGGTGAAAAGGGTACCCTGTACTTCAACTACGTACTGAACGAATACCATGTCTTCTACGGAAGCAGCCGCGATGAAGCTCTGGTATCGGTCATCGGTACCGTCATTAACCGTGACAAGTTAAAAGAGGCCTTCCATGGATAAGCCGGTATACATCTTTTCCGGCTTTCTGGATGCGGGCAAGACCACAGCCATCAAGGAATCGCTGTGGGACCGCAACTTTAATGAAGGGGAGAAGAACCTGATCCTGGTCTTTGAGCAGGGTGATGAGGAATACGATGAGGATTTCCTGCAGGATACCAACTCGGAAGTGATCTATTATGAACGCCTGAGTGATCTGACCATGGCGGAGATGAAGAAGATCGACCGGGCTTACAAGCCGGAGAGGGTCATCATTGAACTCAACGGCATGGAGGATGAGACCCCGCTCTACAAGCCGGGCGGACTGCTGGGAAACTGGGTGATCGCCCAGACCCTGACCTTCTTTGACGGTACGACCCTGAGGCTGTTCATGAACAACATGAAGCAGTTTGTCTTCAACCATGTGGTCAACTGTGAGGAGATCTACATCAACCGCTGCAAGGAAGACGATGTCCTGTTCTTCCGCAACAACCTGAAGGCCATCAACCCGCGGGCCATCATCTCCTTCCTTGATGACAACAACAACTTCATCAAGAACATCTCCCAGCATCTGTTTGACACCTCCAAGGATCTGTTCATCGATGACAATGACTACGGTCTGTGGTACATCGATGCCGTGGATGATCCCTGGAAGTACGATGGCTGTCAGATTACCCTGAAGATGCAGTACGTGGAGACTCTGGATGAGTATGAAAACGTCTGCGTCATGGGCCGCAAGGCCATGGTCTGCTGCTCCAACGATGTGCAGGACGCTGCCATCACCGTCGTCGGTGTCGACCCCAAGGTCGTCTCAGACGGCCGGTTCTACCAGGTGAGCGGCAAGCTGAAGTGCATGGAGACCCCCGAGTTTACCACCTGCGTGCTCTACGCTGACGATTTCCAGGCGGCGGAAGCCCCGCTGGACTACTTTGTAAACTTTAACTACTAGTAAAGTGTACAAATTCACCGAACTGTGGTATAATAACTGTAGTGAGGGAGTAGCAGGCACCTGGTGTGCAGAACAGCCGTCATGACGGGTAACCCGGCCAACTATAGACTGCAAGACTCATAAGGCACAAGTGTGCGTTATGGGTCTTTTTTAGACCCGGGAGGATAATATGTACAGAAAAGAAATCTATGCCGGCGTCCTGGTAATTGCCTTCCTCAATGAACTGGCCTGGAAGTACGGCTTCAGGTGTGTCAGCATCCACAGCCCCTGGGCGTGGGCGCTGATACTGGCTGATGTGGTACTGCTGGCCAACTGCTCTGACAACAGAAGCTACTGGCAGATCATCAAGGGGCTGGTAAAGCTGGCGCTGGGGGTTCTGGGGGTGCTGGTCGCCCTGTCACTGGCGATCCTGGGAGTACTGCTGTAAGGCGTCGCCAGGGTTCTGACCATTTTAAGAAGAAACTAAGCGCATGTGAGGAAGTCTCACAAGGCGCTTCAGGTACATGCAGGTCTGTTAAGACCGGGAGGTGTTGAAATGAAAAAAGGATATGTAATCGCGTCAGCCGTCATGCTGGCAATCGTAAACGCTCTGTTCATCTACTTCGGCTTGCCGGTGGTGAGCATTCACAACCCGCTGCTGTGGCTGATGGCCATGATCGATGCCACCGTGATAGCGGTAATGTTCCTGGTGGCCAAGCAGCCCAAGGCCTTCAAGGCTTCCACGCTGGTGACCGGGCTGCTGCTGATCGGCCTGATCGTCGGCGCCATCAGCTCTACCAGACTGCTGAATGCCAGAAGGTATACGGCCTTACTGGACATCAAGACCGAGGAAAAGGTCGCGCTGCCGGGCGTTAAGGATCTCAAGCAGATCCCTCTGATGGATACCGAAAGCTCCAAGGTGCTGGGCAACCGCAAGATCGGGGCCTTAAGCGACATCGTCAGCCAGTTTGAGGTCTCCGACAACTACATGACCATCTCCTGGAAAGATTCCCCGGTCAAGGTCTCACCGCTGGTCTATGCCGGTTTATGGAAGTGGTCAGCCAACCGGGACAAGGGCGTGCCCGGCTATGTCATGGTCAGACCCAATGATCTGACAGCTGAATATGTCGAACTTAAGGAAGGCATGAAATACGTGCCGAGCGCCTGCTTCTCGGAAGATCTGGCCCGCCACATCTGGGCTCATTACCCGACGGTCTTCTTCGACAATCTGCACTTTGAGATCGACGAGCAGGGCAATCCCTATTACGTGGCAACGATCTATGAACATAACATCGGCCTGTTCGGTGGCAAGAAGATCACCGGCGCCTTCGTGGTCGATCCGGTCAGCGGCCAGATCAGCCGTTACGGCACTGATGATCTGCCGGACTGGGTGGACATCGTCTTCTATGGCGACTACATCGCCAAGTACTTCGACATCTACGGCCGGCTGATCAACGGTTACTGGAACAGCTGGTTCGGTCAGAAGGGCCTGATCGAGTCCACCACGACCACCACCTATAACAGTGAAGGCAATGCCGTCCGGGATAACGACTTCGGCTACATCGTCAGGGGCAAGGACATTTACATCTATACCGGTGTGACGGCCGTCACCAATGACGAAAGCAACATCGGCTATCTGATGGCCAATGAGAGAACCGGCGAGATCAGAGTCTCCTACTTTGAGTCCACCGATGAAGACAGCGTCATGAGAGCTGCCGAGGGCGAGGTTCAGGAGAAGGGCTACCGCGCCAGCTTCCCGAGCCTGATCGACATCAACGGTACCAGCGCTTACGTAATGGTCCTGAAGGACAATCTGGGCCTGGTAAAGATGTATGCGATCGTCGATGCCTCCCAGTATTCCCACATGGAAGTGGAGGATACCCTGGAAAAGGCTCTGAACAAGTTCACCTCCGGAAGCTTCTCCGACGACATGAAGACGGTGGAGATCACGGTCAGAAGATGTGAACTGGTAGTGGTAAGCGGTCAGAGCTATGTCTATCTGGTCGATACCGCCAACAACATCTACAAGGCCGTCTTTGAGGAGAAGATGCTGCTGATCGAAGAGGGTGATGTCATCACCATCAATACTGACGGCAGCTGGTTCACCCTGAATGATTAAATGAGAAGCCCGGATTACCGG
This sequence comes from Erysipelotrichaceae bacterium, assembly GCA_017445225.1. Classification (GTDB taxonomy): domain Bacteria; phylum Bacillota_I; class Bacilli_A; order Erysipelotrichales; family Erysipelotrichaceae; genus RUG521. The sequence goes on along the minus strand of JAFSUN010000003.1, from coordinate 93,303 downwards.
GCTTCTGTTGTCTGATGAATGAATGATGAGTTATAATTGTCTCGGAGGTATGACATGAACCCTAAAGACTACAGTCCGCTGGCCCTGGCCTACATCGGCGATGCGCATTACAACATGACGGTAAAGAAGTTTGTCATTACCAGAGAGGTAAGGATGAATCTGCTGCAGAAGCACGCCAACCGCTATGTGTCGGCCCTGAAGCAGGCCGAGTTCATGGATCATCTTCTGAAGAACGGTCTTCTCAGCGAAGAGGAGATCGAGATCTACAAGTGGGGCCGCAACAGCAAGTCCCACAAGGCTCCGAAGAATACCGATGCCGTGGCTTACCATGTTTCAACCGGATTTGAGACGCTGTGGGGCTATTGGTATCTTAAGGGTGATGAGACGCGGATGGAACAGATATGGGATATTATCCGTACTTACGAGGGGGAATAAAATGGCAGAATACGTATATGGAAAAAACGTGGTGAAGAGTCTGTTAAGAGGCAGGCATGAGGTCAATGTGCTGTATGTCATGGACAGCAGCCAGGATGAAGAGATCATGTCATTGGCCATGGCTCAGAACATTCAGATCAGAAGGGCTTCCCGCAAGGTCATGGATCAGATGGTTCACGGCAATCATCAGGGCTACATTGCTCAGATAAAGGAATACCGGACCTATTCCCTGGAAGAGATCATCGATGCCATTCCCGCGGGTAAAATGCCCCTGATCGTGGCTCTGGATGAACTGAAGGATCCGCAGAATCTGGGGTCGATCCTGAGAACGCTGGAATGCGTCGGCGGTGATGGCGTCATCATCGAAAAGAACCGCAGTGTTTCCCTCACTTCTACTGTCGCCAAGGTATCATCGGGTGCCATTGAAAGAGTCAAGGTCGCCCAGGTGACCAACCTGGCGCAGACACTGAGAAATCTGAAGAAAAAGGGGTACTGGATAGTCGGCACGGATGTCAATGAAGCCCGTGATTACCGGCTGCTGGATTATAACATGCCGATGGTCCTGGTCATTGGATCGGAAGGCAGCGGGATGAGAAGGCTCACCCAGGAAGTCTGTGATTTCCGGGTGAAACTGCCGATGGAAGGGGAAGTCGGTTCCCTGAATGCTTCTGTAGCCTGCGGAATACTGCTTTATCAGATCTATTCACAGCGTTTTCCGGTATAGGCGAAGGAAGTATAATTTAATGACCGATTTAAACGACAACACTGAATTGGAGCTTCTTGAACTGGCCAGGCAGCATGATGATGCCGCATTTGAGAAGCTTTTTTCTTTATACCGCAACATGATCAGTGCGATCTGCCGCAGTCACATTCAGACCAGCTATCCGCTGATAACCTACGACGAGGCCCTGCAGGCCTCCCGGATCGGCTTGATGAGTGCCGTTAACTACTACCGGGAGGATCGGGGCGTCTCTCTGAAGAACTTCGTACGGCTGTGCTGCGGCCGCGAGATCCGGAAATGGATGAAGAAGGAAAGCCTCTATCATTTCCCCAACAGCCAGTCCATGTGCTCTCTGGACAGCACCATGAAGGACGATGAAACCGTCTATCTCAGCGATCTGGTAACGGACAAGCGGATCGCCCAGCGCCGGCCGGATGATCTGCTGAACGTCAAGACCCTCTATCAGGAGATCCTGAAGGTCATAAAGAGCCGGACCGGCTTTGATGAAAAGGTCTTTCAGCTCTACATGGAAGGCTACAGCTATAAGGAAATGGCCGAGCTGCTGAAAGTGGAAAAGAAAAAGATAGACAACACGGTCTATCGCATCAAGAAGAAGATCAGAGACTATCTGAACAGTCAGTACTAGAAGAAGCGCTCCCTTATTTCCGTCAGGGGATCATCGTTGTTGGTGGCCTTCAGGACTTCGTCACAGCCGGCAAGGACCTGAGGAGTGGCATTTCGGACCGCGATGCCCAGGCCGGCCGCCTTGATCATCGGCAGGTCGTTGATGTTGTCACCGACGGCGATGGTCTCCTCAATGGGAATGTTCAGCAGGGCTGCCAGCTTGCTTAAGCCGTAGCCCTTGTCGATGCCCAGGGTGTTGAATTCCAGGTAGCGGTTGGAGGAGTAGGAGATCGACAGCTCTTCAGCCTGAGCTCTTACCACCGCTTCCAGCCGATGGAGAATGTCCATGTTCAGATTCATGAACAGGACCTTGATGATGGGAACGTCCTTCAGGAAATCGAGGGTTTTTTCGAAGGTTTCCACGTTATTCATGCGGCCTTCGATGTAGGCTCTTTCTTCCGGGATGTAGTTGTAGACGTAGACGGTATCGATGGTATAGACGTGAATGCAGACGCCGTTTTCCACCCCGATCCGGTAAAGCAGGCTGGCGGTCTCAAAGGAAAGGCCCTGGTAGCTCAGGATCCGGTTGTGGCGGTTTTCCGTCAGGACCGAACCGTTAAAGGAGATGACATACTCATCTTCCTTTTCATACAGGTCCAGCACTTTCAGGTCATTGAACACGGAGTTGTAGGGGCGTCCGGTGGCAATGACGAACTTTACTCCGCTTGCGGTCAGTTTTCGGATGGATTCAATGTCCCTGGCCGAGATCTGATGATCCCGGTTAAGCAGTGTTTCATCCATGTCACAGGCGATCAATCTGTACATAAGCTACCTCCAGACACCTAAATGATACTTGAAGAAAGACAAAAAGAAAAGACCGGTTAAGGTCAGCGGTGCGCGTGACAGGACTTGAACCTGCATGCCTTGCGGCGCTAGATCCTAAGTCTAGTGCGTCTGCCAATTTCGCCACACGCGCGTGCTAGATAATTATATCAATCCTTTTTTGAGAATTCAAGGTATGGTAAAATGGGTAAAAGAGGGCCGAATCATGAAGAAATGGATCAGCTGCCTGCTGGCTCTGTTACTGGTAACGGTACTGGCCGGCTGCGGGGAAAAGACCGACAGTTTCTCCTGTGGAAACATGAAATTTGAACTGCCGCACAGCTACGGTTTCCGGGAACTGGAAAACGCCAGTTTTGATCTGGTCCTTTACAGCGAAGACCGCGGGGTCGGGGTCTGGATCAATTACCTGTCCAAGGAAGAACTGAATCTCTACATGGACATGGAGGTCGATTTCCGCACGTTTGTGGACATCAGCCTGACCAACACTGAAGTGATCAGCGACCGGCTGGTCGGCGATCACTATCTGGTGACCTACAAGGAACCGGAGAGCGATTACATGGTTTACGTATACAACCTCTTCTATGATGAGGGCGGTTATTATTACAGCCTCATGTTTGACTGCCTGGAAACGGATTACAGTTCCCTCCGCAGCAAATTTGAGCAGTGGAGTGAGAAAGTGAGGTTTGAGTGATGAGAGTACTGTGTCTTCTGGCTGACGGTTTTGAGGAATGCGAAGCGATCGCACCGATCGATCTGTTGAGAAGAGCCGGGGTTGAAGTGGTGACCAGCGGCCTGCGAAACCGGGAAGTAAAGGGCAGCCACGGCATCGACGTGCTGGCTGACGCCGTTCTCGACGAGGTCAGCAGTCAGGATTTTGACTGTCTGATGTTACCGGGAGGCAAGGGCCATAAGAACTTCCTGGCTGATGAGAGGGTAATGGACCTGATCAGAAGGTATCACGATGAGGACCGCTATCTGGCGGCCATCTGCGCCTCACCGACCATTCTCGGTGACCTGGGCTACCTCAAGGGCAAAAACTATACCTGCTTTGAACCGATGAACCGCGATTTCGGCGGCAACTACACCGGCCGATATGCGGAAGTGGACGGCAAGCTGATAACCGGCAAGAGCATGGCGGCGGCCATCGACTTCGGCCTGGCCGTGGTGGAAACGCTGACTTCCCCGGCCAGGAGATGGGACAGCATGAAGGCGATCCTCTATGAAATCAAAGAGGAGGAACTTAACGCCTTTGATCAGAAGCCGGTCAGGATAACGGACTATCTCGATAACGTGCTGGAAGGCGTCTGCCAGTATGAGAGCAGCGAATATTGCGAAGCGGAATACGGCGGCGAGGAAGCGGCGCTGAAGATCAACGGCTGGCTGGTCTATCTGAGCGACATCAAGAAGATCGAGATAATTGAAGGAAAGGACCTCGAGGACTTTGCGGCCGGCTATGGTACGATCGAGGAAGAGATCGTCGATGAAGGCGAAGAGGAGATCTGGTATCAGGTTCTGGATAATTATGATCTTTCCGTCATCAGGATCCTCAACTGTCTGCAGGCCCGAGGCCTGATTTCCCAGCCTTGGTGCCGGAAGATCCTGGAAAGGCTGACGGCTGACTGTGAAGAGGAAGCGGTCAGGAAGAAAGCTGCGGAATTACTGAACGAATGAAAAAGGACTTGCGTCCTTTTTTTACTTTCCGGCCATGATCTCCAGGCGGTTTTCGATGGCGATCTTGGTGATGATCGTCTGGATCAGTCTGGTAAGGGAACTGCCGGCCTGCCAGTCGGCTTCCTCGGCAAAGTTGATGCGGTCATCCTTCAGTAACTGGTCGACCGTCTCCCGTTCCCCATTGAAGAAGACGCCGATGGAGTAGCCGCCGTTGGCCTTGATCAGGCGCATGCAGGGCACATCGGTGATGCCGTCACCGACATAGATCATGTGAGTAAAGGGGATGTCCCTTTCGGCGGGATTGATGTACTGATTCACCTTGCGGGAATCGTAGACATCCAGCGCGTTCTTGTTGATGCGGAACAGGAACTGGGTCTTGCCGGTATAGTTGATGGCCAGTGCTGGCCAGTCGGCGTTGCCGTTTTCATCGTAGTGGAATTCCGAGGCAAAGACGCGGGTGAACTTGTCGAAGATCTTGCAGCCTTCGATGATCTCGCGGTTGCCGGAAGAGATGACGAAGTGCTGAACGTCGATGTCAAGTTTCTTTCCGAATTCATTGATCCGGTCGAAATAGGACTCCACGCCGGGATAGAATTCGATGTCGCCGCCCAGTTTCTGGAAGGATTCCCGCTTGATCGGGTAGTTCTGTTCCCGAGCCTTTCTGATCATCAGGTACATGTAGGTCAGGGTCGGGTCCATGTTCTTCTCCCGGGCCGTGGCGGCCACCTCACCCCAGAAGTCGCTGGGTACCACGCCCAGCTCCGGCAGCAGGGAATACTCCTGCATGTTGCGGGTGCACAGGGTCTGGTCAAAATCGTACATCATGGCTATCTTAATGGTCATATTATCAACCTGCTTTCTGTCTTACTAAGAACATTATAAAGGATGTCAGCCTTTTTTTCACCTGCTAGCTGGTTGCCTGAGAAGGGGATATGAGCTAAAATTAAGTGTAAGGGAGCAAATAACATGGCTAATAATACAATCTACGTAACCGGTCACAAGAACCCCGACAGCGACGCGATCATCTCATCCATGGCCTATGCTTATCTCAAGCAGCAGCTGGGTTATGATGCCATTGCGGTCAGAGCCGGGGCCATCAATCCCGAGACCGAGTACATTCTGAATCTGTTCAATGAATTCCCGCCGCCGCTGGCCAAGGACATGAAGACCTGCGTGCGTGACATTGACATTGACGAAGCGGTCACCTGTCTGCCGACTGACACCTTTAAGACGGTTCTTTCGCTGCTGACGCTGAAGAAAAAGAAGGTCGCCATCGTCACCGACAACCGCCGTCACCTGCTGGGCATGGCCACGATCTCCGACATTGCGACGCCGATCGTTCTCGACCGCAAGGAAAAGGCCAATCTGTTAAGACATACCCCGCTGGAGAACATTGTCGACATTCTGAAGGGCAACGTTCTCAACGATGCCGGAAATACTACCAACGGCGAAGTATACGTCGTCAACTACCATAATCTCGACTGCAAGGACAAGATCGTCGTGGCTTCAACCCACACGACCAGACAGCTGGAAGCCCTCAGGGCCGGCGCCAAGATATTGATCATCTGCGGCGAAGAATGCCGGGAAGACGTCATTGAACTGGCCAGAAAGAAGGGCTGTACGCTGCTGACGACGCCTTACAGCATCATCGAAGCCTGCCGCGACATCGACCTGTCGATTCCGGTTTCCCTGATCATGTCCAACGAACTGATCACCTTCCGCTATGATGAGCACATCGAAGACGTCAAGACCAAGATCAACAAGTCCCGTTTCCGCAGTTATCCGGTAACCGATGCTCATGACCATGTGATCGGTACGATCTCCCGCTTCCACGTTCTCAAGTACGCCAGCCGCAATCTGATCCTGGTCGACCACAACGAGATCTCCCAGAGCATCGACGGAGCGGACGAAGCCAACATCATTGAGATCATTGACCATCACCGCATCGGCGGCATCAAGACCGCTTCCCCGGTCTTCTTCCGCAACGAGCAGACCGGCAGCTGTGCCACCATCATCACCGAGATGTTTGAGGAAAAGGGCGTGGAGATTCCCGAAGATCTGGCCGGCATGCTGTGCAGCGCCATCATTTCCGATACCGTCAACTTCCGTTCGGTAACCTGTACCCAGAAGGACATCGATACCGCCAGAAAACTGGCCGGCATCGCCAATCTCGATCTGGAAGAACTGGCTCCGAACATCCTGAAGGCCGGTGCCAGCCTGAAGAACAAGACCGTTGATGCCATCCTCCACAACGACCTGAAGTACTTCGAGATCAAGAAGATGAAGGTCGCCGTCGGACAGTGCAACCTGGTCAACTTCGAGGACATCGCTGCCATCCGGGAAAAGATGAACCGCTATCTGCGGGACTATGCCACCAATCACAGTCTGGACATCTGCATGATGGTATTCTCCCTGATCGACGGTTCCGGTTCCTACGCGCTCGTCAAGGGCCAGCATGCGGAGATCGCCCAGGCAGCCTTTGAAGACATCGGTGTCAACATCGACGGCTTTACCTACCTTCCGAAGGTCATGAGCCGTAAACTGCAGATCATACCGCGCATTACGGCGGCAGCTGAAGAAAGGTGAGGTTACATTGATGAATTCTCAGGAACTTTGGAAAAAATACGAAGAAAAAATGTTTATCCAGTCGGCTTACCGACTGGTTTTAGGTACGACTTCCTTTGATGCGGAGACCATCGCTCCCCATAAGGGTGATGCCTACCGCAATGAAAGGGTCGCTTATCTGGAGGGCGAGCTGTTCTCCCTGCAGACCGATCCGGAATTTCTGGCGCTGGTGGAAGAACTGTCCCGGCGCGATGATCTGAGCTTCCAGCAGAAAAGGATCATCAAGTGGCAGCTGACCGACATGGAGCGCTTCCGCTACGTTCCCAAGGACATCTTCGTGGAATATGCCAGACTGTCGATGGAGTCTTCCCAGACGTGGAAGAAGGCCAAGGAGGCTAAGGACTATTCAATGTTCAAGCCCTATCTGCTGAAGACGATTGAGATGAGCAAAAAGCTGCTGGAGTACCGCCACAGCGATCTGAAGGGTTACGACATCCTGCTGGATGATTTTGAACCGGGCATGACGATCGAAAAGTACGATGCGTTCTTTGACCTGATCAAGAAGGAGATCGTCCCGCTGGTGGCAGCCGTTGTGAAGAAGGAAAAGATCGATGACCGTTTCGTCTATCTGAACTATCCGGCCGAGCAGCAGCGCAAGCTGACCGAGAAGATCCTGGACTACATGCACTATGACCGGGATGCCGGCGTGGTGGCGGAGACCGAACATCCGTTCTCCGATGCCCTCAGCAAGTACGACAGCCGCGTTACCACCCACTATTATGAAAACAATCTGATGAGCTCCATCTTCTCGATCATCCACGAGACCGGACATGCCACCTACAACGCACAGATCCGGGATGACATTGCCGAGACGTACTGCTTTGACAACATCAGCAGCGGCATGCACGAATCGCAATCCCGCCTGATGGAAAACTACCTCGGCCGCACCCGCGGTTTCTGGGTCAATCTGTTTGATGATGTTAAGGAACTGTTCCCCAAACAGCTGGAAAATGTCGATCTGGAGGGCTTTGTAAGGGCAGCTAATGCCTCCTTCCCGTCGCTGATCAGAACCGAGGCCGACGAGCTGACCTATCCGCTGCACATCCTGATCAGATATGAACTGGAAAAGGCCATCTTCGACGGTAGCGTTGACGTGGAAAAACTGGATCAGCTGTGGGCTGACAAGTATGAGGAGTACCTGGGCGTGCGACCCGCCAATGATGCCGAGGGCATCCTGCAGGACGTTCACTGGTCCGGCGGTTCCTTCGGTTACTTCCCGACCTATGCCTTGGGCAGCGGCTACGCTGCGCAGTTCATGCACGCCATGGCTGAGGACCTCGATCCGGAAAAGTGCATGGAAGACAATGAGTTCCCGAAGATCAAGGACTGGCTCCGAGAGCACATTCATCAGTACGGCGGCCTGTATTCACCGGCCGAGATCATGGTGATGGCGACCGGAGAGCCTTTCGATCCCCACTACTATGTGGAGTATCTGAAGAACAAGTATTCGAAACTGTACGAACTGTAAGTCAGCAAACCCGCAGTGATGCGGGTTTTCAGTATTTTTAAGGAAACCTTAATTGTAAGAAAGGAATTAATACTATATCATTTAAAGGAGATAAAGGGGGTAAACGGCCATGAAGAACCTTTCGAAAAAGACCCAGAGAATGATCTACATCGCTGCCATGGTGATCTATGGTGCTTTGATGCTGATCCTGGCCAAGGTCGTCGGCCGGCCATTGGTTGAAGGCTTCCGCAATCCGGAATACTTTGATCAGTGGATCAGAGGCTATGGCATCTGGGGCAAGGCGGTATACGTGGGGATCACCATCCTGCAGGTCATCGTCGCCGTCATTCCCGGGGAACCGTTTGAGATCGGCGGCGGCTATTGCTTTGGGGCCGTCAGCGGCACCCTGCTGTGTCTGATGGGCGAGGCCATGGGCTCGATCCTGGTCTTTTCCCTGGTCAGAAAGTTCGGCCGTTCGCTGGTTGAGGTCTTCTTCTCGAAAGAGCAGATCGAAAAGCTTTCCTTCCTCAATGACGAAAGAAAACTGACCCTGCTGGCCTTCATCCTGTTCTGCGTTCCCGGCACGCCCAAAGACCTGCTGGCCTATGTCATGGGCCTGACCCCGATTGAACCGGTAAGGCTGTTCGTCATCAATCTGGTCGCCCGCATTCCCTCGGTATTTACCTCGACCTATGCCGGGCATTGCTTAAGAAAAGGGGCCTTTGTGCAGACCGGAGTGGTATTTGCCATCACGCTGGTCATCTCCCTGACCGGCCTGTATTTCTATAACCGGATCACCAGGAAGAAGGAAGCGCAGGAAAGCAGTCATGAACAGTAACATCATCAAGCTGTTATGCATGGTGTTCATGACCATGGACCACTATGCCTACATGTTTCTGGGCTTCAGAAGCCCCCAATACCAGATCTTCCGCTTCTTCGGTAGAATGGTAGCGCCGGTGATGTGTTATTTCCTGGCGGAAGGCTATGTAAGAAGTTCATCCTTTAGGAAGTACCTGACCAGGATGCTGATCTATGCCTTCATCGCCTATGTACCCTACATCCTGATGTCCAATCCCCGCTATCTGATCGGCCAGGGCCGCTTTGACTGGCTGGATCTGAACATGCTGTTTACCCTGGCCATCTGCCTGGTGATGCTGAAGGGCATCGATTACGTCAATGAGCACCATGACGGTGACATCCTGCTGCGCAATCTGGTGATCGCGGCGGCGGTATTGATGACGCATTTTTCCGACTGGAATTACTTTGCGCCGCTGTGGGTAGCCAACTACTACCTCAACCGGGATGATGAGAAAACCATGTGGCAGTATTTCCTGCTGATCGGCCTGGGCGTTTCCTGGTATTCCTGTTCCGGCATTCTGGAGCGCTATGGCTTAGTGGCAGGGGCAAGGTACTGCTTCTTCACTCTGGGTACCTTCGTCAGCGGTCTGCTGATAAAGCTCTATGATCACAAAAGAGGAAAGCTCAACATCAAGCATTTCTTCTATCTGTACTACCCGGCTCACATCTGTGTGCTGGTCTACCTTAAGTATCTGTCTCTGAGGTAATGATATGATGAACAGTAAGAATTACATCTTCCGTTATGACAGCGGCGAGATCCAGCGGGTTCAGAAAGTAAGTCTGGACAGTTTCCAACAGCTGGCTTTCGTCAAGCCGCAGCCGGACCGGGAAGCCCTGAGGAAGCTTTATGAGCTCTACCGGGACTACCTGATGGTCAGATTTGCCATGGTTTACGGTTATGTGATTCTTTTTTCTCTGCCTGAAGGCTTTAAGGCGGAAAAAAGAAAAGACGAAAAACACGGCATCATCTATGAAGACATCGCCAGAGTCACGGCGGACTTCCGGGAAAACATCACGGTTAAGAAGGGGGAGCTTTGCTTCCTGAATGAAAAGACCGCGGCTGTCTATGAATATCTGAAAAATGAAGGTTGCCTGTATACCGCCAAGGGTAAACTCGATACGGTTTCCATTCTGCCGGTGGGCAATTGTCTGGGCTATCTGTCCGGCTGTCAGGAGAGTCGATTGCTGGTCAATTCCTCGTTCTTCGTGATGGACCGGCTGGATTGCGCCACCGTCTATGACGTGGCCGGGACGCCCATCGGTCTGAATGTCCTGGATGGGAAAGTCCTGTCTCCCTGTCTGTTTGACCGGGAAGTTCTGCTGGTGGACCGCCAGGGGCATGTCAGTGTTGAGAAAAGAGGGCTGGAGGATCTGATCATTGAAATTGACGGCGTTCAGTATAAACAGGGGCGAAACTGCCGCCTGTATACCCGCGACCGCTGCAGGTATTCTGAATACGGGGGCGATGACATCGTCATCATCGGCGACCGCGTCGTCGGCTTCAAGCGGGGCGGCCATACCCCGGTACCGTCCAGCGGTCTGATCATGAAGGTCTATTACAGCAAGGGCGTCGAAAACCGGCAGGTGACCTACCACGGCTTTGAAGACTGTCAGTTTGCCCTGCAGGTCGGCAACAGCGTTCTTATCAACGGCCGGAAGACCCTGAAGTTCAGATCCCACTTCTCCAATTACCTGGATCCCCTGGAAACCGACATCCCACCGGCCATCTATCCTATGAATTTCAACAAGGCCAGAGCGCCGAGGATCATCCTGGGAGCTGATAAGGATGATAAGCCGATGATCCTGTGGTTTGAGGGGGCCGGCAAATTCGGCCATGTACCCGGCAGGGAAAGCTGTGGAGCTTCCTTAAGGGAGGCGGCCTATCTGAGTGAGAAACTGGGCTTACATAACGGCATCCATCTGGATGGCGGCGGCTCCGCCCAGATCCTGTATGAAGGAAAGAGAAGGCTCAAGCTGTCGGACAGAAAAGCTGATGATTTCTCGGAAGTGGAGAGAGCGATTCCGGTCGGTCTGATTGTCAGGTAAACCGGATTTACGATAAAATGAAAGCGGAGGACATTATCATGAAGGATTTCATCTATAACATTCCCACCAAGGTCTACTTCGGCCGGGATCAGCTGAGCCATCTGGGCGAAGAACTGAAGAGCTTTGGAAACAAGGTCCTGCTGACCTATGGCGGCGGGTCCATCAAGAAAAGCGGTTTATACAGCCGGATCGTTGAAGAGATCAACAAGGCCGGGCTGGAACTATACGAACTTAACGGCATTGAGCCCAATCCCCGGGTCACCTCGGTAGCCAGGGGCGCCGATCTGTGCAAGGAGCACGACATCGATGTCATTCTGGCCGTGGGCGGCGGCAGCGTCATTGACGCCAGCAAATTCATGGCCGCCGGCCGTTACTATGACGGCGACTACTGGGATTTCCACGGTAAGAAGGTGCCGATCGAAAAGGCCCTGCCGCTGGTAACCGTTCTGACACTGGCAGCTACCGGTTCCGAGATGGATACTGGCGGTGTCATCACCAATCCCGTTACCCATGAAAAGATCGGCCGGCAGGCTGACGTCTTAAGGCCGAAGGTTTCCTTCCTGGATCCGACCCTGACCTATACGGTGTCCCGTTACCAGACCGCCTGCGGCAGCGCCGACATTCTCTCCCATCTGATGGAGACCTATTTCTCCCGGGAGCCGGGCATGTACCTGACGGACAGCGTGCTGGTGGGTCTGATGAAGACCGTCATCCGCTATGCGCCGGTTGCCTGTGAGGAACCGACCAACTATGAAGCGCGCGCCAATCTTATGTGGGCTTCCTCCTGGGCCATCAACGGCTTTACCAGGATCGACAAGGGACCCAATCCCTGGAGCTGCCATCCGATCGAGCATGAGCTGTCAGCTTTCTATGACATCACCCATGGTCTGGGACTGGCCATCGTCACCCCCCGATGGATGCGTCACTTCCTGAACAAGGATACTCTGGAGCGCTTCGTGCAGTTCGGCATCGAAGTCTGGGAGATCGACTACAATCTGCCTAAGAAGGAGATCGCCCTGGAAGCCATCCGCTGCCTGGAGGACTTCCTGTTCAAGGATCTGGCCCTGACCGATAACCTCAGCGATCTGGGCATCGATGATGAATACTTTGAGATCATGGCCGAACGCGTCAGCAACTACTCCGGTGCCGCGCGCTTCCAGGACATGAGCAAGCAGGATGTACTGGACATCCTCAATGCCTCGCTGTAAGATGATCAGCTTTGATCTGCATTACTATCAGGATCCCTACTGCCGGGAATTTGACAGTAAGGTCGTATCCTGTGAAGAAGACAGTGACCGATGGAAAGTGGTATTGAGCGATACCATTTTCTATTGTGAAGGCGGCGGCCAGCCCAGCGATACCGGTTACCTCGATGAGGCGGAAGTACTGCTGGTGAAGGAGGTCAACGGCACGCCGGTTCACTATTGCGACCGCCCTCTGGAAGTGGGTAAAACTGTCCGGGGGAAGATCGACTGGCAGAGGCGCTATCAACACATGCAGAACCACAGCGGCGAGCATGTGGTCAGCGGCCTGGTGCATAAGAACTTCGGCTATGACAATGTCGGCTTCCACATGGGCCAGTTCATTCAGCTGGACTTTAACGGTCCGATGAGCTGGGAAGAGGCCCTGGAAATCGAGCGTCAGGCCAATGAAGTGATCGATGAGAACATTGAGATAAGGGAATGCTTCCCCACGGACGAAGAACTGCAGGATCTGGACTACCGCAGCAAGAAGGAGCTTAGCGGCCAGGTACGGATCGTTGACATTGAAGGGGCTGACCGCTGCGCCTGCTGCGGGACCCACGTCAGAGGTACCGGGGAGATCGGTGCCGTCAAGGTGCTGTCCCTGGAAAAGCATAAGAACGGAGTGCGGATGATGATACTGTGCGGCAGCCGCTTAAGGGACTATCTGGCGGCGATCTATGAACAGAACCGGCAGATCTCCAATCTGCTGTCGGCGGCGCCGCTAAGGACCGCGGAATACGTGGAAAGAATGCTGCAGAGAAATCATGAACTCTCCGGTCAGTTAAACCGCTTTAAGGAAGAGACTTTGCTGGCTTCCCTGGCGAAAGCCGGAAGGGAAAGGGTGCACATCCTGTTTACTCAGGATATTGATAAACCCATTCTGACCAGATATGGCAATGAAGCATTATCCTGTGAAAAGGCCGAAGTGGCCGCCCTGTTCAACCGCCGGGAAGACGGCTGGGAGTATCTGATCATGTCCCAGAAGGTCAATCTGCGGGATTTCAGCGGAGAGATCAATAGGAGACTGAATGGCCGGGGTGGCGGCCGTCCCGACATCATTCAGGGCGTGGTAAGCGCCGAAAAGGAAGAAATTGAAAAACTCATGAAGGAGCTGTTTGGATAATGAGCATGCTGGTGTTCAATAAACCGCTGGAAATCACCCTCAGCATGACCGATTCCTCCGGGAAACTGGGCCATGCGGAGGCCTTTGCCCTGTTCATGGACATCGCCGGTCAGCACGCTGAGATGCTGGGCATCGGGGCCAGAGCCCTGCTTCCCCGCAATCTGTTCTGGCTGACGGTCAGGACCCGGGTCATCTTTGAGAAGCGTCCCTACATGGGCCAGAAGGTCATCGTCAGCACCTGGCCGCAGGCACCGGGCGGCTTGCGTTGCAACCGCAGCTACCTGATCAGCGATGAGAAGGGAAATGTGCTGGTAAGGGGCAAGACTGAATGGGCAATGATGGATGTGCGCCGGCAGACGCTGATCGATGTCGGTGAGGTCTATCCGGAGGGCCTGCAGTTTGATCGGCCCGAGAGCATTGCCGAGGACTTTGAACGCATCACTCCGGAAGTCTGGGAAGATGGGGGCGAGTATCAAGTCAGGTCGACGGACATCGATGTCGGCGGCCACATGAACAACGTCGCCTATGTCCGGGCCTTGATGGGTTCGCTGAGCAGTGAGGAGATTAAGAAGCTGAACATTCATTCCCTGGAAGTGGTCTTCCGGGAACCCTGCTACGAGAAGGACCGCCTGCTGCTGCAGAAAAGCTGCCATGATCAGCTGACGGATTTCCGGCTGTTAAAGAATGGCCGGACCGCCCTGCTGGCCAGAATGCGCTGATGAAATGATCAATAGACAAGAAAAAGGACCTGTAACGAAATGAAATAATTCGTTTCGCACAGGTCTTTTTTTGGCTATAGATTTGATGAGTTGTGAAGTGCCATCAAAAACAGTAGAAAACATATAGTTTTCATGAGTAAAAAGGCTGTTTTCGGCTATTATAAAAACAACTTATGTGAGGAAAGAATGTTTATGCAGGTAGTTTACTGGTCTGTGCAGCTTGTTATGATACTTGCTCAGGTTGAATCCCAGCACTACTAAGGTGATCTCCAACTCGGCTTTTAAAATCCCTCTTCGATGCAGTCTTATATATCCATAATCCTGCTTAAGTATTCCGAATACTCCTTCGGTATAAATCGACCTTCTTTGACGGTGCATCAATCCTGATTCGGAATCAAGAAGCTTTCTTGCGTTAGATTTCAGTTCATCTAATATGAAGTTCTTCTGTATTCCTCTCCCATTGGTTTGATTTCAGGCGTCTGTTATACCTCTCTTTCTCTATGACATAATTATACAATATACGCAAGCGAATAAACGTGTGAAATAACACGTATATTTTATAAACAATTCAGGCAGAAAACCCATTGATCTTCAGTCGCTTGATTATTGCATACCAATAGTACTAACAGTGCGAAAAGACGGAAACCACCAGTGCGAATCAATGATATAGTCAGAGGGTTAAGAATATCGGTTTACAGTTAATTGGACGGAATATAATGTAATTACTATCGTTGAATAAAGGAATCGCTAAAACAGAATTTACCTCTAAGGTTAATTTTAATATTTGACTGGGTTGGCATTCTACTGTATACTGAATTTACCTATAAAGTAAATCTTGAGAGGTGATAGTTTGAATATCACATATAAGAATAAGAAAATCTTGAAGGTCTGTACCAATGCCTCAACTGCTGAGAAAGCCTATGGCAGAGAAATGCTGATAAGATCCATCAGCGAATTGGTGAAATTCAGGCAGCGGATACGGTGGAAATGATGATTCGGTTTCACATTGGAAGATGTCATCCATTGTCCCAGAACAGAAAAGGACAGTACGCTGTTGACCTGGTTCATCCGTATCGGCTGGTTTTTGAAAAACAGGGAAACGAGATTCAGATTGCCAATATTCTGGAAATCGTTGACTATCACTGAAAGAAGGGAGGAGTCAATATGACCAGAAGCCGGACTTACATTGCCATACCACCGGGAGCTACCATTAAGGAACAACTGAATGACCGTGGTATGAATCAGAAAGAGTTTGCGGCCAGAATGAATATGTCAGAAAAGCATATCAGCAGACTGATAAATGGTGATGTCCAGTTAACTCCGGAAATGGCCGTAAGGCTTGAAACAGTTTTAGGTGTACCGGCAAAGTTCTGGAATAATCTGGAAGCCGTTTACAGGGAGAAAATCATTAAGGCTGAAGCAGAGAATGCCATGGACTCAGACATGGAATTGGCAAAACAGTTTCCATACAGTGAAATGGCCAAGCTTGGCTGGATCGCTCCTACACGTGATTTACGGGAAAAAGTCATAAACCTGAGAAGGTTTTTCGAAGTAGTTGATCTTTCTCTTCTTGACAATGAGCAGGTAATAAAGATTGCCTGCAGAAGACTGGCATTTACCGAAAAAGGTGACCTTGCCTTAATGGCGTGGACTCAAGAAGCAAGAATCAGAGCGAGAGAGGTTGCCTTAGCTCCCATTAACATTAAAGAGCTGATCACTGAAATTCCTGTAATTCGCAGAATGACGGTTTTGCCGCCTGAAGAATTCTGTCCTGAATTAATGAAACGGCTGGCTGAATGCGGCATTGCCCTGGTCTTTCTTCCTCATTTGAAAGGCACCTTTCTGCAGGGAGCAACAATCCAGGATGGGAACAAAATAGTAATAGGTATGACAGTCAGAGGGAAGGATGCCGATAAGTTCTGGTTCAGCCTGTTCCATGAACTTGCTCATATCATTCTGGGGCACATGACAGGAAGGACATCTGATGAAGAAGAAAAAGCAGCAGATAAGTGGGCAGCAGAAGCCCTGATTCCTGCTGAAGATTATGATCCGTTCATCAGGGTTGGAGACTATTCTGAAGATCAGATTCTTAAATTCGCGTCAGATAAGAAAATAGCACCGGGAATTCTGGTCGGCAGACTGCAAAGAGAAGGTCTGATCAAATACAACATGCTCAATTACTTAAAGGAACAATATGAGATTGTGATTTAACATGAGAATTAAGTGGTAGAATAAAAGCAGAAGACCGGTAATTAACAATTGGTGGGTGAAGCTATGATTAAGTTATTAAAGGGAATGTTCATTATACTACTATGCATGGTATACAGTTGTTTTTGTTCTGACCCTGCAAATGTTGATGGAAAATCCAATGAAAAACAGGAAAGCAATATTACCAGTTATGTTACGTTCAATATGGGACGCGCGAATTACAGTCATACCTCCCATCTGAGCGATGAAGACAGAGTTAATACCAGGAAGGCCCTCCAGAACGAACATTTCCGTATGGCTGTTGAAGCGGCCCTTACCAAAGAATCGTTGCTACCTGACGAGAAAGGTTTCTATATCAGAAACAGTATTACGGCACCCTATGTTTACAGGACGAATGATGGAATATCATATACCGACTTGGTAGGTGATAAAATAATAGCTGAAGGTGATTGGAAAACATTCGCTCTGTATAATAACGTAGAAGGTTTTCTTTATCCTGAAGTATGCCGTCAGCAGATAGAACTGGCAAAAGCCGATGGAATCGAATTTCCGGTAACGCTTGATTTCCCGTATCTTGGCGGGCAAGAGGAAGCGGATGTTTTTACCGGCTTTTATAATTCTCTTTATTATTGCAGCGATGGGCAGATCATCGTTAATCTGATAGGCATTGGTGATCAGGATGAATTTAATGAGATGATTGTAAATGCGGCTGGTCCGCAGAAAGACTGTGACATATCCTGTTATTCCAGCTGGCACACAGTTGATTTACAGCCTTATGGCTATATGGGCATGGTGGAAGATGGTGATTATTTCGGCTTAAAGCAGTATGGTGATAATGCGGAAAGCGATGTCATCTGGGAGAACAGCGGACTGTCAGAAATCTGTTCTTTCGTCAAGTCTTCCAGAACGCTGTTCGCTGATGGCGATATTGCCGGCTCATATGAAGCGGCGTCTGATGCTGAGGCCAGGCTGTTAGGTAAGGCGTTCATCATACCGGTATCTTCTTCCTACATCATGACAGAGTATGCGGTATTAGGTAATGACGGTGTTCTGACATTTTTAACATCGCCTTATGATTATGAAGAAGGAACTGGAATTGTAGAAAGACTGAATGAAGATGCAGTTGGCCCGGGATACATCTACCGCAAGTTCTGGGAAGAGGACTTTGTTTCTCCCTGGCAGGGCAGTGAAGTTGTCGAAGAGGTTGTAGTTGACGGAATCAGTGTTGATCTTGCGACATGCCGAGATCTGTTCGCTGACTGTGTTAATCTTAAAAAGGTCTCTTCTGTTAATGGTGGTAAGATCAACACCGAACAGGTAACGGATTTCTCCGGAATGTTTAAAAACTGCACATCGCTCAGACACCTTGATCTGGCTGAAGCGTTACCTCTTTCAACCGGCAAGGCAGAAAACATGAAGGACATGTTTGCCGGTTGTACCAGTCTGGCAAGAGTAACGCTTGGCAAGGGTATGACCGTATGGCATGAAGACGCTCTTTTGCCGGATCACCCATGGGAAAACATCAGAATCAACGAAAGAAAGACTGCTGCTGAACTGCGCACCCAATATCCCGAAAACTGTGATGAATGGTGCGGTACCTGGGAAGCGGTATTGGATACCGTTGTTCCCTGTGCGGTTTTAAACAGCGATAAGGAACTGATTTTCTTCAACACTAACAGAGATTATGAGAGCTTTACGGAAGGATTGTTTTCCGATGTGCTTGGAAATAGATATGAAGGCAAACTGTTCCATACAGAACAGTTTGTTGGTGATTTGAATGAATGGCATTTGGAACATGATATGAAGACAGTAAGGGTTGCGGAAGGACAGACTGTAAAAGTGACCTTTCTGATGTTCAGAGGCATTAAGCTTGAAAGTTTTTATGGCAAGGGATTTGATACCAGTGCGATGACCGATATGAGTTATATGTTCAGCAGCTGCACAAAACTGAAATATGCGGATTTAACCGGTTTTGACACCAGCAACGTTGCCACTATGGCATTTATGTTTCAGGAATGCAATGCGCTTACGGATGTTAATGTTTCCTCATTTAACACCGCACAGGTTACCAGTATGAGAGAAATGTTCAGCCACTGTACTAAACTGAACTATCTCGACATAAGTAGCTTTGATACTTCGGCAATCACAAATATGGACTATATGTTTTATAAGTCCGGAATAACTACCATAAAACTTGGGCCAAAGTTTACCACCTGGAACAGCAGAGCTGTGTTAAATGAAGGATGGTGGAAGCACGGTAATCTGCGCTTAACAGAGGAGGATCTGCTGATCGAATATCCTTCCCATGCTGCGGAATGGGCAGGAGAATGGACGTGGAAAGCTTATGAAACAGGGCGGCATGTCATTACTGATCTCATCTATAAGAAGGGCAAACTGACCATTAAATGGGATGTAGGTCAGGATGTCGGACATTGTTATCTGCGCTGTATTGTAGGTGACCCTGAGAAAAACGCTTCTAAAAGGATTGTTACTACTAACAAAAGCTATGGAGAATATGTATACAAGAACATTAAAGCTAATACTCCATATTTCTACTATGTTGAAATAAACAAAGGAATGGGGAGGATAGAATACAGTGCAAAGGAATTGTTCTATCTCACCAATAAGCCAACACTGACCGTAAAGGCGGAAGCTTATAATCGGATAAGAATAACGCTCTCAAAAAAGACAAAAGGACTTAATTCTTATGTCCTGATAAGAGGAACCAATAAGGACTTTGATGATCCAGTGGTCTTTGAGATGGGAAATGATGGTTATGTAGATACGGATAATATCGAACCGGGGAAGACTTATTATTATGCGGCATATGCTCATGGTGAAATATATGATTATTATGTTGCCTCGGACGAAAGTGCTACAGTATCTGTAAAGACCTCACTGTCTAAGCCTGCCATCTCAGCTCTCAAGCAGATCGAATCAAATGAAGTAAAGGTCAGCTATGGAGCGGTAGACGGTGCTGATTACTATCAGATCCTTAGAAGCACCAATGCCAAGAAGGGGTATGCCGTAATAGGAACATCTGATACAACAGAATTCGTTGATGATAAGACATTGCCTGGCAAGACCTATTACTATCAGGTAAAAGCTGTAAGAATGGTAGAAGGCAAGGAAGTATTAAGTGCTGCTTCAGCCAACAAGAGCATCAAGACAGCCATCAAGGCTCCTAAGCTTACTTCCGTAACTACAGATCCTGAAGAATGGACCATGACCGTTAACTGGACAGAGAATGAATTCGATGTCATGTATGAACTGTATCAGTCATTAAATGCCAAGAAGAGTTTCAAGCTGGTAGGAACCTTTGATGAATTACAGGGAGTATTCGCCCAGGCAACCAGTGGCAAGAAGTATTACTTCAAGGTAAGAGCCGTAGCTGAAATAGATGGAAAGAAATACTATTCAGCTTACAGTAATGTACTGAACAAGACCTTAAGCTTAGGCAAACCAACCATCAGTACGGTAATTGCCAAGCCGGAGGTTGAACCTAACTTAGTTGAAATCACTTATTCAAAGGTAGAAGGAGCTACATCATACAAGATCTTAAGAAGCACCAATAAGAAGAAGGGCTTCAAGGAAGTAGGAGAGACAAGTGAACTGGTATTCCAGGATCATGCCACACCGGGAAAGACCTATTACTATCAGGTAAAGGCAGTAAAGGAAACTGAGAGCGTTAAGGTCGTATCGGTAGCCAGCGCTGTAAAGAGCGTAAAGGTACCGGCTATGAAAGCACCTGCTGAACTGGTATTATCGCTTGATGCCGAAAATAAGGCGCTAAAACTTGACTGGGCCGATCATCAGTATGAAGTAA
The DNA here is from genome assembly GCA_017445225.1 of Erysipelotrichaceae bacterium. Taxonomy (GTDB): domain Bacteria; phylum Bacillota_I; class Bacilli_A; order Erysipelotrichales; family Erysipelotrichaceae; genus RUG521. Next base: position 72,913 of record JAFSUN010000003.1, on the reverse strand, counting down.
GCTATGAAGTAGAGTACAGCCTTAAGAAGAATAAGGGATTCAAGGCAGCGATCAAGGAACTGGACGAAAGTGAATTTGCGTTTGTGGTTCCGACGGCTGGCAAGACCTATTACTTCAGAGTAAGAGCGTGCTATAAGGATGTTAAAGGTAATGTCTGTTACTCAGGCTACTCTGCCGTAAAGAGCATCAAGGCAAGCTTCTAGACAAAAGAAGACGCAATACGGGATAGTGTATTGCGTTTTTCTATTCTGCCCAATATAATGGCGGAAAGATGGCATTGTATGATAATCAGTGATGAAGGAAAGTGTTGCTGGATATACGAACTGGATATGAAGGGAAACAAGTCTCTTTTCAAACTGTGCATGAAAGTAGTCATGGGAATAACGGGCGTAATGGCGGTATTCCTTCTTGGTCTGGATATATTCAAGGGATCCGGCATTAAACTTAAGACAATAGAATTACTGCTGGCGATATTTACTGCTGTTCTGGTAATAACGGAATTGGCGTATGCATACATAGCCAGGAAATATCACGACCATTATGCCATGGTCTATGAAATGGATGATGACGGAATAAAGTTCTCTCAGATCGAAGACCAGAAGAAAATAACGGAAGCCGTCGGGCTGTTTGCGGCTGCTGCGGGTGCACTGTCAGGTAATTACGGGATGATTGGTTCTGCTCTGGCTGCCGGTACAGATTCGATATATACTCCTTTCAGTAAGGTTCATACCATTACCGAAAAGCGTAAGGACAATCTTATTGAGATATACTGGTCTGTCATGATGAACATAATATATGTTGATGATGAGCATTATGATCTGGTTCTTGAATACATTAAGGAAAGGTGCCCTCAGGCAAAAGTAAAATGAAAGGGAGTGTAACGAAATAGCGTAAGCTAAATCGTTCAATCCCTTTTTTTCATACTTCAACTCCACGGTACCGATCATAATACATTAGCTAATGGCCTTGCCAGATCTCAGAACCATACTAAGCTTACCAATGCGATTGCCGAATCACTTGATAACCAACTCAAAACCATCATCAAATCTGCTTATGGTTATCATAATTTTGAGCGTTTCAGGAAGCGCGCTTTACTCATTATCACATATGGAAAACCCAGGTGATTTCATTCACCTGGGTGTCCACGTTTAATTTAATAGTTTTTGGTATTTTTGTCTCTTCATCCACGCTTATCCACGTTTAATTTAAGAGACCCGGTTTTACTGTATTTTCCGGCTGTTTATTTCGTTATAGCCCCTTTTCAGTTTTAAGATTAAGCCTTTTTGGCGGTAGCTCTGAAGATCGCTTTGAAGATCTCCAGGACCGGGATGACCAGGAAGGCCAGGCCGACGGCGATGGCGAATTCCTTGAAGGATACCACGGTGAAGCCGAACAGCTTGACCATGAACGGCAGGTAGATGACGCCGCAGGTCAGGATGGTTGTCAGGATGAAGGCTCCTAACAGCCACTTGTTGTGATGCTTCATTTTGAAGAGGTTGCCTCTCTGAGTCCGCATGCTTACGGCATGGAACATCTCGACGAAGTTACAGGTCAGGAAGGCCATGGTCATGCCATCCGGTGAACCGGTAGCCTGAATCTCAGCCAGAGTACGGTGACCGAACTCGATGTAGTCACCGATGAAGAAGGAGATGATGATCAGGCTGGCCATGAAGATGCCCTGTAAGACCATGTCGACACCGGCGCCGTTGGCGAATACGGATTCATCGGAAGGACGCGGCTTACGCTGCATTAATCCTTCTTCAGCTTCCTCCATGCCTAAGGCTAAGCCCGGAGCGCTGTCGGTAACCATGTTGACCCATAACAGATGGGCGGCAGACAGGACTTCCACACCCATAGCGCTGGCGGCGAAGATGGCCAGGACTTCGGACATGTTGGTAGAGAGCTGGAACTGCAGGACCTTTCTGACGTTGTCATAGATCTTACGTCCTTCTTCTACCGCATTGACGATGGTAGCGAAGTTGTCATCGGCCAGTACCATGTCACTGACGCCCTTGGTGACGTCAGTACCGGTGATGCCCATGCCCATGCCGATATCGGCAGCCTTAATGCTTGGGGCATCGTTGACACCGTCACCGGTCATGGCGACGACGTAGCCGAGTGATTTCAGAGATTTAACGATTCTGGTCTTATGTTCAGGCTGAACACGGGCCCAGACGGAGGTTTCCTGGACGACCTTCTGTAAGGTGGCGTCGTCCATCTGCTCCATGTCGGCACCGACGCGGGCTTCGGAAGCATTGGTGATGATGCCTAAGTCCTTGCCGATGGCAACGGCGGTATCGATGTGGTCACCGGTGATCATTACCGGTCTGATGCCGGCAGTGCGGCATTCCTGAATGGCGTTGTAGACTTCCGGACGGCACGGGTCGATCATTCCGACGAAGCCGACGAAGATCAGATGGTTCTCCAGGTTTTCAGCGTCACAGTTTTCCGGAACGGCTTCCCAATTGCGGTAGGCCAGTCCGAGAACACGGAGTGCGCGGTCAGCGTAGGACTTGACGTTCTTCTTGATCGCAGCCTTGTCATCAGCGGTCAGCGGTTCAACCTTGCCGCCTTCTCTTAAGATGCGGTCACAGTGTTCCAGCAGGATCTCACAGGCACCCTTGGTATACTGGATGATCTTTCCGCCGTTGTCGTGAACGGTGGACATCATCTTTCTCATGGAGTCAAACGGTGCTTCACCGACACGCGGCTGATCAGCTGTCAGCTGATATCTCGGTAAGCCGCACTTGTAGGCGTAGTTTACCAGAGCAGCTTCGGTCGGTTCGCCCTTGGATTCGGTTTCGCCCTCTTCCAGCAGAGCATCGGAACATAAGGCCATGCCGGTGGCCAGCAGTTTTTCATCAGGTGAATACTGGTCGACAACGGTCATCTTGTTCTGGGTCAGGGTTCCGGTCTTATCGGAACAGATCACCTGGGTACAGCCCAGAGTTTCAACAGCGGTAAGCTTTCTGATCAGGGCGTTACGCTTGCTCATGGCGGTAACACCGATGGAAAGGATAATGGTAACAACAGCCGGTAAGCCTTCCGGGATGGCGGCAACCGCCAGAGCTACGGCCATGATGAAGGTATTGAGTACCAGGTCCAGCAGGTTGGCGCCGGTCGGGAACAGCAGTTCTCTGCCGATGCCGAACAGGAAGACGAACACGCAGATGCCGACGACCAGCTTGGTCAGAACCTTGGAGAGCTCACCCATCTTCTTCTGTAACGGAGTCTGCTCATCTTCAGTTTCATTCAGAGCATCAGCGATCTTGCCCATTTCGGTAGCCATGCCGGTAGCGACGACGACAGCCTTGCCACGTCCGTAGACGATGGTGGAGCCGCTGTACAGCATGTTGGTACGGTCACCCAGCGGGATGTCCAGGACATTGGCCTTCAGGTAGAGAATGTCGATGATCTTGTTGACAGGGACACTTTCACCGGTCAGGGCCGCTTCCTCAACTTTCAGTGAGTGGCTTTCCAGGATCCGGCAGTCGGCCGGTACGGCATCGCCGGCTTCCAGGACGACGACATCGCCGATGACGACGTCTTCGGACTTAAGTACGGTCAGCTGGCCGTCTCTTAAGACCTTACAGGTGGCAGCCGTCATTTCCTTCAGGGCATCGATGGCTTCCTCAGCCTTGCTTTCCTGCACGATTCCGAGGATCGTATTGACGATGACGACGAACAGAATGATGAACAGGTCGGCGTAGGATTCATTGGCGTGATTGACGACATTCTGGTAAACCGTCGTAATTGTTGATAAGACGGCAGCAGCCAGAAGCATCAGGATCATCGGGTCTTTCAGTGAACCGAAGAACTTCTGTGCGAAGGTTTTCTTCGGAGGTTCTGCTAATTTGTTTTTGCCGTTGGCTGCCAGACGGGCAGCGGCTTCCTGGCTGGACAGGCCATCTTCGGTGGACTTTACTTCAGTCAGGGTTTCTTCGGCGGTCTTTAAGTAATAATTCATTTCAGCCTCCTATTTTAACAAAAAATCTCAAGCGCCAGTTTTTCGGTGCTTGAGATTGGATAGACCATACACAGCGAAAAACTGTACATGAGTCTCGTCATTTCAGATATGCCAGGTTCAATCGAATGACCAGTGCTGTTGACATATCCCACCTTGAAGGTGCTGACTACTCCCTCAACGCCTGAAGTGTACCATAAAAACCCCCGATTTTCAACAAATATCGGACTGACTGTGAACGATTTTGCACCGCCGGAGCACCTGTTTGCGTAAGCCGTGCAACCGGAGCCGAAAAATGGTTATAATAATAATGATAAAGAGGTAAGCATGAGAAAACTGGCCGTCAGCATTTGCGAAGAGAACGTCGGAGTGACCCCATTTGAGACTGCCGCCGCCATCAAGGCAGCGGGTTTTCAGCAGGTCTTCATTCAGTGGTATGACCGTAAGACCTGGGGTGGGGACAACGGCTATGACCAGCAGGAAGTCGTCGACTACGTCAAGAGGAAACAGCTGGAGATCATCTTTGCCCATCTGGGCTATCAGACCGTCAACGATCTGTGGCGGGAAGGTGATGAAGGCGATGACCTGACGGAGAGATACTTAAGGAATCTGGACGAATGCTGCCGTAACGGCATTAATGAAGTGCTGCTGCATCTGACCAAGGGGACAGAGGTCCCGGCTCCTTCGGTTATCGGTCTGGAGAGGATCGAAAGACTGCTGGTAAGAGGCCAGCAGCTGGGTATGAAGGTCTCCTTTGAGAACAACTGGGCGCCCGGCTTTCAGGACTACGTCTTTGCGAATCTGAAGCACTACGACAATCTGGGCATCTGCTTTGATGCCGGCCACGACCATAAGAACGGCGAGACCTTTGACTTTGAACGTTTCAGGGGAAGGATCAGTTGCGTTCACCTGCATGATAACTTCGGGGAACATGATTCCCACCTGCTGCCGTTTGACGGCAACATCTCCTGGCCCCGGGTGATGAAGCAATTACGGGAAGCGAACTATCAGGGACCGGTGACTCTGGAACTGAAGTACCGCGGTGATTATCTTAACATGCCTCTGACCGACTACTTCAAGGAGGCCTATAAGAGGGCCGGAACCCTCAGGTGGTATCTGGAGGGTTAATGATGAAACTGGCAGACTTTAAGGACATCACGGTGGCGGTGACCAAGAACCGCACGGATGAGGAAATAAGAAGCATTTATGAGAAGGGGTATCATGTCCTGGCGGAAAACCGGGTCCAGGAACTGGAAAAACGCCAGCAGCTGGCTCTTCCGGATGTCCAGTGGCATCTGATCGGCCATCTGCAGAGCAACAAGGTCCGCAAGGCGGTGACTTACTGTACGCTGATCCAGTCGGTGGACAGTGAAAGGCTGTTAAGGCTCATTGACCGGGAAGCCGGAAGGCAGAACAGGGTGATGAGCGTCCTGTTACAGGTCAACATCGCCCAAGAGGACACCAAGTTCGGCTTTGAACGGGAAGAAGTAAGCAATGTGATCAGGAAGGTCAGCGATCTGGAAAATGTCCGCATTGAAGGAATAATGGTCATCGGCCCGCATGTGGACGATGAGGAAAGAATAAGAGACGTCTTCCGGCAGGGCCGGCAGCTGTTTGAAGAGCTGAAGAACATTCAGCAGAATAACCTGGAGATGAAATATCTCTCGATGGGCATGAGCGCGGACTGGCAGATCGCCCTGCAGTGCGGCAGCAACATGTTAAGGATCGGCAGGTCGCTGTTTGAATGAGCAGATATGAAGGATATGTCAGTTTCCCCTTGGGCTGGCTGAAGCTGGAGGCTGATGAACAGCACCTGCTGGCTGTCAGCTATTGCGATGAGAAGGGGACTGACCGCCCCAATGCCCTCATCCATAAGGCCCGGAAACAGTTAAGGGAATACTTCAGCGGGCAGAGAAGGAATTTCTCCCTGCCGCTTTTAATAACCGGTACCGAATTCCAGCAGCGCATCTATGAAGCGCTGGCGCAGGTGCCCTATGGGTCCACGGTCAGCTACAGGGACCTCACCTATATGGCCGGCAACCGCCGGGGCTTTCAGGCGACCGGACAGGCCGTGCATAATAACCGCTACATGATCATCATTCCCTGCCACCGCGTCATCAACCATGACGGCAGCCTGGGCGGCTATGGCGGCCGGGAAGACATCAAGCGCTATCTGCTTCAGCTGGAAGGAACCGTTTTGGATCAATAATCGGAGGGGTTACCGATGAAATACCGTCGTCAGCTGTTCAGCATTAAGAAAATCTTCCGCCCGGGCAGTGACGGCCTTTTTGTCGCGGCCGTGCGGGAAAACGTCAGGTGGCACGAGGAAAACAATCCGGTCTACCGCAAGATCCTGCAGATGAAGGGCTTTACCGCTGACATGCTGGAGAAGATCGAAGATCTCGGCCAGCTGCCCTTCATACCCACCATGTACTTCAAGGGCAATGACCTCAACACCCTGAAAAAGAGAATCGGCATCTATACCATCCGCACTTCCGGCACCAGCGGTACCAGCAGTGCCGTCAACTGTGAGTCCTCAGCGCTGATCTGCCTGCTGAAGATGGCGGTCAGCACCTGCCGCCAGCACAAGCTGTTCTCGCTCAAGCCGGTTCACTATGTGATCCTGGGCTATAAGCCTGATAAGGAGAATAAGGCAGTGGCTGCCCGGACGGCTCTGGCGGCCAGCCTGCTGGCTCCGGCCAGGTCCCGGGACTATGTCATAAGGAACATTGACGGCCGGCTGGAAGCGGACTGGGAAGGAATAACTGCTAAGATACGGAAATACTCGGAAGACGGAAAACCGGTCCGGCTGATCGGCTTTCCGGCGCTGGGCTATTTCCTGATGGAAAAACTGGAAGAAAAAGGATGCAAGGATTTGTTGCCGAAGGGCAGCAAGATGTTATTGGGCGGCGGCTGGAAGCAGTACTGGCGCCAGCAGGTCGACCGTGAGGAATTCTACCGCCAGGCCCAAGAGGTCCTGGGGCTGGAGAAAAAGGACATCGTCGAGTTCTTCTCGGCCGGTGAACATCCGATCCTGTATGTTGCCTGTCCGCATCATCACTATCACATCCCGGTCTACAGCCGGGTACTGGCGAGAGATGTCCGGACCCTGCAGCCGCTGGAAAAGGGAAAGAAGGGCCTGTTGAACTTCATTACACCGTTAATGAAGGGGGCTCCGATCGTCTCGGTGGTCACCGATGATCTGGGATCGGTAAACGATAACTGCCCCTGCGGCAACCCGCAGCCTTATTTTGAGGTGCTGGGCCGGGTGGGCATTAACGAGATAAGAACCTGTGCTCTGGAAGCGGAAGAGCTGGCAAAGGAGGAAAGATGATACTTTATCGGGGAAATACCTATGGTGATGAGTACCGGGATGAACTGCTGGCCCAGCTGCCGGCCGTCATCGGAAAGACACTGGAGAAATCTCTTTCCCGGGAAACGGTTCTTGCCGCCGTGGAAAGACTGCTGGAGAAGCTGGCTGAAGAAGCGGCCTTTGCGGATTACTTCCGGCAGTACCGGGATCTTTTAAGCCGCAAAACACTGGAAGACAAGCTGGAAACCGAGCTGGGAGCTGACCCGGGCAGTACCAGACGAAGAGCCCCTCTGGGGGTGCTGCTGCATGTGGCCAGCGGCAACATGGACGTCTTACCGGCCTACAGCGTATTGGAAGGATTATTGACGGGAAACATCAATATCCTGAAGATGCCGCACAATGATGAGTCCAGCATCTACCTGCTTCAGCAGCTGACACAGATCGAACCGCAGCTGCAGGATTACATCTATGCCTTTGACATTTCTTCCAGCGATGTCCGTTCCCTTAAGAAACTGGAGAAGGTGGCCGATGCCATCGTCGTCTGGGGATCCGATGAAGCGGTGACGGCGATCAGAAAACTGGCTTCAGCCAATACGAAGATCATCGAATGGGGCCACAAGATCAGCTTTGCCTATCTGTCCGGCGATTATTATCATCAGGATTCTGAACTGGCGCAGCTGGCTGAACATCTGCTGAAGGTCAGGGGCAGGCTGTGCTCCGGCTGCCAGGTCATCTATCTGGACAGCGAGGATGCCGGGGAGCCGGCCAGATTCGCCAATTACCTGGCGGGTATCTTTGAAAGGGTGAATGAGCAGGAAAGCGATCCGGGCGTGCTGGCGGAAAGAAGCTTAAGAAGATACTGCAGTGAAATGAAGAAGGAGATGAAGTCGCTGCCGTACGTGGTATGTGACGGCTATGTTCTGATCCCATCCGGGGATGATGCCCTGGAGATCAATGAAGACGGGGTGCTCATCAGGAATCTGCCCAGGGAAAGAATCGTTGAAGTGCTGTGGCCGCATAAGAGCCATTTGCAGACGGCGGGTCTGCTGTGTGGTGAAGAAGACCGGGAGGAACTAATCGAACGGCTGATCAGGGCCAAGGTGACCCGGATCACCCCGGTGGGGCAGATGTCGGATTACTTCCCGGGAGAAGCCCACGACGGACAGTATGCCCTGCAGCGGTATACCCGGATCGTGGATGTGCCCAACAAAGAGTAGAAAAAAAAGAATATTGAGATATAATAGTTTCGGTGATTGACATGAGTGATTACAGGATTACGGCCCATGGGGCTGAAGAAACCAGAAAACTGGGAGAAGAGTTTGGAAAACGGCTGGAAGCCGGCAGTCTGGTGACCCTGAGCGGTGAGCTGGGGGCCGGCAAGACGACCTTTACCCAGGGACTGGCCAGGGGATTGGGAATCGGGAGAAAGGTTACTTCTCCTACCTTTACGCTGGTCCGGGAATATCACGACGGCCGGCTGCCGCTGTATCACATCGATGCCTACCGCCTGGAAAACATCGTCCAGGATCTGGGCTTTGAGGATTACATCAGCGGTGACGGCATCTGTGTCATCGAATGGGCGAAATTCGTCCCGTATCTGCTGCCGGAAGAACGGCTGCAGATCGAACTGTACATAAATGAGGATGATTCCCGTGAGATCATCATTACGCCGATCGGCGGGAAATACGAGGAGGTGGCAGAAACCGTATGTATGCTTTAGGAATGGATACTTCCCATGCTTTTCTGGTCATCTGTCTGATGAAGGATGACAAGGTGCTCGATGCGGTTCAGATGTTCGGCCGCTTGAGGCAGTCGCAGCTGCTGGTGATGGAAGTCAGAAAGATGTTTGACCGTCAGAATCTGGCGGCCAAGGACATTGATGCCCTGGTCGTTACCAGAGGACCGGGAAGCTATACGGGCGTCAGGATCGCCATGACCTTTGCCAAGGTGCTGGCCTCCAACGCTGAGAAGAAGCTGTATACCCTCAGCACTCTGCAGCTTTATGCCGGCCTGGAAGACTGCTACAGCATCATCGATGCCCGGGCCAAACGGGTCTATGTCGGGCGCTACAAGGATGGTAAGCCTCTGATGGAGGATACCATTTATACTAATGATAAGATGAAGGAGATCGTAAGCGACGGCACCAAGGTCGTGGGCGATCTGCATCTGTTTGGCCGTGAGGACGCCTATGGTGACCTCTGCCGCAACTTTGTGCTTTTAAGGGATCAGTGGACACCGGTGGAAAACGTTGACCTGCTGGCTCCCAGTTATCTCAAGAGCAACGAGGAATATCTGTAGTGATCAGAAAAGCGAGAAAAGCGGATCTGGAGGCGATCCTGGGCATTGAGCAGCGCTGCTTCAAACACCCCTGGAACCGCGACCAGTATCTGTATGAAATGAATGAAAACCCGTATTGCCAGCTGTGGGTCATGGAAAGAGACGGCAAAGTGATCGGCTTCTATGATCTCTGGCTGATCTTTGAGCAGGCCGAGATCGCCAACATCGCCATCGACGTTCCCTGGCAGCACCATGGTCTGGGAGAACAGCTGATGCAGCATCTGGAAAACCTGGCCCGGGAGAATGGCTGTGAGACCATTGGCTTGGAAGTCCGGGTTTCCAATCAGCGGGCCATCAGCCTGTATGAGAGAAGCGGTTTCTTCATCGTCAATACCCGTCCGGGCTATTACAAGGATCCCGATGGGTTTGAGGATGCCTACCGCATGATGAAAGGAATTTAGTATGGAGACAGTAACATTGTTAGCGCTGGAATCAAGCTGTGACGAGACCGCCTGTGCGATCGTCCGTAACGGCCGGGAGATCCTTTCCAGCAAGGTTTCCAGTCAGATAGATGTCCACCGGAAGTACGGCGGGGTCGTACCGGAGGTGGCCAGCCGCATTCACATTGAAAACATCAGCATCGTCATCCGGGAAGCCCTGCAGGAAGCCGGCGTGACCATGGATGACATCGATGCCATCGCCGTGACCGTCGGGCCGGGCCTGGTCGGCTCTCTGCACGTCGGTGTCATGGCAGCCAAGACGCTGGCCTGGGCTTACGGCAAGCCCCTGGTGCCGGTCCATCATCTGACCGGCCACATCTATGCCAATGCCTTCGTGGAGGAACTGAAGTTTCCGCTGCTGGCGCTGGTGGTATCGGGCGGTCATACGGAACTGGTCATCATGAAGGAAGACTATGATTTCGAAGTGATCGGCTCCACCCAGGATGATGCGGTCGGCGAAGCCTATGACAAGGTGGCCCGCGTTCTGGGCTTAAGCTACCCGGGTGGACCGATCGTTGATAAACTGGCTAAGCAGGGTAAACCCGTCTACAGGCTGCCGAAGGTCCATACCGAAAATCCGCTGGATTTCTCCTTCTCCGGCCTCAAGAGCGCCGTCATGCAGAGCATCAAGAGATGCGAGCGTCTGGGCGAAGAGGTAAATGTCTGCGACATGTGCGCTTCCTTCCAGGAAGCCGCCCTGGAGGAATTATGGAGCCGGGTGGAGATCGCCTTGAGGGAAAGGGAAGTCAGACAGCTGATCCTGGCCGGCGGCGTGGCGGCCAATTCCCGCTTAAGAGAGCTGACCGTGGAGCACATGAAGAAGCATCCGGGCATCTCCTACATCATTCCGCCACTGGCCTACTGTACCGATAATGCGGCCATGATCGGAGCAAGCGGATACATCGCCTATAAGAAGGGGATCTTCGCCGATTTGGACATCGATGCTGACCCTTCACTGGAGTTATAAGCCAAAAAATGACCTCTGAAAGCCATTTTCTGAGCGAAATAAACCCATTATTTCCAAAAATGGCCGAATTGATCCCGCCCCAAGGGAGTATTTGTAACTTTAGTGTGAATAAATGTTGCAAATAATCCTTAAGTAAGTAAAATAAATGTATCACTGTGACCTTTTGGCTGCAGTGAGGAAGTTTATTATAGGTGGTGTGGTTATGCAAGAGTATCATATTGTACCGAAAGCAACTATGCAACGGTATCCTATCTACTTAAAGGCCTTGCGTAAGTTACATTCGCAGGGCATGACCCGGGTGCTGTCATCAGAGTTAAGTGAACTCGTTGACATTTCTTCCACGACCATCAGAAGAGACCTGTCCTTTATCGGCTGTCTGGGAAAACAGGGCTACGGCTATGACATTGAAAAACTGATCAACGTTTTCAATGAAAAGCTGGGATCGGGTTTTGATGAAAAAATCATTTTGATCGGTGTTGGAAATCTGGGTCAGGCACTACTAAACTACAATCGCTGGGATTATGTTGTCGGTGAAGTCGTAATGGCTTTTGACATCAATCCCGAAGTCCTCGGGGTAAAGAATGGTGTTCCGATTTATCATGTTGATGAACTGGAACAGAGAATACCGTCCGACTGCCATATTGCGATCATTACCGTATCGCAGGACTGTCAGCAGCTGGTCGACCGACTGGCCGAATGCGGAATCACGGGATTGATAGATTTTACTCATCAGCACTTCAAGGTGCCGAGGGGTGTCATTCTGAAGGAGATCGATGTAGTCTCAAATATTCAGGAACTGATATTTGAAACCAATTCAGCAAAAAAGTTTAAGTAAAGACTTTGAACGGAAAGCACGCATTGAACAGGACCGTACAGAGAGGGTAGCTGGTGAGAAATCCCCGGTACTGAATGCGCTGTAACACTCCGCGAGTCGGGCTGGAGATAACGTAGACAGCCCCGTAAGCCAGGCGTTAACTGCCCAAGAGTACAAAAAAGGATGGTACCGCGTTAATGACGCTCCTTAAGGGGCGTTTTATTTTTTGAGGGGGATTTAATTACTATGTTTGAATTCATGACGATCAGAGAACTGTTTGAACTGGTTTATGCCAACGATCAGATCACCCTGGACGGACTTAACTATGTCCAGCTGCAGGGCTGGGTCAGGACCAACCGCTTCAACGGCAAGGTGGGTTTCATCGAACTGAATGACGGAACCTATTTCAAGAACTGTCAGCTGGTCTATACCGAACAGCTGGCCAACTTTGAAGAACTGAGCCATCAGCTGACCGGCACGGCTCTGACCGTAACCGGCAAGTTCAAACTGACTCCGGAAATGAAGCAGCCTTTTGAACTGGAACTGACGGAAGCCACCGTTGAGGGCTCCTGCAGCAACGATTACCCGCTGCAGAAGAAGAGACATTCCTTTGAATATCTCCGTGAGATCGCTCACCTGCGTCCGCGCACCAATACCTTCTCCGCCGTTTTCCGCGTCAGAAGCGTACTGGCCATGGCCATTCACGAATTCTTCCAGGATCAGGGCTTTGTCTATGTTCATACGCCGATCATTACCGGCAATGATGCCGAGGGTGCCGGTGAAGTCTTCACCGTTACCACCAGAGAAGATAACAAGTACGATCAGGACTTCTTCGGCAAGCACGCTTCCCTGACGGTCAGCGGTCAGCTGCACGTTGAAGCCTATGCTCTGGCCTTCCGCGACGTCTATACATTCGGTCCGACCTTCCGGGCCGAGAACTCCAACACCAAGAAGCACGCCAACGAATTCTGGATGTGCGAACCGGAGATCGCCTTTGCCGATCTGGAAGACGACATGAACCTGATGGAGGACATGGTCAAGTTCTGCATCGGCTATGTCTATGACAACTGTCCGGAAGAGATGAAGTTCTTCAACAGCATGATCGACAAAACCCTGGATGAAAGACTCAATCACGTCCTGAATACGCCGTTTGCCAGAATGGAATACGCCGATGTTCTGGAAGAACTGAAGAAGGTGGAAGACCGCTTTGAGAACAAGGTCTTCTGGGGCATGGACATCCAGACCGAACATGAGAAGTACCTGACCGAAGTCATCTGCAAGGGACCGGTCTTCGTCATGAACTATCCGAAGGAATCCAAGTCCTTCTACATGCGCCTTAACGATGACAACCGGACCGTAGCCGCTACTGACCTGTTAATGCCGGTGGTTGGCGAACTGTGCGGCGGCAGCCAGAGAGAAGAGCGGTATGACATGCTGGTAAAGAGAATGGAAGAGAAGCACGTTCCGCAGGAATCCCTGAAGTGGTATCTGGACTTGAGAAAGTACGGCTGCTGCAAGCATTCCGGCTTCGGTGTCGGCTTCGAAAGACTGTTAATGTACATCACCGGCATGGAGAACATCAGAGACGTTCTGTCCTACCCGCGTACGCCGAGAAATCTCGACTTCTAGAAAAGGAAAATCAATCAGAGAAGCTGCTGTTTCAAAACAGGGCTTCTCTTTTTTGGAAACAGTGTAAAAACCATGTGAAAAACACACTGAATAGTGTAAAAAACGATCAAAAATCACATCAGATGTAAAAAGAACGGTTTTTACCGGAAAAACACTGTTTTATGTTTGAGACGCAGCTGTATCAAAGCCTTGCTGATTTTTGTTGGATTTGCAAGGAATATTTTTCCACTGGAATTCAAATGTAGTATAATGAAAGTGGCGTAGTGTCGGAGGTGTTTTTATGATGGAAAAGATAAAAGGATTTTTCAATAAGATCAAGAATGCAATTGACTGGAAAAGAGTGAACTGGAAGAGGGTCATTCCGCTGCTGGTTCTGGTCTTTCTCATCTTTTATCTGCTCATCTCACTGATTGTCGGCTTGCTGACTAAGAAGCCGACGCCGGAGATCTACAAGATCTGTAACCTCAACAGCAAGAAGACCCTGCAGGTCATTCAGAAGGAAGACCGGAACAATCCGGTGGTTTTGAATGACTACAACTTCTACGGTGAGTCCATCAACCTCTACTACCAGAGCTATGACCGCAACATGGCATCATCCGATACCCTGGGCGGCGAAGTGCTGGCCCTGGTCGATCTGTGCACCGGCACCGAAGTCAAGTTTGACATCACCGACAAGGTCGACGGCGGCATCCAGATCGGACAGCTGAAGGACGGTTTCTATTCAGTATATTCCGTCGTCAATGAAAACTACCGCCGCGTCTACATGCCGGCCAACATCTACGTCAACAACACCGCTTATTCCGTAACCAGAAACGGCAAGCGGATCAAGGCGGAACTCATCGCCAACAGTGCCCTGTTTGACGCTGAAGGCCAGACCGAATCCGTACTCGACAGGTCCTATCTGTACATCAAGGTCACCACCGAAGAGGTAACCGAGGCCACCATCGACTACGATGTCGCCATCATTACCGCCCCGGCCCTGTTACAGACCAACGTTTCGCTGGATGGCGAACATGCCAACGGCATCATCGAAGGCGTGGAGCTGTGGGCCGTAGCCGAGACCGTCAGGGATAAGCTGGAAGCCGAAGGCCTGAAGGTCCGGATCGTCAAGGACGCTCACAATGAGCAGATCCTCTACTATGGCGAAGGCGGACTGGCTAACAGAATCTATAACGGTAATAACAAGTATGCCATCATGCTGGACATGACCACGGCCAATTCCGAGATCAGCACCATTTATTCAGCATATGCATCAGATAAATTTGCCCGGCCGATGTACAGCCGTCTGGCTGCCCTGGGCTTCTATAAGGAAGACGGCGGTCAGCTGAAGGCCTCCAGCGGAGCCACCAGCAAGGATGACGGCACCAGGTACGATTCTGACTGGGAAATCAGAGAGCTCGGCGGCAAGGTTCTGGGTGCCGGCAGCTATTCGGAAACTTCCAGAAAGAACGCGGCCTTCTCTGCCGACAGCATCTACGGTGTCAACGCCGTCAAGCTGACCCTGCTCAACATCAGGGATGCGGAAGCCGTCGGCCGCTGGAACGAAAACCGCGACGCCATTGCCAATGCCATCGCTGAGGGTATTCTGGAAACCATCAAGGGAGTAAAGGAAGACACCAGCAAACAATAGACAGTGAGGGAACATGTTACTACAGGTCAGAAACGGAACGAAAGACTTTGCAGGAGAAATACTGTTCGAAAACATTCAGTTTGAGATAAAGGAAAACAAGAAGATCGCCATTATCGGACGCAACGGATGCGGTAAGACCACTTTATTAAAGATAATAAGTGGTCTTTTGCCATTGGATGGCGGTACCCTGACCAAGTCGGCCAATGCCACCATCGGTTATCTGGCCCAGATGGCCTTTGAAGATGAGTCCCTGACCGTCAGGGAGGAGTTCAACAAGGTCTTTGCCGAACTGCTGGCGATCAAGCAGCAGCTGGATGAACTGGGCAAACGGCTGGAGAGTGAATACGACGATGAGAACCTGATCCGGCAGTACGATCAGCTGCAGCATCGCTTTGAAGCCGGCAACGGTTATAACTACAACCAGGAGCAGATCGCTCTGTTTACCCGCTTCGGCTTTCCGATCGAGGATCTGGACCGCCCGCTGAACACCTTTTCCGGCGGCCAGAAGACCCGGATCGCCTTTGTCAAGCTGTTATTGATGAAGCCGGACATCCTGTTGCTGGATGAGCCGACCAACCACCTGGACATCACGACCATTGAATGGCTGGAGGATTACCTGCGCAAGTATCCCAAGGCCATCGTCATCGTATCCCACGACCGCATGTTCATGGACAAGATCGTTTCCGAAGTCTATGAATTTGAGTTTGGAAAACTCAATCATTTTACCGGTAACTATACATCCTATGTTGCCCAGAAGAAGATCCTGGTGCAGCAGCAGATGCGACGCTATAAGAATCAGCAGGAAGAGATCGAAAGGCTGAGTGCCCTGATCGAGAAATTCCGCTACAAGAAGGAGAAGGCCGCCTTCGCCCAGAGCAAGATCAAGTATCTGGACCGGATGGAGCGGGTCGAAAGACCGCGCGAAGACAAGGCCAACTTCAAGCTGCGCTTTGACCCCAAGATCAAGGGCGGCACCAGCGTCCTGACGGTCGATAACCTGACCATCGGCTACGATAAGCCGTTATGTACGGTCAGCTTTCAGATCACCAACGGCCAGAAGCTGGCCATCATCGGGCCCAACGGCCTGGGCAAGAGTACCCTGGTCAAGACTCTGATGGGCATGGTGGAACCGTTAGGCGGCGAGTACATGTTCGGTCATCAGATCGAGGCCGCCTACTTTGATCAGCAGCTGGCCCAGTTCTCCACCAGCCGTACGGTACTGGAAGAGGTCTGGGATGAACATCCGGAGCTGGACCACACGGCTGTCAGAAAGGTGCTGGGGCAGTTCATGTTCACGGCTGATGATGTCTTCAAGAGCTGCGACGTCTTAAGCGGCGGGGAGAAGGTCCGCCTTTCCCTGGCCAAGCTGATGCTGCAGCAGCCCAACCTGCTGGTGCTGGACGAGCCGACCAACCACCTGGACATCATGGGCAAGGAGGCCCTGGAAGACGCTCTGCAGAGCTATACCGGGACCCTGATATTCGTATCGCATGACCGTTATTTCATTCAGAAACTGGCTACCTGCATCCTCTGCGTGGAAGGAGACAAGACGGCGTTCTATCCCCTGAATTACGATGAATACATGGAAAAGGATCATAAGCCAATAATATCCGAGAAGCCGGCGGAAGAGAAGAAACCGGTCTCCCAGGCCAAGCAGCAGCGGGAAAACGTCAAGAAGACCGCCCAGCTGGAAAGGATGATCACCAGAGCGGAAAGGGAACTGGAAGAACTGCGGGAAAAGCGCTTTGATCCCGAATACTACCATGACAACCGCAAGATGGATGCTCTGGAAGAGGCGATCGATGAAAAGCACAATGAGATCGCGCATTTAATGGAAGAGTGGGAAGAGTATGCAGCCACGTCAGCTGACAGTTAACGGCCGGCACATTCTGCTGACCCGGGGCTATAAGCGCACCACTCTGAAGGTGAAGGGCTCCGAGATCCTGGTCAATGCGGCTGACAATGTCAGCGAGCAGGAGATCATCGACTTCATTCTCAGCAAGGAGTCCTGGCTCCAGAAGCATCTCAACGATCCCCGTAAGCACGCTTCCTTCCAATGGCAGGTTGGCGCGGAAGCCTATGTTCTGGGTGAAAGATATGCCGTGGTTTTAGCCGACGGCCCTTCAGGGGTGGAATTAAGAGGGGACTGGTTATTGATCAGCGGTCCCAGTGACACCGCCCGCAAGAAGGCCTTTAGGAATTTCTGCCAGCAGACGCTGGATCAGTATCTGGATCATTTTCATTCATTGCTGAACGATGAAGTGGGCGACTACCAGCTGGCTTACCGGTTTGCGACCGGCCGCTGGGGCAGCTGCTTCTGCAATCGCCGAAAGATCATCATGAATCTGTGGTGCGTGGCCCTGCCGCCGGAAGGCATCAGATACGTCTATTGCCATGAACTGGCGCATCTGAAGGTAGACAATCACTCCAGACAGTTTTATGAAAGACTCGGCCAGCTGTGGCCGCAGTATAAGACGGGAATGAAAATCACCAAAACCTACATAATCTGACGGTTCATTCCGTTGAAAAGCGGAGAACTGGAGTTTAAAATACTTACATGACAATTGACTTATGAACACGGAAAGGGGGAGTTTATTTGTTCAGACTGTTGAGAAAATACACCAAGCAGTTCATGTTCGCGGCCATACTGGCGCCGTTATTGGTAACTGCTGAGGTCGTATTTGACGTATTCATCCCCAGACTGATGTCCCGGATCATCGACGAAGGCATTAACGGTGCCGGCGGCAGCAACCTCCAGCTGATCTACCAGCTGGGCAAACAGATGGTCATCCTGTCGGTCGCCGCGATGCTGACGGGAGCCGCCAGCGGCATCTGTGCCGCCTGGGCTTCCAGCGGCTTTGTCCGCAACATCCGCATCGCCATGTACGAGAAGATCCAGGCCTTCAGCTTCAAGAACATGGATAAGTTTGAGGTTCCGTCCCTGGTCACCAGAATGACCAAGGACATGAGAGAGATCCGCATGGCCTATCTGTCCATCGTCAGAACGCTGGTAAGAAGCCCGATGCAGCTGATCGTCTCCACCTACATGGTCTTTACCATCAATTCCTCCCTGGCCAGTGTCTTCTTCGTGGCCATCCCGATCCTGGGTGCCGGACTGTATTTCATTTCCCACTACGCTCATCCCCGTTTCCGGGTACTGATGAGAAAGTTCGATGCGATGAACGGCTCTCTGGAAGAGAACTTCGTCGGCATCCGCGTCGTCAAGACCTTTGTAAGGGAAGACTTTGAGAAGAACAAGTTCCGTGTTACCAGTGAAGGAGTCATGAAGCAGCAGCGCTTCGCGGAAAAGCTCGTCATCCTCAACTCGCCGATGTTCAACCTGGTGATGTACGGCTGCATGATCGCCGTCAGCTGGTTCGGCGGCCAGGACATCATCGCCGGGAAGATGCTGACGGGTGAGTTCATGAGCTACCTTACTTACTTAAGAGCCATTCTGTTCTCATTGATGATGTTATCGATGTCCTTAATGCAGATCATCTTTGCCCAGGCCTCGGTAGACAGAGCCAATGAGATCCTCGATGAAGTGATCGACATCACCGATGACGGCTGTGATCCGGAACTGCTTCCGGAAGACGGCTCCATTGAATTCCGGGATGTTTCCTTTAAGTATTCCGAAAAGGCAGCGGAAAATGCCCTGTCCGATGTCAACCTGAAGATCGCTTCCGGCGAAGTCGTCGGCATCATCGGTTCCACCGGCTCCAGCAAGACCACCCTGGTGCAGTTACTGCCGAGACTGTATGACGCCACTGAAGGTGAGGTCATCGTCGGCGGTCACAATGTTAAGGAATACAAGCTTAATAACCTGAGAAAAGACGTGGCAATGGTCCTGCAGAAGAACGTCCTGTTCTCCGGCACGATTGAGGAAAACCTCAAGTGGGGCAATCCCAATGCCAGCCATGAAGAAGTAGTGGAAGCGGCCGAATGTGCCCAGGCCCACGACTTCATATTACGCCAGCCCAACGGCTATCAGACGATGCTGGGCCAGGGCGGCGTCAACGTCTCCGGCGGTCAGAAGCAGAGACTCTGCATTGCCAGAGCGCTGCTTAAGAAACCCAAGATCATCATTCTCGACGACTCCACTTCGGCCGTCGATACCGATACCGACAAGCGGATCCGGACGGCTCTGGCCGAAAGGGTCAGAGGCATGACCACGATCATCATTGCCCAGCGCATCTCCTCCATCATGGATGCTGACCGGATCATCGTCATGGATGACGGAAAGATCACCGACATGGGTGTCCATGAAGAGCTGATGAACCGCAATGAGATCTACCGCGATCTCTATGAGACCCAGTTAAAGGGGGTGGCTGAATGAGCGAAGTAAAATACCGTCAGCTGCGCCGGTCGCAGGCCGACAACATTCCCGCCACCGTTAAGAGAATATTCAGCTATCTGACCCAGTTCCGCTGGCAGATCGTTCTCGTCTTTGTCTTCATCGCCATTGAATCACTGGCATCCGTGGCATCCTCGTATTTCATGAAGCCGCTGATCAATGACTACATCGCTCCGCTGATCGGGCAGGAAAACCCCGATCTGAGCGGATTCATCTCCCATCTCATCCTGATGGCCTGCGTGTTCCTGGCCGGCGTCTTCGCCTCCTGGTGCTACCGCAAACTGATGAGCATCATCTCCACCGGCACCCTGCACAACATGCGCACGGATCTGTTCCGTCACATGCAGGACATGTCGGTCAGCTTCTATGACGGCCATACCAACGGCGAACTGATGAACTACTATACCAGTGACATCGATACCATCAGGCCGCTGATCGCCGATTCGATGCCGCAGCTGTTTGCCACCACGATCTCCCTGACCGGATCCATCGTGATGATGCTGTCGCTGTCACCGAAACTGACGGTCATCACCCTGACGCTGCTGGTAATGGTTCTCTTGATCTCCATCTTCGTCGGCAAGATGAGCCGCAAGTACTTCAAGCGGATCCAGAAGACGGTCAGCGCCATCAACGGCTATGCCGAGGAAATGTTCCTGGGACAGAAGGAAGTCAAGGTCTTCTGTCATGAAAAGGAATCGGTCGCCGGCTTTACGGTCTTCAATAACGCCACGATGGAAGCTTCCATCCGCAGCAACATGTTTGCCCAGTCGCTGATGCCGATCAACGCCAACCTCTCCTACATCGCCTATGCGGTCGTAGCGGTCATGGGCGCCCGGATGTGCATTGCCAAGACCATGGATGTCGGTTCCGTAGCCTCGTTCCTGCTGTACTGCCGGCAGATCGCCGGACCGGTCAGCTCCCTGTCTCAGCAGTTCAACGGCATGATGATGTCGATCGCCGGTGCTGAAAGAGTCTTCAACGTCCTCGATACCCCGACGGAGTTAGACGAGGGAAAGATCGAGCTGGTCAACGTCGAAAAGGATGAGCAGGGAAATCTGACGGAAACGGATGTCCGGACGGAAATGTTCGCCTGGAAGGATCCTGCTGACGGAACCCTGACCGAACTGAAGGGTGACATCAGATTGAATAACGTTACCTTCTGGTATGAAAGGGGCAAGGTCGTCCTGCAGGATGTTTCCCTGTACGCCAAGCCCGGTCAGAAGATCGCCTTTGTCGGTTCAACCGGAGCCGGCAAGACCACCATCACCAACCTGATCAACCGTTTCTACGATGTTCAGAAGGGTGAGATCACCTATGACGGCATCCCGATCAGCCGCATTAAGAAGAGTTCCCTGCGGAATTCCCTGGGTGTCGTATTGCAGGATACCAACCTGTTCTCCGGGACAGTCATGGATAACATCCGCTACGGCAAGCTGGACGCCACCGATGAAGAGTGCATTGCGGCCGCCAAGCTGGCCAATGCCCACAGTTTCATCAAGCGTCTGCCGGAAGGCTACAATACGATGCTGACAGCCAACGGCACCAACCTGTCCCAGGGCCAGCGCCAGCTGCTTAACATCGCCCGTGCCGCCGTCAGTGACCCGCCGGTCCTGATTCTGGATGAGGCCACCTCCTCCATCGATACCCACACCGAAAGGGTCATCGAGAAGGGCATGGACAAGCTGATGCAGGGCCGGACGGTCTTCGTCATCGCTCACCGTCTTTCAACCGTCCGCAACTCCAATGCGATCATCGTTCTGGAGCATGGCCGGATCATTGAAAGAGGTGATCATGAGGCCCTGTTACAGAACAAGGGCCGTTACTACCAGCTGTACACCGGCAAGGCCGAACTTGATTAACCAAATGAAAAGACTGAAGTAAAGAATATCGCTTCAGCCTTTTTTCAGGTGTTTTCGGAAAAATCCGCTATTAGACAGTGTGTTGAAAAAGGAGCGGGGAAAAGTTATAATAAACAAGGAAACAATGAAACAAGGAAAATTGGAAAGGAGATTCATGGTATGACTGATTTATTTGAGCAGAAGAGAGTAAGCATTTCTTCAAAAAGGCAGTTCACGATTCCGCAGAAATTCTTTTCCGAACTCGGTTTTGACAGGGAAGCCATCTGCATGGTAAAGGATGGAGCTCTGGTCATCGTTCCCGCCAGAGATACTGCCGGTGGAGAATTCGCTGAACAGATTCTTTCAGATCTCATCAGTGAGGGATATGAAGGAACTGCCTTGCTGAAAGAGTATAAAATCAGACAGGGAAAAGTAAAAACATCAATTGAAAACATGCTGGAAATGGCAAAGAAAGCCGCCAGAGGGGAGGCAGAGACTTTTACCCTTCATGATGTTTTTGATGAGGATAATTAATGGCGGATGTTAAGATCCTACCTCCAGCTGCCAGATACCTGAAAAAACTAAAAGATCAGAAACTTAAGAAACTGTATGAAGAAGCGATACGCGCCATTATGGAAAACCCTGAACTTGGCGATGCCAAAAAGGGTGATCTTAATGGGGTTCGCAGTTATGACATCTACCATAACAGAATCAATTATGAACTGGCTTACACGGTCGAATATGTAGATGATGCCGTTATCGTAATCATCATGGCTGGCACCAGAGAAAACTTCTATGAGCAGCTGAAAAGATATTGGAATTAGTACAGCAAGCATTAATAAGGGACTGAAGTGAAGGTATTCACAGCAGTTCTTTTCTTATGACATTTTTATGCGGTGATGGTCTGTTTTTATCTGGGTTGTGATAGTATTAAGATATGAACAGGGAAAAGATTACATATCTGCTTGTTACTGCCGCCGGCTGCCTGCTGGCCTGTGCCATCATAGGAGTACCGAACTCCTATGGGCTTTTCTATGAGCCGCTGGCCGCCATCATGAATACCGGCCGGGGACAGGCAACTCTGCATGTTTCCATTGCCGGATTGGTAACGGGCTTTACGACGCCGCTGGTTGCCAAAGCGACTAAGAAGATCAACTGCCGGCTGATCATCATCTTCGGCATGGCATGTCTGCTGATCGCCGGCATCGGCACCGCCTTCAGCAAGTCCCTCGTTCTGGTCAATTTCCTGTCGGTCTTCCGCGGCCTCGGGCTGGCCTGCCTGGGTCCGGTGATGATCACGATGATCACCGGCAACTGGTTCTTATCCCGCCGGGGTACGATAACCGGCCTGATCATGAGCTTCTCCGGCATCATGGGCTCGCTGTTTACGCCGTTTCTGGCCCGTCATCTGCAGGAAAAGGGCTTTACCAGCAGCTATCTGCTCTGTGTCGGGGTCATGATCGCCCTGACTCTGCCGATCCTGTTTGTTCCCTTCAAGCCGCAGCAGGCGGGGATGGAACCGTATCGAAGCGATAAGGAAGATAAGAAGAAAAACTATGACGGCTATCTGGCCTATAAGCCTTTCCAGAAGACCTTCATCATCCTGGTTACGGCTTCCTTCGCCGTCATCACCGTTACGACCCTGACCAGCTATCTGCCCAGCTTTGCCGAAAGCATCGGCAACGATCCGCTCTCGGCCGCCTCGCTGTTATCGGCCTCGATGGTTGGCAACGTGGTCTTCAAGTTTCTGATCGGCTTACTGATCGACTATCTGGGCGTAGCCATCTCCGCAGTAGTCTTCATGAGCATCTGTTTGGCCGGTCTGTTAATGATCGTGCTGCTGCCGCTGAGCCCTTCGCTGCTGTTTGTGGCCGGCATCCTGTATGGGGCCTGCTATGCGGTAAACAAGGTGGCGGTTCCCCTGAACATCCGGATCATCTATGGCGACGAGGCCTATGGTGATGCCTTCTCGATGCTTTCCTTAATGGAAAACCTCGGCCGCAGTGCGGTGATCACCGGCATCGGTTTCCTCTACGATCATACCGGTACCTACATCTATTCCTTCATCATTGCGATTGCCGGCTGTGTGATCTCCAGCGCCATCATCTATCTGGTGCAGACCCGGGTCACAAAGGCGCCAATTCACAAGGAAGGGTAAAAAATGTTATAATTAACCAAGGTGGTGACTTACATATGAAAAAGTTTATCAAGGGCTTAATGGCCTTATTACTCATAACGACATTGGGCGGCTGCTCACTGTTCCCCGGCAATTCGGAAACGGCCAAGCTATCACAGAGTCAACTGTGGGAAAAACTGCAGCTGGCGGAAAACGAAGCCTGGAGCAGCGGTGAGTATTACGTCTATTTTGGCAAGGACGGTTCCGATTACACTTACCGCCAGGCCCGGATCACCAACAAGGACAAGAGCATCGGCGGGGTGGTTTCCGGTTTCAGGTATCAGGGCAAGAACGTCTATGAACTGACCGTCCGTTTTTCCGACGGCGATAAGAAGGTCACCGTCGAATACAATCCGGAAAGCGTCTCACAGCGCATCCGGGTGCTCACCTATCTGGATAACGGCAGTGAAACCCAGAACCAGACCTACAAGCCGGTAACCATCGGCGACAAGCCGGTTGATCCGGTTGATCCGACCCCGGTCGATCCGACTCCCGTTGATCCCGATCCGACGCCGGTCGACCCCGGTGACAAGGGCTTAAGCCAGTCCGAACTGTGGACCAAGCTGGCGGCCGCTGATTCCTGGACCAATGAGGAAGAGGAATTCGTGGACTTCCTGGTCGAAAGCAATTCCTACAAGTACATGGAAAGCACCTGGGGAGCCGGCGAAGGCATGGGCTATGGCGAGACCGATGAGTTCCGCTATGAAGGAAACGGTGTCTACGTCTTTACCGCTCATTGGGTCCTGGATGACTATGAAGAGGAAACCAGTGAACAGATCGACGGTGTGGTCAGACTCGTCTACAATAACAAGCTGGACTACATCACGGTTACTCCCTATAATATTTCAGAAGCCCGCTACCACAAGGATGTCAACAGCCAGATGTCCCAGTCTCAGGTCTGGAGCCTGATCAACGGGACCTGGGCCTGCGAATCCAACGGCACCGAATATGAATTTGCGGTTGACCAGATGACCGGCGAAGCCTACATCAACTACAAGACCGCTCAGGATGCGGAGCCCCGGAGGGCCGTCGTTACCGACTTCCATGGGCAGCACTATGTCTATTCCTTTGCGATGATCATCTACGGCCCCAGCCATCAGGAGATCCCGGAAAATCCCGATGAGGAACCCGGTGAAGAACAGGAGATCGCCGATGACGATGAGGTAATGTACTCCAGCATGACCTTTGATCCCAACAATCTGACCTGGCTGGAGATCGACGATCACGAATACCTGCCCAAATAATAATACTTTTACAGCCTCGGAAACGAGGCTTTCTGTCCCCTGAAGAGGAGGGAGTTAATGATGGAATACGATGTATTTAATGAAACTGACCGGCTGATCAGCTCTCTGGCGGAAATGGACAGCCTGGATGAGGACTATGATGGTCTGTTTGATCAGGCAATGCGGTCTCTCTACCGCTGTCCCTATCTGGTCTTTGCCCTGTCTTTGCGGGATGTCGATGGCGACCGTCTCACCAGCAAGCCCCTGGTTTCAACCAAGGACAGCTATCCTTCCCTGTATGTCTTTACATCCCTGGAAAGGGGAACCAACTGGTGCAAATACTACGAACACTACTATGACAGCCTGCCGCTGATCGGCATCATTGAGAAGGGTGAGGATGAGTTCGCCCATGTCTTCGGTCTGGCCAAACAGCTGGGCGTGAACATGCTGATGGTGAATGAAGGAGATGACTATGCCTGTCTGTCCCTCGATGAATTCGTGGAGAAAAACGGCATCGGTTCCGCACTCTCCATCGTGCTGAGTGAAGAAGAGATCCGGGAAGCCCTGGAAACCAATACGGTAAGGATCCGGCTGCCGGAAGTGGAAATACTGAAGGTGTCATAGAATGAGAAAACTGCTGGTCTTTATGATCGATGCGCTGTGCAGCGGCGACATCGAATACATGAAAACCCTGCCGCATTTCCGGCAGGTACTTGATAACGGTTCCTATGTGCACCATTTGCTGCCGACCCATCCGGCACTGACCTACAGCTGCCATACTTCGATCGTTACCGGCCGGTACGTGGACGGCCACGGCATCTGCTGCAACGAAAAGCTCGAGCGGGGCTGCCTGAAGTCCGATGTATGGTTTGGCTTAAAGGAAGAAATAAAAGTACCCACGCTGCTGGACCATGCCAGAGACCATGGCCTTACGACCTGTTCCCTGAGCTGGCCGGTTACCGGCGGGGCCGACTATACCTATAACATGCCGATGATCATCCCCTATAACTATACCGGTTATCATCCCGAGCAGTATCTCAACGGCTACGCCAGCGATAACCTGATGCAGGAGTACTTCTGGAAGTACGGCCGGCTGATGAAGGGGGCGGAAGATAGGATCGATGCCTTTACGATGGCTCTGGCTCCTGACATCGTCCGCGATCATGGCCAGCCTGACGTGATGCTGGTCAAGATGTGCGATCTGGACGGAACCAGACATCACTACGGGGTCTTCAATGAACAGGTCAGGGAGCAGCTGCGCAAGCACGATGAGGAATTCGGGGTTCTGTTGGAAAGCGTCCGCAGATATGGCGACTACGATAACACCAACTTCATCATCATGGGCGACCATGGGCAGACCGATGTCGATGACGTCCTGAACCTCAATAAGCTGTTCGCCAATGAAGGCCTGATCAGATATGACAGCGAAGGAAACATCACCTCCTGGGACGTCTATGCCCATTCCTGCTGCCTGTCCTGCTATGTGGAACTGGCTGATCCAAACGATCAGCGGATGTACGATCGGGTAAAGGATCTGCTGGAAGGACTGAAGGACGATCCGGAGATCCGGCTGTGGTATGTGCTGGATAAGGAACAGATGAAGGAAAGATATCATCTTTCCGGTCCCTTTGACTTCGTCATTGAAAGCAGGAGAAACATCTCCTTTGCCTTCTCCGACAACATGAACATCCCCTCGATCTGGCAGTCCAGGATCCCGGGCGACCACCATGTCGGTATGGCCACCCACGGGAGCTGTCCGGAAAGGGCGGAGAACACCCTGTTCATCGCTTCCGGTCCCTCCGTTAAGAAGGGAGTGGTGATCGAGCAGGCAAACATGGTCGATGAAGCGGTCACGATGGCCCGGATGATCGGCTTTGAAATGCCGGATACCGATGGGCGGCTGTTAACGGAACTGCTGACCGACTGTTAAATGTGTTAATGAGAGATCTGCCTGGCAGATCTTTTCTCATGGTCAACAATCCGGTTATCCTGATTTATCCGCTGAAGGAATTCAGATATACTTTAGTTAAGGAAAGAGAAGTACCGTCTATGAATGTTAATGATGCAATAGTAACCAGAAGAAGTACCCGCGCCTACCGCAGTGAACCGGTCAGTGAAGAACAGCTGCAGAAGGTAATTAAAGCCGGCCGCATGGCTCCCAGCGGCGGAAACAGCCAGAAGTGCCACTTCATCGTCATAACCGATCGCAAACTGCTGGGGAAACTGGCTGTCATGGTCCAGGATACCTTTGCGGCCAGAGAGGTAACGGAAGGGATGTACGTTTCCATGGCCAGCGCCATTACCAGAGCCAAAGCCGGAAAGCTGATCTTCCACTACAACGCTCCCTGCCTGATCGTCATGGCCAACGACAGAGATTACGGCAACAACATGGCGGACTGTTCCTGTGCGCTGGAAAACATGATGATCATGGCCAACGAACTGGATCTGGGCACCTGCTGGATCAATCAGTTAAGATGGCTGAACGAAGACGAAAAGCTGGTCGAACTGTTTAGACAGTTGGGCATGAAGGAAAACGAGCGGATCTACGGCTCCCTGGCCATCGGCTATCCGGCCACTGATGACGGTCTGCCGGTCAGAAAACCGCTACCGAGAAGCGGCAATGAAGTGACCTGGATCAAATAGAGGATAGTGTCATGAGTAAGCTTACCTATATCTTTGTTCATGGGCTGTCCGGCTGGGGCAGCTATGACAGCCGCTATGAAAAGATGCCCTATTGGGGCATGCGGAACGGTGATCTGATGGTTCAGTTAAGGGAACTGGGCTATGACTGTTACGCCGCCAGCGTGGCCCCGCATGACAGTGCCTATGACCGGGCTTGCGAACTGTACGCGCAATTGGCCGGTACCGTAACGGATTACGGCAGAAACCACAGCGGGAAATACGGTCATGACCGTTATGGCCGCGACTTCAGCGGTAAGCCGCTGATCCCGGATTTTAATGATGATACCCGTCTGGTTCTCTTCGGCCATTCCTTTGGCGGAGCGACGATCAGAACCTTTGCCCATCTGATGGAACACGATTTGAAAGAAGAAGCCGGAGAGGACCCTTCACCATTGTTCAAAGGCGGCATGGGCAACAGGATCTTTGCCCTGGTCACCATTGCGGCGCCTCATAACGGCACGACGGCCTATGATCTTTACGAAGACCCGGACTTTGACGTTAACAGCGTCCGGATACCCCTGATCGAGGATCTGGCCGGCAACATCCGAGGCAAGGTCAACGCCCAGAAGCCCTTGCCCTTCAATGACCGGGCTGACTATGACATGCACATCGATAACGCCCTTAGACTCAATGAACAGTTAAAGCTGTCAGATAATGTCTATTACTTCTCCCAGCCCTGTGAAATGAGCAGGGAAAAGGAAGACGGTACCCATGTTCCCATTGGCAAGGGCATGGAACTGATTTTCCGGCGCTCATCCCGGCGCATTGGGGCCTATAAGGGCAAGACCAGGGGCGGCTTCATCATCGATGAAAGCTGGCGCCAGAATGACGGGCTGGTAAATACGGTCTCGGCCTGTTATCCCCTGTACAATGACCATAAGGACTTTGATCCGGCCAGCATTGAAAAAGGGAAGTGGAACGTGTTTAAGACCCGGCATGCCGATCACATGGCCTTACAAGGCGGCTTAACGAAGCGCACCGAAGTATTGCCATATTATAAGGAGATCATCGAAATGATCTCCTCACTGAAATAACTGATTAAAGACTTTTCAGATAATTGATCTCATCTTCACTCAGAGGACGGTATTCGCCGGTTTCCAGACCTTCCAGGGTCAGGGAAGCGAAGACGGTCCTCTTTAAAAAGGTCACTTCACAGCCCAGCTGCTGGAACATCCGCTTGACCTGATGGTACTTGCCCTCGTGGACGGTTAGATAGCCGCTGCGGTCATCAAGGGGCTGATAGTCCGCCGGTTCACTGGTGAAATCGACGAAGTGCATCGGCTTACTGAAGATCTCCCTGGCGTTGGCCGGGATATTGCGGTCGGTTTCCACATAGTAGGTCTTATCGACGTGGCCCCGGGGCGAGATCAGCCGATGGACCAGCTGCCCGTCATTGGTGATCAGGATCGCTCCCTCGGTATCCTTGTCCAGCCGGCCGGCGGGATTGAGATTCTTATCACGGCTGGCGATCAGCTGCAGGACGTTGGGTGAATAGTCGCGGGTGCAGACATAGCCCTGAGGCTTGTTCAGGAGGAAATACTCGTAGCGGACGTAGCTTACCTCTTCGCCGTTAACGGTTATGTTACTGTTTTCCGAAACGTTCATTCCCGGATCCTTGGCCACGGTGCCGTCAACAGTGACGGCTTTCTGGCGGATCAGTTTCTTTACCTCGCTGCGGGTGCCGACCTGCATGTCAGCCAGGAACTTGTCCAGTCTCATAAGGCCCTCCAGCCCGGATCGATCAGGTTCTTGATCCGGTGATTCTGATACTTGCCCCAGCCTAATGGGTAATTGTCACGGCAGACCAGGATCCACTCGCCGTTGGCGAATTCTTCATCACATTCGACCGTTTCACCCTTCAGATACTTAACGCTGGTTTCCTGGGCCAGGGAAACACTGTATTTGAAGTTTTCCCGGCTTAAGGCCATGGCCAGCGGCTGGGAGGGGAGAAAACGGCTGTTTTTTATTTCGCCCAGATACAGTCCGGATCTCAACACCTTGAGGCCCTCGATGGGTAAAAAGGTGTTGGGAATCAGCAGGATCAGGCGGTTCTTTTCGATTATCGTTCCCTTAAGCGGCTTTCCGATCAGGGAAAGAAAGCGGTCCAGATCCCGGCAGCTTAAGGTGTTGGTCAGTTCATCACGGCTCTTCCTTCCTTCTGAGGAGCCCTTTTTCCTTAAAAGGGCCACGAACTGGCCTTCGCCGGCCAGTTTATGGGGATACAGCCGGCCGCAGTTTTCCGTGCCCTTGAGGACACCGGGTTCAAAGCCCTGATAAGGCAGCGGGAGCAGTTCCATTTCCGGATGGCTGTTCAGGCAGTCCAGGATGACTTCCTCGTTTTCCCGGGGATCAAAGGTGCAGGTGGAATAGACCAGCCTGCCGCCGTCCTTCAGCATCTCCACGCCTTTTTCCAATAACCGTTTCTGCAGGGGCGCATAGTATTCGCTGTCCTTCTCCAACCAGGAACTGATCAGTTCGGGGCTCTTGCGGAACATGCCTTCGCCGCTGCAGGGGACATCCAGCAGTATCTTGTCAAAGAAGCCGGCAAAGCGGCTTTCAGCCAGCAGATCAAAGGCCGTTACGTAACTGTTGGTTATGCCGGCCCTCTCCAGATTGCGCAGGGTGGCCTTCTGGCGGGAAAAACTGAGGTCGTTGGCCACCAGCAGACCCGTATCAACCAGCTTGTTGGCCAGCTTCAGGGCCTTGCCGCCGGGAGCGCAGCAGCCATCCAGGACGATGTCACCGGCTTCGATCGTTAACATTTCCGCCGGGGCCATGGCACTGGCGTCCTGCAGATAGTAGAGCCCGGCCCAGTAGAAGGGGTGATGAGCGGGATCATCCTCTTCCTCATAGTAAAAGCCATCGGGACACCAGGGAACCGGTGTCAGGCGGAAAGGGGAAAGGGAGAGAAAATCCGCAACGGTGATCTTTGCGGTATTTATTCTCAAGGCCTTCCGGGGCTTTTCTTCCAGGGCTTTCAGATAGTCCGGGTATTCAGCTCCCAGGAGGTTTTTCATTTTATTCAGGTATTTATCCGGTAAGACCACGGCTATTCTCCCAGAAGCTCTTTCATCAGAGCTTCATCGATGTCGATGTAAATGGTCTTGTAGTCCTTCATGATGACCTTGCCGATTTTGGAACCGGGGATCTTCTTGAGGTTGCGGATCAGGGTATAGTCAACGGGAATCGAACCGGACTGGCGGGCCTTGGAGAACCAGGCGGCCAGCTGGGCGCAGACGCGGATATCCTGCTCATCCGGCGTTTCCTTATTGATGATCACGTGAGCACCGTGGACATCCTTGACGTGGAACCAGGTATCGTTTCTTCCGGCCTTTTTAAAGGTCAGATAGTCATTCTGAATGTTGTTCTTGCCGATGAGGATGTCAGAACCGTTGAAACTGATGCGGGTATAATGCGGTTCAGTTTCCTTCTTCTTACCGCGGGGATGGGCCTTCTTGGCCTTCAGGTAGCCGTTGTTCTCCAGCTCCTGGCGGATCTCGGTGGCGGTAAAGAAGTCGGCCTGGGCCAACTGATTCTGCAGCAGGTTGAAATAGGCGAGGTTATCCTCAGCGAGGGCCAGCTGTTCATTGATGTATTTCTGACCGGTGGCCAGCTTACGGTATTTCTGGAAGCACTTTCTGGCATTGCCCCGGGCATCCAGCTTGGGATTGAGGGGGACGGTCAGGGTGTTGTCTTCATAGTCGGTTACCGTGACGGTGGTCATGCCCTTGGTGACCTTGTCCTGGTTGGCATACAGGGCATCGCCGTACTGGCGCCATTTATCGCAGTCCAACGCTTCCTCCAGGCTTTCCTGCAGACGGCTGATCTTGGTTTCGGTCTTCTTGATCTCCTTGCGGACGAACTTGAAAAGGTCACCGGTGATCTGGCGGATCCGTTCCTTTTCTTCCTTCCTGTAGTAGATGTAGTCCAGGCCCTCGCAAATGTCCATGCACAGAGGTTCGACACCCAGATGGGTCAGCGGCAGGCAGTGGAACAGTTCTTCGCCCTTAACGGTGGAGATGTAGATGCTGTGGGAAGCGGAAATCTCCTGCATGATGTCCCGGTAGCTCTGGCCGTTATGCAGGCGGTAAGAGACTTCCGAGGATAACAGCGGGGAGAAGCCGGTGAGCTTCTCAAACAGGTTTTCGGTATTGTCCACGTCAGCGATCTCGTAGGGATTCAGCTTGCCGGGCTGGGATTCCGTCGGTTTGAACTGGGCCCCGGGATGGATGGTCCGCTTGGTATTTTCAAAGGGCGGAATGTGCTTGAGGGCCTCCAGGATCCTTCCATCATTGACGAGGATGATGTTGGCGTACTTGCCCATCAGCTCTACGTACAGCTGCAGGTTGATGCGGTCACCGAGTTCATTGCGGGTGGTCACGGTGATGGTCAGGTAGCGGTCGAGATCGGCCTGTTTAACCGAGGTTATGGTACCGGCCTCCAGATACTTGCGCATGACCATGATGAAATTGCTGGGGGTCGTGCGGGTCGGGTAGCTTCTTTCGGTCAGATGAATGCGGTTATAGGAGGAGTGGCAGGAGATCATCAGCTGGTACTTCTTCTGGTCATACAGCTGAAAAAGGATCTCGGTATCGGAGATCTGGTATATCTTGTTGATGCGGGCTCCGTTAAGGACCTGAAGCCGGCTGACTATCTGTTTCAGAAATACACCGTCAAAAGCCATTTTCTGCCTCCTGTTTCTTCTATGAGAATAGCATATTTTCCCTGAATTGTCATTCCCGGCCAAAATAGGGATTTTTGGGAAAAAAGAGCATTTTCTTAACAGATTATTATGAAAATCTGAAAAGTTTGTATTTGACATTGTACCTGTCATACTCCTAAAATATTGTAAAGGGAGTGATGAAAATATGAAGAAGGGACTGTTGGTTGTAATCTCCGGACCTTCCGGCGTCGGCAAGGGTACCGTAAGAGAAAAGTTTATTGATAATCCGGAACTGAATCTGGCTTATTCGATCTCAATGACTTCCCGTGAAAGAAGAAAGGGAGAAAGAGACGGCATCGATTATTTCTTCGTCTCCAGAGAGCGTTTTGAAGAGGCCATTAAGAACAATGAACTGCTGGAATGGACGGAATTCGTCGGCAACTACTATGGAACACCGGCGGAAAACGTTGAAAGTCTGCGCAAGCTGGGCAAAAACGTCCTGCTGGAAATTGAAGTAGAAGGTGCCATCAAGGTTAAGGAAAAGTGCCCGGATGCTCTGACCATCTTCATCATTCCACCGAGCATGGAGGAACTGGAGAAGCGCATCAGAGGCAGAAGGACCGAACCTGAGGAAATCGTTCAGCAGCGTTTGGGCAAGGCAAACAGAGAGATGAACATGCTGAGCCAGTACAAGTACGTTGTCTGTAACGAAGACGCTGAATTGGCTGCCGAGCTGATCTCCGTCATCATCAAGCGTCACATGTTGTAAAAAAGCGGCACGAGATTTTTCGTGCCTTTTCTATGGGAGAAATTATGGATTTAGATGTTGTCATCATCCTGATTATCGCCGGTTTTACCGTGATCGCAGCCATTGCCCTGCTGATCGTTCTGAAACTTTATCTCAACGAAAAGAAGGGCTTTAAGAAGTCGGAGCTGGCCCAGTGCACGGAAAAGGTGCTGGGACTGGTTACCTCCTTTGTCTGCCAGGGCCGCAAGAATCAGGATGTCGTTACCGTAGAGTACGAAGTCGACGAAAAGAAGTATCAGATTCAGGAGAGAGTCGGCAAAAACAGCCAGCTGGTAGCTACCGGCGTTCTGATCAGGGAAATGAAAAACAAGGTACCGATCGGCCGGGTAAAGGCATCGACCTTCGTGGACGTCCTCTATGACCCTGAGGATCCCCGGATCGCCTATCTGCCGGAAAACCAGTAAAACAGACATTACAGAATTCAAGGGAATCCTCCTGTTCATGAGACGGGAGGATTTTACAGTTCTTTTACACTTGGGACAGATAATAATTCACCACCTGCCGGTCAGGGATGTTATAATCAAGGCAACAAGATTCCGGAGGACAATAATATGTTTACTGTCAGGCATTTCATCTGGATCGCCATCTGTGTGATACTGTGTGCAGCCTTCATCTGGCTGTATTTTCAAAAGCGCCCCTCTTTGCATCAGGTACTGATCTACTGCTGCGGGGTCTGCGTGGCTTCCGAGTTCGTCAAGGTCTTCAGCGTCATCCGAATGGTACCGTCCAC
The DNA here is from genome assembly GCA_017445225.1 of Erysipelotrichaceae bacterium. Classification (GTDB taxonomy): domain Bacteria; phylum Bacillota_I; class Bacilli_A; order Erysipelotrichales; family Erysipelotrichaceae; genus RUG521. The sequence continues at coordinate 39,345 of JAFSUN010000003.1, read as the reverse complement.
CAATGGGGCCATCATCTATCCCTACATTGAGATGAATCACCTGCCGCTGCATCTGTGTTCCATTCAGATCCCGCTGATCTTCTATGTCTGCTTTACTTCCAACAAGAAGATGCGGGAAAACGTACTGGCCTTCATGTATCCCAGCTGTCTTTTAGGCGCGATTGCGGCGATCTTAATGCCGTCGATCTTCCGTACCAGTGTGCCGGTGGAAAAGGCCTTCATCCATCCGCTGGCCTATCAGACCTTCATCTATCACGCCATGCTGATAGTGCTGGCCGTCTGCATCGCCGCTTCCGGTGAGATCCATTGGCAGAAGAAGCACCTGAAGGCCACGCTGCTGATCGCCTTTCTGGCGGGCTTCCTGTCCCTTTATGTCAATTCCCTGCTGGCTTCCCCGACCTATGTCGACGGCAAGCTGGTAGCGGTGGATTTCTGGCCGAACTTCATGTTCACCTATGACAATCCGCTGGGCATTAAGATGACGGAGATCTGGCACTGGTATCTGTATCTGGTGATCCTGTCGGCGGTGGTGGTCATCCTGGTATCGATCCTCTACATTCCGCTGTTAAGAAAAAAGAAAAACTGATGAGCATAAGGGAGCTGTAAGGCTCCTTTAATGTTGGCGTTTGGAAAATCTTAGGCCTTCCCTTATGGGTATTTGCGGTCGGAGTGTGCTAGAATTAAGGCGGTGATATGATGCAGATAGTCAATGTCTGGCTGGAGCATTCCGTAATGAATCTGAATCGTACGTTCAGCTACTGTTGCGGTGATGAGGTCCGCCTGGAGAGAGGAATGAGAGTAACGGTACCGTTAGGCAGCCAGCAGGTTGTCGGTTTTGTCGACTCCTGCGAGCATTCCGATCTTTCCGCTGAGGAATATCAGCAGGCTAATGGCTTTGAAATAAAGGAAATCAGCGAACTGATCGATAATGAGCCGCTGATGAACGACGAGCTGTATGAACTGGGCTTATGGATGGCCCGCCAGACCGTCAGCACCAACATCGCCTGTTTCCAGTCGATGCTGCCGGCCAAGATGAAGCCGAAGGGCAACCGTCAGAAGGCCGTCATGGAATATTACATTGAACTGATCGATCCCTCCCAGGCTACCAGCAATAAGCAGAAGGCCGCCGTGGAAGCCCTGAAGAACGGCGGGATGTTAAGAAGCGAGTTCAACAGGAACTATCCCGGTGTCTACGGTGTGCTGTTTGAGCGGGGAGCCATTAAGGTAACGGCCAAGGAGCGGGAAGCAGAGGTTTCCAATCTGGAGATCCGGGAAGCCGGCTATCCGCTGACTGAAGAGCAGAAGCAGGCCATTGAGAAGATCAACAACAGTCAGAAGGACGTGATCCTGCTGCACGGGCTGACCGGCTCCGGCAAGACGGAAGTGTACATGCAGCTGGCGGCTCAGAAGTGCCGTCAGGGCAAGCAGGTCCTGATCCTGGTACCGGAGATCTCCCTGACCCCGCAGATGGTCAGCCGGATGACTTCGCGCTTTGGCAACAATATCGCCATCTACCACTCCAAGCTCAACAATCAGGAGCGCTATGAACAGTATCAGCTGGTCAGGAAACACAAGGTAAGCATCGTGGTCGGGACCCGCAGTGCCGTATTCATGCCCTTTGACAATCTGGGCCTGATCGTTCTGGACGAGGAACACGACCACTCCTATAAGCAGGATTCCACTCCCAAGTATCATTGCCGCGACGTGGCCATTCACCGGGCTCAGCATCACGGCTGCAAGGTCATCCTCGGCTCGGCCACCCCGACCCTGGAGAGCTATGCCCGGGCCATCAAGGGAGTCTATGACCTGGTGGAATTAAAGAACCGCATCTATCAGAATCTGCCGAAGAGCTATCTGATCGACATGCAGAAGCAGCTGCGCAAGGGCAATACCATCCTCTCGCAGCCCCTAAAGGACGCGATGAGGGAGAGGCTGGAAAACCATGAGCAGTGCATCCTCTTATTAAACAGAAGGGGCTATACGCCGATCATGCGCTGCAGCAGCTGCGGTGAGGTTATCCAGTGCCCGCATTGCGACATTGCCATGAGCTATCACAAGGATGAAAACATCCTGATGTGCCATACCTGCGGCCAGACCATGGATGCCGATATTGCCTGTCCGACCTGCGGCAGCCGCAGCTGGCTGCACTACGGGGTTGGGACCCAGCGGCTTTACGAGGCCGTTCAGAAGGAATTCCCGGAAGCCCGGATCTTAAGAATGGATGCCGATACCACCCGCAAGAAGGGCGGCCACCAGGAGATCCTGGAGCAGTTTGAGCGGCATGAAGCCGACATCCTGCTGGGTACCCAGATGATCGCCAAGGGTCTGGACTATCCGGACGTCACCCTGGTGGGCATCTTCAATGCCGATGCCCTGCTGGCCAGGATGGACTACCGCTGCGTGGAGGTCACCTTTGACCTGATCGTTCAGGCTTCGGGTAGAAGCGGAAGGGGAAAAAGAAAGGGCGAAGTCTTCGTCCAGGCTTATAATTGTTCCCATTATGGTATACAATTAGCAGTAAAGCAGGACTATGTTAATTTCTTCAAGCGGGAGATGAACTACCGTCACATCGGTACCTATCCGCCATACTGCTACATGGCGGCCATCATGTTTGTTTCCGGCGATGAAGGCAAGGTCCAGAAGGCGGCGTATGAAGGCGCCCAGCATTTCCGCAGCATCGAAGGGCTGCGGGTATTGGGCCCCAGCCAGCTGAACCGCAGCTTTGATGAATACCGGCACCGCATCGTCATCAAGAGCATGGACCGGGAAAAGATGATCGACGATGTCTGGAACTGGTTCCAGCAGCTGTCCTACAACAAGCAGCAGTTAAGGATCCAGATCGACATCGACCCCTATGTAATGGATTAAGATGAAAGTAAGAGAAATCGCGTTTAAGTGCCTTTGCGGCATCATGAAGAAGGAAGAGTTTGCCTCACTGGTGATGAGGTACCGCCATGACGGTCTGAGCAACAATGATCAGGCTCTTTTGACGACGATCGTCTACGGGACCCTGCGCCATCAGATGTATCTGCGCTATCAGTGGTCGCTCTACGTGGATAATCCGATCGATCAGGAGATCGCCATCCTGATGGACATGTCGGTCTATCAGCTTCTTTTCATGCAGAAGGTGCCGCACTATGCCGTGGTCAATGAGGCGGTGCAGATCGCCCATGACCATAAGGAGGGAACCTATTCCCGGCTGGTTAACGCGGTGTTAAGAAAGATCTCGCTCTCCGGGGCCGTCAAGGTGGAAGAGAGCGATGAAATAAGGAAACTGGCCATTGAGACCAGCCATCCCGAGTGGCTGATCCGGATGTGGATCGCTCACTACGGCTGGGAAGCCTGTGAGAAGATCTGCCGGGAAGACCTGCAGCAGGCCAAAGTGGCCTTAAGGGTCAACGTCATGAAGACGACGGCGGAAGAACTGCTGAAGGACCCGCTGTTTGTTCAGGGACCGGTGGCAGACAGCCTCTATTACCGCGGCAACATCGTCAGGACCGATTATTTCCGCAACCATGACGTCATCATTCAGGCCGTCAGTTCCCAGCAGGTCGTCAATACCCTGGATCCTCAGCCTGATGATCTGATCCTCGATGTCTGCGCCTCGCCGGGCACCAAGAGCTTCCAGATGGCCATGGCCCGAAATGATCAGGGAAAGATCATTGCCTGTGACATCTACCCCAAGCGGGTGGAACTGATCGACAAGGGCATTAAGAAGTACGGACTCTCCAGCATTGAAACCAAGTGCTGCGACGGCCGCATGCTGGCCTACTACTTCACCAGGGGCACCTTTGACAAGGTATTGGTCGACGCTCCCTGTTCCGGTTTAGGCACCCTGAAGCACAAGCCGGAGATCAAGTACAATCTGAAACCGGAAGATCTCGATGACATCGTGAAACTGCAGGCGGAAATCCTGGCTGCCGCCGGCGAGATGGTAAAACCGCAGGGCATTCTGGTCTATTCGACCTGTACGCTGAACAAGAAGGAAAACGAACGGCAGATCGCCGCCTTCCTGGCTGACCATCCGGATTTTACCCTGATCAGTGAAAGAACCATTTTCCCGTTCGACGAGCATTCGGACGGATTCTATATCGCCAAGCTTCAGCGTTCTATGATAGAATAAGCAGGCAGAGGTGCACATGACAGTTTCCATTTACGATTACAGTTTAGCTCAGCTCGAAGAATTACTGGTGGCTGCCGGCTTTAAGAAGTTCAATGCCAGCCAGCTTTTTCAGTGGCTTTACCGCCAGAAGGTGACCTCCTTTGAAGAGATGAGCAACCTGTCCGTCAAACTGCGCCAGTGGCTGACGGAAAACTATTCGCTGGAGCAGATCACGGAAGTTAGAAAGCAGATCTCCCGCGACGGCACCCGCAAGTACCTCTTTGAATTGAGCGACAGGGCCAGCATCGAATCGGTGCTGATGCACTATGACTACGGTGACTGTATCTGCGTCACCTCCCAGGTCGGCTGCAACATGGGCTGTACCTTCTGCGCTTCCGGCTTACTGAAAAAGCAGAGAGATCTGACGGCCGGTGAAATGGTCCAGCAGGTCCTGCAGGTTCAGAAGGACGTCGAGGAAGCCGGGATCCGGGTCTCCCACATCGTCGTGATGGGGACCGGGGAACCGTTTGACAACTACGACAACGTTCTGAACTTCTGCCGCATCGTCAACCACGATCTGGGCCTGGGCATCGGGGCCCGCCACATCACCATCTCCACCTGCGGACTGGTGCCGGGCATCCGCCGCTTTGCGGACGAGCAGGTCCAGTACAACCTGGCCATCTCCCTGCACGCCCCCAACGATGAATTAAGAAGCCGGTTAATGCCGGTCAACCGGGCCTATCCGCTCAGCGAGCTGATGGAGGCCTTAAGATACTATGCTTCCAAGAACAACCGGCGCTTATCGTATGAATACATCCTGTTAAAGGGTGTCAACGATACCGATGAGTGCGTTGATCAGTTGATAAAGCTGACCCGGGACTTTGACGTCTATGTCAATCTGATCCCCTACAACACGGTCGATGAGCACGGCTTTACGACTACCGACTACAAGACGGCGATGGCGCTGTACAATAAACTGATGAGCCATCACGTGCGCTGCACCCTGAGGCAGAAGCACGGGGATGACATTGATGCTGCCTGCGGACAGCTCAGAAGCAAATATGAAAGGAGCAGGTCAGATGAATAAATACGGAATAAGCGACAAAGGTCTGGCCCGGGCTCAGAATCAGGACAGCTTCATCATCAGGGAAGGCAAGGGGGCCTTACTGGCGATCGTCTGCGACGGCATCGGCGGTCATCGGGCCGGTGATGTAGCCAGCCGGCTGGCCTGTCAGGGCATGGTGCTCCATTTTGACAAGCACTTCGCCAACAATCCCGAGGAATGGTTCTGCCAGAGCTTAAAGGCAGTCAACCGTTTCATCTATGAAAAAGCCATTGAAAACAGCGAACTGAAGGGCATGGGAACCACCATGGTCGCCGCTTTGATCATGGACGGGGAGACCTGGATCATGAACGTCGGCGATTCCCGCTGTTATGAATATACGGAAAAGAAAGGTCTTGTTCAGCTGACCGAGGATCACTCCCTGGTCAATGAGCTGATCAAGAACGAAGGAATGGACCCCCAGAAGGCCTACGAGATCGGCAAGCATGTCATTACCCGGGCCGTCGGCATCTGGCTGGGCGTGGAACCGGACATCTTCCGGATCGACAACGATTATCAGTGGCTGCTTTTATGCAGCGACGGTCTTTACAATTACGTTCCTCTGGGTGACATCGCTGATACCCTTACCAACGGGGAGGAGATGGCGGACAAGGCCCAGAGACTGGTGGATTTTGCCAACGTGGCCGGCGGCTACGATAACATCACGGCAGTGATGGTGGAGATGTAACATGGCAGAGATGATCGGTAAGAGATACGTGGTGATCAAGCTTATCGGTGAAGGAGGGATGGCTGACGTCTATCTCGCTTTTGACACGATCCTGAAGCGGGAAGTGGCCATCAAGGTCTTAAGAGGCGAACTGAACAACGATCCGGTCAACCTCAGAAGATTCCAGCGGGAAGCCAGCGCCATTACCAACCTGTCCCATCCCAACATCGTCGAAGTCTACGATGTCGGCGAGGAGAACGGCCGCAACTACATCGTCATGGAATACGTTTCCGGCAAGACACTGAAGCAGCTGGTCAAGAGCCGCGGCGCCATGCAGGCCGATGAAGCGGTCAACATCATGAAGCAGCTGGTCTCCGCCACCGCGCATGCCCATGCCAACGGCATCATTCACCGCGACATCAAGAGCCAGAACGTCATGATCAAGGATGACGGTACCGTCAAGCTCTCCGACTTCGGCATTGCCTTTACCAAGGATTCCCAGCAGCTGACCCAGACCGATACGGTCATGGGCTCCGTGCATTACCTGTCACCGGAACTGGCCAAGGGCCAGGTGGCGACCGTGCAGAGCGATATCTATTCCCTCGGCGTCGTCTTCTTTGAGATGCTGACGGGGGACGTGCCTTTCCATGGGGAAACGGCCGTCCAGATCGCCTTAAAGCACATGCATGACGAGATCCCTTCCGTCAGGCTGTTCAATCCGGAGATTCCCCAGGCGGTGGAAAACGTCATCATCCGGGCGACGGCCAAGAATAAGGACAAGCGCTACGGCAGCGCCGATGAAATGTACAACGACCTGGTTACCTGTCTGGACTTCTCCCGCATTCACGAAGCCAAGCTGGTGATCAGCGACAAGAAGAATAACGGCCCGCAGATCTCGACCGAGGTCCGCAAGGTCAAGAGAAAGAAGAACCGCATTACGGCGGATACGGTCCTGGCCTGTCTGGCCGCCGTGACCCTGTGCATCACGATCATCTTCATGATCATGGTCCTGGGTGGCCGCGTACAGCCGGAGATCGAGAAGAACGAAGTACCGAATCTGATCTCCTACAGCCTCGACGATGCTCTGCGGATCCTGGAGAACCGCAAGATTACGGTCGGCTCCATCGTCTATGAACCGACGGAGGACGTGGCCAAGGGCAAGGTCATCAAGACCGTACCGGCCGCCGGCAGTGAAATGGTCGAGAGCGATACCATCGTGATCTATGTTTCCAGCGGTACCTACTTTACCGTTGAGGATTATACAGGCCGGGACATCAACATCGTCAAGCCGATGCTGGAGTCCAACGGTTTTGACGTCATCGTCGCCACGGTCGTCAACCGCAATTACAAGCCCGGCAGCATCACCGATCAGAGCGTGGCCGCCGGCATCCGGCTGGCCCCCAGCGATACCCGGGTCATCAACCTCACGGTGGCCGAGGAAGTCAGCTTCCTGATCCCCACCAATCTGCAGGGCATGAACATCACCGAAGCCAAGAACCGGCTGGAGAAGCTGGGAGCGGAGGTAAGCCTGGTGCAGCTGCCGATCGAGGAGAACATGGACGTGGAGACCGGTGAATACATCAACCAGCTGAATACCGTCATTTCCGTGGAACCGGCCATGGGTACTTTCTATGTGCAGACGGAAGGAGCAGTCATCGTACTGAAGTACTACTAAGATGAAGGGACAGATCATCCGCATCGTTTCCAATCAGTACGGGCTGTTGGGAGAAAACGGCGACATCATTCAGGCGGTAGCCATGGGCAAGCTGCGGCTCAACGAAAAGCCGCTGGTCGGCGACATGGTCGAGTATGAGCTGATCGACGGGGTCTGGGCCATGCAGAGGGTTCTGGAAAGAAAGAACCGGCTGATCCGCCCGGCCATCGCCAATGTCGATCAGGCCATGATCGTGATGTCGGCTGTCGAACCGGCCTTTTCGGCTTTCCTGGTCGACAAGCTGATCTTTCTGATCAGTTATGAAAACGTGGAACCGGTCATCGTCATTACCAAGATGGACATGGTAAGGGCGGATGACGAGGTATATAAGTACATTGAGGATTACCGCAAGAGCGGTTACAAGGTCATTCCCGTCGGCCATGATATCTCGATCGAGGATGTCGAAGAGTGCCTGAAGGGAAAAATCACCGTGCTGACCGGCCAGTCCGGAGTGGGCAAGAGCACCTTGCTGAACCGGCTGGATCCGGCCTATAACGCCGCTACCCAGGAGATCTCCAAGGCCAGAGGGCGAGGCAAGCATACCACCCGCCACGTGCAGCTGTATCCGGTTGCCGGCGGCTGGCTGGCCGATACCCCGGGTTTCTCATCGCTGGACTTTTCCCGCCATGACGCCCTGACCCTGGCCAGAAGGCTTAAGGATTTTGAAGAAGCCGGCCAATGCCGCTTCCTCAACTGCAAGCACATCAATGAACCGGACTGCGCCGTCAAGAAGGGCGTGGAAGAGGGAAGGATCTCCTCCATCAGATACAATGACTATAAGCAGATAGTTGCCGAATGCAACAAACGAAAGGAGTGGGAGTAACATGACGATCATTGCCCCAAGCGTTCTGTCAGCCAATTTCGCTGACCTGAAAAAAGACATTGAAGACATGAATAATTCACAGACCGGCTGGATCCACTACGACGTAATGGACGGCCACTTTGTCCCCAACATTTCCTTCGGGCCTTCCATCATGAAGACCATCTCGGAATACACCGACCTGCCGATCGACGTTCACATCATGGTTTCCAATCCCCTGGAAGTCGTCGATTACTTTGCCGGCCTGAAGGTTTACATGCTGACGTTCCATTACGAAGCCTGTGATGACAACAACCTGATCCCGGTCATCGAGAAGATCAGGAGAAACGGCTTCAAGGTCGGCGTTTCCATCAAGCCCAAGACCCAGCCCTGGGAGATCAAGAGCATTCTCGACAAGGTCGACATGGTCCTGGTCATGAGCGTGGAACCGGGTTTCGGCGGACAGAAATTCATGCCGGAAGCCCTGGACAAGCTGGACTGGCTCCATGAATACCGTACCAGACATCAGCTGAATTACCTGCTGGAGATCGACGGCGGCATTAACGGGGAAACCGGAAAGCTGGCCGTTGAGCACCATTGCGACGTATTGGTCGCCGGCAGCTACGTCTTCAAGTATCCGGAAGGCATTGCGGCCGGAGTAAAGAGCCTGCTATGAAAAAACTGTTAATTGCCGTTCTGGCGGTGTTGCTGCTGCTGGCAGGCTGCCAGGAAAAGAAAAAAAGCGACAGTGAGCGCTTTAAGGAAGAGTATGGGGTGGAGGGACCGATGGTCTCCTACATGAAGAATGACGACGTCGTCTACCAGCTCTCCCACGGTACTCATGCCGTGCTGATTTCCGACAATAAGACCGGTAAGGATCAGGCCGTGGCCCTGGCGGCTTCCAGCAAGGCCTACAGCGGCATGATGATCTTCTACCTCAACAGTAAGGACTTAAGCGACAGTCTGAAGAAGGACATCATCGCCGAGATCGGCAGTTATACCGGTCTGAGTGAGATAGCTTCTCCCGCCGTCTTCTTCGTGAAGGACGGAGCCATATTGAATTTCTACATCGGTGAGACCGCTGGTGATCTGGTAAAGCTCTACAGCGAATCATTTGAACAGATGGTCAGTGAACACAACCCCGGTTGTGATGACTGTTAATGGGGTAGGGAGGTATCAGTTATGAAGTATTTGTTTCTCTGCGCATTAAGTCTGCTTCTGGCAGCGGTATTCATCTATTTTGAGCACGATAAGAAGTATGTCTATGCCGTCGCGTTCAAGGGCGCCGCTTCGATGGTCTTCGTGATCGTCGGCCTACTGTCAGCCGGTCTGACCGAAAGCCCCCTGGCTCCCAAGATTGTTCTGGGTCTGGGGCTGGGCTGTGTGGCGGACGTGCTGCTGAATCTGCGCTATGTGTTCCCGAAGTACGGACAGCTGATCTTCTTAGGCGGCATCCTGGTCTTTCTGGGCGGGCACATCGCCTATCTGACGGCCGTCTTCCCGCTGGTGAAGAACAAGTTCGTCATCATCTTCCTGGCTGCCATCCTGACAGCGCTGCTGATGTACTGGATCTTCAAGCGCATTACCGCCAAGCTGGCCTTCAAGATCTTCGGCGTGGTTTACATTGGCGCCATCGTAGCTCTGAACTGCGTGGCCTTCAACAACATTCTGACCGATCCCGGCAACTTTACCACCATGTTCATGGTCGGTTCCCTGCTGTTTCTGATCAGCGACATCGTGCTGATCCTCAATACCTTCGGCAGGGAATCGAAGTTCTCCTTGAGGATCGTCAATCTGTCGCTGTACTATCTCGGTCAGATCCTGATCGCCTTAAGCCTGCAGGTACTGAAATAACAGACAGCTGAGCACGCAAGTGCTCTTTTTTCTGCTAAAAAACAAAAAAACTGAGTTGCCTCAGTTTGCGTTGGTGTTCTTCCAGCGGTAATACTCCTCGTCCTTGAGGGGATCGAGGGATTCTTCCTGCCGTTTGTAAAGATAGAAGGTTTCCTTCTCGTAAAGAGCGATGAAGTCATCAAGGGAAAGATGATAGCGGGCTTTGGGTGAATTGATCGTTATCTGGCCGTTGTCAAACCAGACGGCCTGCCGGCTGGCAGTCATCAGGATCTCCCGGTCCTTCAGATAACGGATCACCATCTTAAAGGATTCGACCTTTTCCATGCTAAGAAAAAAGTTAGTTGCCTAACTTCTTATTTTGATGCCTGAGCCTTTAAGGTTTTAAGAGCTCTTGTACTCATCTTAACGGTCTTGAGTTCGCCATCAACAACGACCTTAACCTTCTGCAGGTTAACATTCCACTTACGACGGGTAGCTCTCAGAGAGTCGGAACGTTTGTTTCCTGATACCTGACCTCTTCCAGTCACTGCACATACTTTTGCCATTCCGTTACCTCCTTTCACATCTTTTTACAATAACGCTTGAATATCTTATCATGTGGAAAGGCTTTTTGCAAGATAAATCGTCAAGGAAAAAGTGCCGGATCGACCGGCACTTTCAGATTTTTCAGCGACCAACGCAGTTGTAGCAGTACAGTTCCCAGCTGTCGCACTTGTAGAAAGAGTCATTTTCGAAGCTGAAGGTTTCCTGGCTGCCGTGCTCAAGCCGGGCCATGTTATCCGTCCGGCTGACCGGGACGCCGTTCTTGAAGCCAATGGCACTGTAGTAGAAGGATAGCTTCTTGTTTTCTTCCGGCCAGCTGACTTCCACGGTGACCTTGCCTCTCTTGCCGGAGGCCGGCTGCTTGGTTATCTTCCAGGAGACATCCTTGAGATCGAGCATCGCATTAGAGTACAGGCTCTTCTGCACCATCAGCACTTCGGTGTCAAAGCCGGTAAAGCCGTTCAGCTTGGCACAGGTTACGCTCTTGCCGGCTTCCGTTACCAGCTTGGTGACGAAATAATCGACCGGACCGACGATGACCTTTTCAGCATGCGGTCCCAGATCGATATCCCAGCTGTAACCGCTGTCGACGTACTTGCCGGAAAAGTCCGGAACATAGTGGCCGTCCAGCCGGGGCTTCAGCTGCATGGTGACCGTGACGCCGAAGTCATTGGGATTGCTCATTTCGTTGAGATTCTGATACCACTTGGTGTCAAACTGGCTGACCGTGACCGGCTGCCAGGCGGGCAGCTTGCTGATGCCGGCTTCCGCGGCGATCTTGACGGTGTTGTAGTTGGTGCCGTTTACCGCATAGTGGAGAATGGCCTCGATCAGTCCCGGCTGGCCCATTTCCGCCTGGCGTTCTTCCGCCAGCATGAAGGAGATGGTGTCATCAGTGCTTTCGGTGAGTTCCACCGGGCTTTCGTATCTGGCATTATAGAGTCCCAGAGTGTCGTAGGGCATGAAGATCGAAGTGCCGGAAAGGGAAAGATTCTTCAGGAAAAGGGTCAGTTTTCCCTCGGTTTTCTTTTCAAAGTGCAGTTTCAGCTGATATTCCATCCGGTCCTTGACGTATTCGGCGCCCAGCAGTACGACCTTGAGATCGTCGGCGTCATACATGACCGCGTTCAGGTTGGAGATGTCCGGTTCCTGCGGCTTCGGCGGCTCGACGGGTTCCGACGGTTCTGACGGTTCAACCGGCGTGACCGGTTCGGCCGGAGTATTGTTGGTATTGTTGGATGAACCGCAGCCGCCTAAGACCAGCAGCGCTGCCAGCAGTGTAATGAAAAATGATTTTCTATTCATAAGACACCCCTCTTTTTTATCAGTATAACACTTAAAACCGCCGAAAAACACCCGATTTTATACCTTTGACGCCAATGAAAGCAGAGTTGAAAAAAGCCTGAAAACTGATGATAATTTAGTGTAATATTATAATTACTATTCTGTTATAAGTATGGTAAAATAATATCAGATTTACGGGAGGCGCATCATGACAGAGAAGCAGATTCTTGCTGCCTTGCAAATTGAAAGCAACGAAGTACGCCTGGTAGTAGGTGAGTTTTTTAATACTCGCCTTAACATATTAAAAAGAGAATGCGTTCCGTGCAAGGGCATGGACGGCATCCGCATCGTTGATCAGAAAGCTGTTGCCGGTGCAATCAGAGAGGCAGTTAATAATATCACGGCACATCTTGGTGTGCCGGTCGAAAGCGTGTTGCTGGCGATTCCCTCCTACCGTTTCAAGAGGGAAACCAGAACTTTTTCCAAGGTTATCGAATCCGGTGACCGCCGGGTAAGCATTGATGACATCAGGGACATCTATCAGAGAGCTCTGAGCGTTAATGTCGGCAGTGACGTGGAGATCATAAATGTTACTTCAACCAGTTTCCGGGCTAACGGCATCGTCTACAGACGGATGCCGATCGGCGAAATGTGCGATGTACTGGAAGCGGATGTTGACTTACTGTGCTGTGATAAGATGATCACCTATGACTATGCCGGTGTTGTCGAAAGCGCCGGACTGAAGATCATCGATGTCTATCTGGACAACTACTCCTTAGCCAAGGAGGCCGCGCTGTTTGAGCAGACGATGAGGACCTACATGCTGGCGATCCAGCTGGAAAAGCAGCATACCCTCTTCACCCTGATCTATGACGGCCGCATCGTTACCAGCGAGAATGAAAACCTCGGTTACGAAGCCCTGGCCAAGCCGATCGTTGAGAAGTTCAATCTGCCGGAAAGACACAGCACCCGATTACTGTTAAAGTATGCCGAACTGGACAAGACCAGTTTCAATGACCGGCCGATGCATGTCTGGTCGATCAATCAGGAGCAGCGCAGCTTTACCGACCGGCAGCTGTTTGAAACCGTCAAGGATGCCGCTGACAGCCTGGCTGATGACTTCATGAACATGTGCGGACCGATCCTGAATCTGAGTGCCGTAACCGTGATCGTCGCCGGTGACGGTGCCGACATTGCCGGCATCGACAAGCTGTTTGCCCGCAAATTCGGCAAGCAGGTCAAGTGCTATTATCCGGAGACTCTGGGTGTCAGAAGCGCCAAGATGGCCGTCTGCCTGGGCATGTTCTATGCCTACATCGACCAGCAGGAGATCCACGCCTATGATACCTGCAGCGTCAACATGGAAGCATACCAGAAGCATATTAACGAAAAAGTGGAAAGCGAAGTCAGTGAAGAGGGGTTCACCGCTCGCTTGAAGAATATGTTATTTACAAACCAGAAGAATAGTTGAGGTGGGAGTATATGAGTGAACTGACTTTTAACAATGTTACGAGAATCAAGGTGTTCGGCGTTGGCGGAGCCGGCTGCAATGCGGTCAACCGGATGGTGGAAGACGGTGTTGCCGGTGTTGATTTCTATGTCTGCAATACGGACTTGCAGGTAATCAGAACCTCCAAGGTCGAAAATAAGATCCTGCTGGGTGCCAACGTTACCCATGGCCTGGGCTGCGGCGGCAATCCGGAAATCGGCAAGCAGGCCGTTCTGGAAAATGAAGCAGAGATCAGAGAATGCATGAAGGATACCGACATGGTCTTCATCACGGCCGGCATGGGCGGCGGAACCGGTACCGGTGCGGCACCGTTCATCGCCAAGTGTGCCAAGGAAGCCGGAGCACTGACCATCGGTGTCGTAACCAAGCCTTTCGCCTTTGAAGGCCGCAGAAGAATGATGCAGGCTCTCGACGGACTGGATGAACTGCGCAAGCATGTTGACTCCATCATCGTCATCCCCAACAACAAGGTCAAGGAGATCCTGGGTGACATCCCGTTCAGAGATTCCTTCAAGGAAGCCGACAACATTCTCCGTCAGGCAGTTCAGACCATTACCGACCTGGTAAGCTTCCAGGCCATCATCAACCTCGACTTTGCCGACATCAAGAGCGTCATGCTCAACCAGGGCACTGCCCTGATCGGTATCGGCATGGACGACGGTGCCGACAGAGCCGTTGAATCCGCCCGCAAGGCCATCAATTCACCGTTGCTGGAAGCCGACATCTCCGGTGCCAGAAATGCCATCATCAACATCACCGGCGGCAATGACCTGACCATCAACGATGCCCAGGCCGCAGTTGACTACATCAGAACCGCAGCCGGCGGCGACATCGATGCCATCTTCGGCGTAGCCTATAACGAGAACCTGACCAATACCATCATCGTTACCGTCATCGCTACCGGTTTCGAGAACGAACCGGAGCCGGGCAAGGAAGCCATCAAAGCTCAGCCGCAGGCCAAGAAGGAACAGTCTCAGTCCCAGAGTGTTGATACCCCGTTCAACACCGGCGACGTATCACCTGACTTCTTCAACAGACGCCGTTAATCATGGAAAAGATTACCCGTTTCCGTTACTGGAACATGTTCATGCTGGAGTCTCTGGAGAACTGGCTTGAGCAGCAGGCGGAAGCAGGACTGATCTTAGAAGATGTCCGTCACGGTTACAGCTTCACCTTCCGCAGGGAAAGGGGAGCGACCATTGCCTATCACATGGATTACCGGGGATATCTTCCGGATGGTTATCTGGCTGAACTGGACCGAAGGCACTGGACAGTAAAGAAGATTTCCAACCGCTGGCAGCTGCTGTGGCAGCCTTACAGGGGAAAGAGACCGAAATTATATACTGACTATGATGAGGACATGGCAGCCAGCCTGAAGATTTCGGCAGTGATCATGGTGATCCTGACCGCCATCGTGACGGTCATCATGTATCTGTTTGCCGGAACCGGCTTTGCCATTCTGATCCTGATCATCTCAGGCTATAACATCCTGCGGACCGTTCTTTACCGGATGGTTCTGCTGGAAAGAATACGTATTTACAATGACAAGTAACCTGCGCAGGTTACTTGTTTTGGAGGAGACTATGCAGAAGTACAAGAAGGACGGCGACGTGAGCTATGCTCTGGGTACCGAACTGACCCTGGAACTGGTTGAAAGGCATCCGGAGAAGGTGATCAGCGTCTATGTCCATTCCCGGCAGCACGACAATGAGGTTTACCGACGCATCAGCGAGCTGTGCCGTCAGCGGCACATCGAAGTGATCAGCAGCGATAAGGCCTTTAACATCGTCGGGGCCAAGGAAAACTGCTATATCATGGGGATGTTCCGGAAGTTTCATCAGGAGATCGATCCCCGCCAGAACCATGTGGTGCTGGTCAACCCCAGCAACATGGGCAATCTGGGCACCATCATCCGGACGATCATCGGCTTCGGCATCAACGATCTGGCCATCATCACCCCGGCCGTGGACATCTTTGATCCCAAGGTCATACGGGCTACGATGCGGGCGTTCTTCCTGTTGAGATTCTCATTATTCGCCAGCTTTGAGGATTATGAGAAAGCCGCCGGGAAGCGAACACTCTACCCGTTCATGCTGGACCGTCAGGCCGTGACGCTGGATGAGGTCGAAAAGAAAGAACCATATTCACTGATCTTCGGCAACGAAGCTACCGGCTTGCCGGAAACCTTTGCCGGGATCGGTACCCCGGTATTCATCAGACAGCTGGATACCGTTGACTCCCTGAACCTGTGCAATGCCGTCAGCATTGCCGCCTACGAATTTACCAAAGAACAACTGAAAAACGGAAAGGAAGACTGACATGGCAAGAGATTATTTCAAGAGAGTAAAGGAACTGACACCTACCAGATTCTGGATCAACAACGTGACCCGCGATGAGGCCAACTGGGCCATTGAGGCCGGTGCCATCGGCTGTACCCAGAACCCGTCCTATGTCAACAAGATGATCCAGAACGAACAGATGCGGGGCAAGGTCGATGAACTGATCAGAAAGTACCGCGCTGAAGGTCATTCAACCGAGGAGATCATGGTCTTTGTTCAGAGAGACCTGGTGCTGGACATCGCCCGGATCTTCAAGGACATCTACGACAAGACCAACGGTCGGTGCGGTTATGTCTCCATTCAGGGCGATCCCTTCCATGAAGATGCCGAAACCATCATCAGGTGCGCTCTGTTGAATACCGCTGATCTGCCCAACATGATGGCCAAGGTGCCGGTAACCGAAGAAGGCCTGAAGGCCATCAGAGTGCTGGCTGCCAGAGGCGTACCGATCAATGCCACGGAAGTAATGAGCGTCAGACAGGCCCTGGATGTCTGTGAAGTGTATGCGGAAGCCACCAGAGGAATGGAAAAGAAGGCTCCGATCTACTATTCTCACATTACCGGCATTCTCGATCAGTATCTGACCGCCTATGCAAAGGATAACAACATCGACATCAACCGCGATGTCCTGTGGCAGGCGGGCATTGCGGCTGCCAAGAAGACCTATCATCTCTGCAAGAAGGCCAACCCGGAAGTCGGTTTCATCGGCGGCGGGGCGAGAGGTCTGCAGCACTTCACCGAAATGGTCGGTGCCGATGCCAACATTACCATCAACTGGAAGGGAACCGCGGATAAGCTGCTGGAAGCAGACTATCCGGTCGTCGAAAGATTCCACATGCCGACCCCTGATTACGTAATCGATGAACTGCTGGAAAAACTGCCGGATTATCCGAAGGCCTTCATGGTCAACGGCATCAAACCGGAGGAATACGAGGACTTCGGTCCGGTCGTCCTGTTCAGAAGCACCTTTGAACAGAACTGGCAGGCCGCCCTGGAGTACATTGAAAACCTTAAGTAAGATGAGAGCTCCGAAGAAAAGCTGGCTGAAACGCTTTCTGATCATCTTTCTGCCGGCCATCGTGACCTTCGGATTCAACTGCCTGGTGTATTTCATAACCAAGTTTCTGATACTGCCGGAAAGATTCATCTATCCGGACATGGCCATTGACCGGCTGATACCCTTCATCCCTCAGTTTGTCATCATTTACTATCTGTCCTTTGCCCAATGGGTCAATTACTATATCCAAGCCAGCCTGGGAGATCTTAAGCGGTGTGACCGCTACTTCAGTGCTGACATTCTCGCCAAGATCATCTGTTTCTTCATCTTCATCATCTGGCCGATCGCCATGCGCTGGCCGGTGCTGCCGGAGAACGGAAATATCTGGACGAAGATCCTGGCCTTCACCTATGGCGTCGATTCGCCGGCCCGGGCCTTCCCGTCGCTGCACTGCTTCTACAGCTGGATCGCCTTCCGCTACTCGCTGGAAAGCGAGCCCGCAAACCGCCGATGGATCTCGGTCTTACAGCTGCTCTTCTCCCTGGCGGTCTTTGCCACCACGATGCTGATCAAGCAGCACTACTTCATCGACGTGATCGGCGGCATTGCCCTGGCGGAGATCTGCCTGCAGATTGCCGGTCATACCGGATTGCCGGAGCTGTTTGGCCGGCTGATGGATAAGCTGAACAGGGTGCTTTCACTCTGAAACTGACCGAATACGATATTAAAAAACAGTGTATTTCCACAGGGAAGTACACTGTTTTCGTTACCACGGCTGATTATTGATAATCTTCCAGATTTTCTCGGTCTTTTCTTTGTCCAGCTTAACGGGTATGCGTTCCTTATCTTCAATGATTCCGGTTTCCTGCTGCAGGAAGTCGAAGCCATCCGTGATGATCTCTGAGGAAAGATCACCCGTTAACAGCTTGCACATGACGCCGGCGATCAGATAATCGCCATAGGGCCCGGCATGTTCGCCATCGCGGAAATACAGTTCAATGTCGGGATACTGCTGCTGAACCTGCTGCCACACTTCGCCGACCGGTGCCAGCAGGGCACCTTTTTCTTTAGCCAGGGTCTGGCAGGTGTCGATCATCTTCTGCTGGTTTTCCGGCTTTTTCTTTTCCGCCCAAGTCATGTAGACGACCGGGGTGACGCCCTGTTTCCGGCACAGGTCGATCAGGAAACCGCCGTCTTCCAGCGTTTCTTCCCGGGGCGGGTAGGGGTGAGCGGCCTGCTGCAGGATGCAGTAGTCGTAGTTGCCGTACATCAGGTTGAATCTTAGGACAAAGTATTCCTGGCGATGCCATTTGTAGTCTCGGCCACCATATGCCAGCATGACAACTTCCGGCTTTTCACCGGCCGTCTTTTCCACGAAGCGGGCAAACAGCTCCGGCATGTCATTGAAGAAGGTGTGGCTGTTGCCGACAAACAGTACTTTCATGTCTGATTCCTCTTTTCTCTGACAACATCATAGCACAGGAAGCTTACGGCCGGCTTTTCAGCCGCCTGAATTTCGGTTCAAACGCTTTTTCTGACCGGCAACATATATTAGAATGGAAGCAGGAGAATTCAGACATCATGAAACGAACATATCTGCTGGTGATAATCTGCTGCTGCCTGTATATCGGGGCCTGTACCGGAACGGCCAATGCCTTCGGGGCTTTCATCGTGCCGCTTTCCGAGCAGATGCAGGCCTTAAGAGGAACGGTCTCCCTGGCCTCCACCATCTACGGCATCATTTCCGGCCTCTGTGCTCCGCTGATGCTGTGGGCGGTAAGGAAGTACCCCTTAAGAAACGTCATGATGATTACGGCCATCTGCAGTGCTCTTCTTACCTGCAGCTTCGGCTTCATGAACAACGTCTATCTCTATCTGGGCGTCAACGTCTTCAAGGGCGTTCTGAACGCCATTTTCTCCAGCACCATCATCATGTTCGTCATCGGCAACTGGTTCAGCGATTACCGCAGCTCCGTCTCGGCCATCGCCCTGGGTTTCTCGGGGATCGCCGGCGCCCTGTACTCACCGCTGTTCAGCTACATGGTCAATACTTATGGTCTGAAAGCCGGTTTCTTCACGATGGCCTTCTTCCAGGTCGTTCTGGTTCTGCCGGCCTATCTGTTTCTGACTCTGACGCCGGAAGAAAAGAACTTTAAGCCCTTTACCCTGGAAAACTCGAAGGAAAAGGTGAAGAAAGAAGACACAACGAAGCCTTTGGAGTATAAGGTCAATGATCCGGTGTTCTATGCCCTGTGTGCGGTTTCCATCCTGATGGCCCTGCTCATCCACATCAGCAATCATCTCAACGGCTTTGCCCAGTCGATCGGCAAGCCGACCCTGGGACCTCTGCTGGTCAGTTCCATCATGCTGGGCAATCTGTTCTTCAAGTTCATTGCCGGCATCGTCTGCGATAAGCTGGGTGACCAGTACGGGGCCGCCTTTGGCTGTCTTACCGCCATCCTGGGCTGTGTGATCATGCTGGTGTGTTTCGGCGATCTGATCCTGCTGATCGGAGCCTTCATACTGGGCACCGCCTATGGCAATCAGATAACGACTTCGGCCCTGATCAGGCATGTCTACGGCAATAAACAGTACGCCGATGCCTTTGCCGGGCAGTCAGTTCCCTATGGACTGATGTATTTCGGCAGCATGATCTTCGGATACATCTATGACTTCAGCGGTTCCTATCGGCCATGTTTTGCGGTTGGCATTGTTCTGCAGATAATAGCCTTACTGTTTAGTTTCTACATATTGGCCGTACATCACCGGCATCAGGACGATATAGTCAAATGAAAAGAAACTGCTAGGCAGTTTCTCTTTTCTTAATGACGAGCCTTCCTTCGACATGGCTGTCCAGCCGTTCGCTTCCGGCCAGCATCTCCTCGTAAACCGAGAAATCATCGGTGACGACGATGCGGGATCTTTTTCTTTCCGTGATATCATCAGGATCAAAGCCGGCCCTGAAGTTCTGATAGTGTAGTCCTGATGGCAGATAGGACAGAATTGTCCCTGATTAGGCCAGATGTGACCGCCACCCAGGCAGGGAGAATTGATAAAATGGTGAAAAGGAGGCTTGCTCCATGAGAAAAATAGTAAGTATATTATTAGCGATTGTTGTTGCAGTTCCAATTGACATTGTAAAAGGAATGGAAGACCCTGCATATCCAATACCGGAAGATTATGTTGAACCGATACATTATTACTCAGATGAAGAAATCGAATTGTTGTCTTCACAGTCTGACCTGATTCCTCATGATGACATTAATGTAATCATACCTGTTGATCCTGGCCAGGGAGCAACGGATTGTTCTGCCCTGACAAATGATCAGATGGGGATGATTTTTTCCATAGCAGCTGGAAATGCTGTCGTTGTAAAGGAAATGCATAATGGAACTTATTGTTATAAGTTTGTACTTGGAAATGACATCATGTATATTCCTGCTTCTTTTCTCTACAAAACTTCTTCTGGAACTTGTTCTCGAAGTACATTTAATAATACAATGACTAATAGGGTGAACAGCAGTAATACAAATGTTGTCCCGGTTTATGTATTCTGTTCCTTTAAGTTCTACGACAATAACAATAATGTCGTTTACAGGTATAATGTTACAAAAATCAACGGACAGATAGATATAGCCTCGGGTATAAATATGTATACTACTCTCGAAGTGTTGGACTCTGTAGCTTTTGATGTATATGCTAATTTCATTAACTGTGTCTCAACGTATACTTCTAACCTGAAAGTTAAACCAACCATAACGCTAAAAATAACTAACACTGGAGGGCAAAACAAGAGTTTATATTTTGGAGGATATAGTATGGAAGGAAAAGGAGAAAACTCCAGTACTACAAATATCAGCACACTGGTTGATTTAGGAATAAAGACATATGAACTGTATGCATCAGCAGTAGTAAATCATGATCCCTATGCAACGTTTCAAGCTATCTATGATTTAGGAATAGCTTTGATAAAGGGGAGTTCTGAAGGGAGATTTATTTATAACAGTATATACCGGTCTTTGTCTAATCCCGCTGATAACGTATATGCGTACAACTGTAAGACTGAAACTCCCTTTTATCTGAAAAAATCGGGAGACTGTATTCAGGAAAATATCGCCTTAAGTGAACCAAAAATCAATTCAAGCAGATTTGCGGTTTCGGTATCTTTCTATATTACTCACTGAAAACCATGAAAAAGAATAACCTGACTATTATTATTGTTTCAACTGTCATTGTCATTCTGGCAACAATGCTTTACCTGAGAGATCATAACTATGAAATCAGCTCAGAGGAGTTTTCGGGTGCTGATAAACCAGCAGGCTGGCTGGCAATGGAAGGGGTATTGATCGAAGCATCCGGTGACAGCAGACAGCTTAATATAAAAATCAGGAATCAGAGTGAGACAGATATAGATATGTATTCTGAGTTTCCGGTTTCCGGCCTGTATATATTGAGAAACGGCGGCTGGCACTTTGTTGCCAATCGAGGTGATACTGAAGGAGGAAAAGGACCAAACACTGTCATTCAAGGCAAGACAGAACACGAGATAACAATAAACTGCCGACGTAAATTTGGCGGGTACCTGCCGGCAGGAGAATACCTGATCAGAGTGATCTATCAATCGACAGAAGGGCAATGGGGTGAGCAGATTGTGAGGTTCAGAATCGGATGACTGTGAACAGAATCGATAAGGAAAAACTTGGAGTCCATCTGGCAGCACTTCGGAAAAACCGTGGGCTCAGTCAGCAGGAAATGGCTGTTCTGTTGGGGGTGTCGCCAAGAACCGTAAGACGCTGGGAGAATGCGTCCGCCGTGCCGACAATGGATGATGTGATCAATATCTGCAATGAGTTCGGCCTGACAGTCGAACAGGTATTTGCCGGTTCCCTGGCCACGGACAGTGAATACGGTCAGCAGATCTCGCTTGTGGCTTCTGAACTTACCAAAACCAGAGAAGCACTTCATGATTTTAATGATGGTGTCAGTGATTTAAAGAAGGATCTGGAGGGGTTCAGACACAAGGCACATGATCTTGAAAGGGATTCCTTTTTAAATTGCCTGGCCTTACTGGCTATCCATATGGTTGCGGTGATAATCAGTTTCATGCTGTTTGCCGTTTCAACAAGTGAACATGAGGAAAGCATTCTTGTTTCGCTGGGGTATGCTGGGGCAGTTTCCCTGCTGAGTCACAAAAACCGTGACAGTGAACGGTTTCAGCAGATCCTGCTGGCATATGTAATAGCCATGAGCGGATGTCTATTAATCAGCTTCGTATATTTGCATGACAGTGGACTGCTGAATCCAATGTCCAACATGCCACTGGTCCTTCTTAACGGGCCGATGTTCGGGTTTTCCGCCCTGGAGAGGGGCCATCCGTATTCTTTCATTCTCATTACTCTGACGGTCTATTTCCTCTGGCTGGTTACAGGCACCATGAATATTTACAGGATCAGAAAATAGTCACCCTGTTTCTTCCAAAAACGGTCTGAACAAATGAAAAGAAACTGCTAGGCAGTTTCTCTTTTCTTAATGACGAGCCTTCCTTCGACATGGCTGTCAAGCCGTTCGCTTCCGGCCAGCATCTCCTCGTAAACCGAAAAATCATCGGTGACGACGGTGCGGGCTTTTCTTCTTTTCTCTATTTCGGTCAGATCCAGACCGAAGCAGCTTTTAAAGTTGCGGTAGTGAAAGTCCTGGAGGCCGATCTTAATGAGCTGTTCATCAGCTACCGGATGACCATTGAGGGAACATTCCGTTAATTCATCCTTCTCATAATCATAGACGACTCTTACACCCCTTGAGAGGTTGAAGAACTCGGAAACACCTTTAGTGTCAATGCTCTGTCTCAGAAAGTAACGGCACATGTCTCTGAATTGCCGGCCGGTTACTTCCAGCATGTGAACTTCATTGACGAAGGGGATTATTTCCTTCAGATCACTGTACTGGACGCTCGGTCCCAGTTCCTTTTTTCTTAAGGAACCGGTTCCGTAGAACATGACGTCAAAGCTGGAATCCTGCTGCATCAGATCAGCAAACAGATTACCCAGTTCACTTTCCTGGCGCTTGGATTCCATGGTGAGCCGGCGGTTAAGAATCGTTAACAGCCGGCCGTACTTGCGGTCGGTTTCATCCTTGTATTCCGACAGTACCTTTTCCAGTACTTCATCCACCGGGCAGCTTGCGGAAGTGATGGGCAGTACCTGCCAGCGGTAAGCGGTCATCTTGTGTTCCTCACGGTCGATCTCAATGTCAAAGCGGCCGATCTGATCACTGCCCACGCCGACCTGAACGATCGGAATGTCATTGACGATCTTGGGCTTTGATAAAAGAGTATGGGAATGGCCGCCGATGATCAGATCCACACCCCACTTGGGATTGAGGGCTTTAGCCAGTTCAATGTCGTTTGTATAGCCAATATGGGTTAATAAGACCGTCAGATCCACGCCGGTGGTCTTGTAGTTGTCGATGATGACGCCAACCTGCCGGGCGGCTTCCCAGACGTCGACATAGGTGCCGACGATCGGCTCGCCACGGGTGGAGGAGAGAACCTCTTCGGTTATTACGGCGATGAACATGATATTCAGGCCGTTGACATCCATGATCTTATAAGGAGAAAACAGCCTGACGTGGTTGGATTTGATGTACATGTTGGCATTGATGATCGGGAAACGGGCACATTTTTCCAGAAAGAGCAGATGGGCCAGACCGTAATCCAGTTCATGGTTGCCCAGGGCAACGATGTCGGGATTCAGGTAGTTCATGATCTCAATGGTGGAAAAGCCGAGAAACTCACTGTCGATGAGGGAGCCTTTGAACATGTCGCCGGCAATGGCATACAGCACGTTTTCATTTTCCCTGCGGACCTGTTGGACATAGCCGCTTAGAAGGGAAACACCGCCGATGTGCTGGCCGTCCCGGGCTTCGGCGAGAAAATCGCCGTGCATGTCATTGGAGTGAAGAAGTACCAGCTTATCCTTCATTTTTTTCTTTCTCCTGCTGCTTCTGCAGCCGTTTCCAGTTATAGATGCCGTAGAGGTCGCTTATTACCAGCAAGGCCGGGCAGATGAGGACCGGGATCAGGGACAGATCGCCCTTGAGGATCGGCAGCAGCCACATGGAGGCCACGGTGGTATCAACCAGGGTATAGCAGTACAGGCTCCAGATCGAAATGCCGGCCTGGAAGAAGATGGCCAGGGTGGAGAAAACCACCGACATCACGCTCAGATAGATCTGATCGGTGTTGAAGTATTTCAGTACGGCGTAGTAAACGAAAGCCAGCGGGATCTGGGACAGAAAGGCCAGAATGATCATCTTGTTGGAAAGGGTATTGATGGTAACGGTATGGCTGGCGGAATCGGTGTTCTTCAGCCAGCGGAAAAGCCCGTAGATGCAGATGGGCAGATGCAGGCCGAGATTGATGAACACTTCGCCATAGTAGTGCTGACGCAGGGAGATCCAGGCGTAGCAGAGGGTACCGATCAGGTTGAAGATGTACAGTTCCACCTTGCCCTTGGAAAACAGAATGGCACAGGTAAGGAAAGCTGATGAATAGATCAGCTGAATGAGGTCGCCCTGGCACAGAATGGTGCTGATGACGGTCAGAGCCAGACCGATCAGCAGAAACAGTTTTTCAAAGGTGTTCCAATCCCGGAAATAATTCTTAAGATAGTCTTTCATGCTCTCATTTTACCTTTTAATCAGCCTTACTTCAACGTTCAGGCCCAGTGGCGAAAGAAAAAAGAATCCATTATTATATTAATGAGGATATTGCCATGAAGAAAGAAGAAATCAGAGCATTCAATGTGGAACTGGATGGCCGCTATGGCCAGCTGGCCCTGTCCTGGGATGAAACGGAAGGGGCGGATGGCTATCTGGTCACGGTTCAGGGAAAAACAGCCGATGGCTATCGGGATCTTTACGGCGTCACGGTTGACGGAAACTATTACCGGGCCAGTGATCTATTGGCCTATGGCCTACAGCAGCAGGGACCGCATGAAAAGGCCCGCCTTGTGGTTTATGGGCTGGAGGAAAACCGAAAGATAAGCCGGGGTGTTACCGCTGATTTTCTGACAGAGAATTATTATCCGGAGAAAGCCGAACTGATCATCGGCCAGGATCTATCTCTGGAGGCCATTACTTCCATCAGCTTTCACTCTTCGGGCATGAGTGCCGAGAGTAACTTTTCCTATGTGGCCATGAAGGAGGATGAGGAAGCCATCCTGTATTACGGCGACGATCAGGAAAGAAAGCTCACCGGGAACCACTGGCAGCAGCTGCTCGCCCTGGTGAGCAGGGGAAGGATCCTGCGCCGGCCGGTGCGGGACCCGCAGCTCATTGTTCTGGATGAGTCATCCTGCGGTTACCGCCTAAGCTGGGAAGGGATCAGGGAATGCGAGGAATCGTACTATCAATTGTTAATGCCCGATGATGAACTGCTGAAAACCATGGAGAAACTGAGCCGTTCCTCTCACTTTTTGGCCGGTTTTCCGGTCAATTGGCCTGGAAAAAGGAAAAAATAGAAAAAAAGGCCGTTCTGACCGGGGTTGGGGGTCAAAAAACGGACTTTTTGGTGTAAAATATAAGTATGTATAAAACCGGTGTTGAAACTAAAGCGGCGATCGTCGAGAGCGCCAAGAAACTGTTCTATTCGGTGGGCTACAGAGAAACTACAGTCAAGCAGATCTGCGCGGAAAGCGGGACTAAGCTGGGAACCTTCACCTACTACTTCAAGAAGAAGGAAGATCTCTTCGGTCAGATCTATTCCTCCTACATGGATAAGTGCTGCAATTACGTTGACTCTCTGGACCTGCCTCTTTCTGATGACCAGAAAAACATCTATTCGGTAATGCTGTATTACTACAATCTCTACCGGGATGCCAGGATCGTCAGTTTCCATCGCGAAGCGCTACTGCACAAGTATTCCAACTTCGTTCTGGAGAGTCCCCGTGAAGTCGTCGGTTCCTACTCCGGAACTCTGAAGGTCAGCGATCCGCGCTACCGCCTGGCCATCATCGCCGATGATGCCATCCGCAGAGAACTGAACCTGCGCTTCATCGATATCTACTCCTCCTCCGGCTATGATGTCCGCAACCTGCTGAAGATGATCTACTTCATTACGGCCCGGCTGTTCGGCAGCGATGAGGAAACGCTGAGGGACTACATTGAGGAATCCTATGAGTATTTCCGCAGTCATCCGGCAAAGGACATAACACTGCTGTAAAAAACGCTCGCTTGAAGTGAGCGTTTTTAAATGATAAGGGGTTCTTCCGGGCCGCAGATCACTCTGAGGCCTTTTTCTTCCAGCTTTTTCTTCAGTTCCTGGGCTTTTTCCCGGCGGCTGTGGAAGAGGATGACATTGTGCGGCTTAACAAATCCGATGATCGTTTCGACATCTTCCTCATCGGGGTGCACTTTGATGGTCAGCGGAGCTACCCGGCAGCTGATGTTGTTTTCGTCCCGGTACAGAACGCTGAGCAGATCGTTGGCCATGGTTCCCCGGGCAGTGTGGCCGGTAATGAGGATGATGTTCTTTTCACTGTCCTTGACAGCGTTAAAGTAAAGAGGGGAGATGGCTGAGGTCATCATGCCGTCTGCGAACAGGTAGACGCCGGGAATTCCTTCTTCCAGGATCGCCTGACGGTTTTCATTGTTGATGAGATAGTATTCTCCCGGCTGGATCTCGGGGTCCCGCAGCCAGTATAGGTGGTTTTTGAGATCTTCGGTATTCCTTACGATGTTTTCCTCCGCAAAGACCGGCAGATCTCGCAAGCTCAGATACAGAAACAGGTCAATTCCCCGTCCGTTGGCCGGTACCGGTAACAGTACCATGCCCCCGTCGCTGACGGTATCCCGGGCTACATTCAGCAGGTTGAGATACTGGTTGTACTGGCTGAGGCTGCGGGAAGCATAGGCGCTGTCGATGATCAGGGTATCCATGAGCGGTAACTTATCGGCTTTCAGCACCATGCCGTCATAGGTGAGGTCCCCTGTATAGAGGATCCGATGGCCTTCCAGGGTGAACAGGTACCACAGGGAGCCGATCATGTGACCGCTGCGGCCATATTCAATTGGGAAGGGATAATTCTCGATGGTTTCATATTCAAGTTTTTCCACGTTTTCTTCATCAAAAGGCAGGGTTCCCTCGTGGTCCCTGACGTACCGGATCCATTTTCTTAAGTAGCCGGGGATGACCTCGATGGTCTTGAGGGAGGCATAGATCTTGCCGCGGTAACCCAGCTCATATAAATATGGAAGGGCGGCGGTGTGGTCTTCATGACCATGGGAAATGACCACGGCATTCAGCTTTTCCGCTATTTCCCGGCTCAGAGCCGGATAGACGGTTGCCGTATCGGCGATTTCTCTTCTGACACCGCAATCCAGCAGGATGTTGGCTTCGTCACTCTCTATCAGGAAACAGTTGCGGCTGTCTTCGCCGCTTCCTCCCAGCGATGTTATTCTGATCATTGTTGATGTCCTCTTCTTCAACTATATTTTAATACAACATACAAAGATTTTACATTCAGGGAAAACGATTTTTTAATTTTCTTGTGTAACACTGAACTAATTAATGATAAAATGTAATTAAGCTAAACAAACAAAATAATTGAAAGGAGATTTTTTTAATGAAGAAATTACTTTGTGTCTTGTTGACGCTCCTGATGGTTGTTTCTCTGGCTGCCTGCGGCAAAAAGGAAAACAACGATACGCCATCCGGCGGTGACGGAAATGAAAAGTACAAGGGTACCGTCATGCTGTATACTTCCGCCGGTGAAGACGCCGCCCAGTCATTAAAGCAGGTTTTCGAAAAGAAGTATCCTAACGTAACCCTAGACTTCTACGCCGCTACCTCCGGTAAGTGCAACACCAAGCTGGCTACCGAGTTTGAGGCCAAGAACGTATCCTGCGACGTTGTCTGGCTGGCTGAGCCTTCCGGACTCATCGATTTCAAGAGACAGGATCGCTTATTACAGTACAAGTCACCGTACGCTGACGCTGTTGACCCGATGTTCAAGGATCCTGACGGCTACTACTGCGGTGCCCGTATTCTGATCATGGGCTTAGGCTACAGCCTGACCACCTGCTCAGAAAAGGAAGTTCCGAAGAATTTCGACGGACTGCTGGATCCGGCTTTCAAGGGACAGATCATCATCGCTGACCCGAACACCTCCGGTTCCTCCAAGGCCTTCGTCTACGGCCTGACCCATTCACCGAAGTACGGCTGGGACTTCTTCCAGAAGCTGGCTGATCAGAAGATGGAATTCGAAACCTCAGCCAATGCCGTTAACCAGAAGGTTGCCGGCGGCGAATACAAGGTCGCCATTACTCCTGAGCATACCGCTCTCAACTCCATCAGCTTAGGTTCACCGATGGGCTACCAGGCTACCAGCGACGTACTCGCCATCGCCTGCCCGATCGCCATCCCGAAGGGCTGCCCGAATGAAGAACTGGCCAAGCTGCTGTATGACTTCATCCTCGATCCTAAGGGCGGTCAGGAAGCCTTACCGTCATTTAACATCTGCCCGATCGTTGACGGCGTCAAGCTGCCGGACGGCATGAAGAGTGCCAAGGAAATCACCGCTACCGCCTTACCGATCGACTGGGTTGACCTGGCCAATACCGGCAAGGACATGCTCGAACAGTTCAATAAGATTTTCGGAAAATAATCTGACAGTAATAATTAGAAAAATTTAATACAGACATATGTTGGGTTTTACATCCAACATATGTTTGTATACAGAGAAAGGAAAAATCTGCATGAATAAGATTGAACTGAAAAACATAACCGTCCGCTATGGCGACCATACGGTTCTGGAAAACTTCAGTTTGAATGTTGAACCGGGGCAGATCCTCGGCATCGTCGGTCCTTCCGGCTGCGGCAAGACCACGGTCGTCAGAGCCATCTGCGGCTTCCTGGATCCCCAGGAAGGAACGGTGGTCATCAACGGCAACGTCATGTACGACAAGGCCAGGAGGATCAACGTCACCCCGGAAAAGAGACATCTGGGTGTCGTCTTCCAGGACTATGCGGTCTGGCCGCATCTGACGGTCTATGAGAATACCGCCTATCCGTTAAAGAAACACGGCATGAAGAAGGACGAACTGAGGCCGCAGGTCGAAGAGGCCCTGAGACTGGTCAACATGTCCAACTATGCCAATTACATGCCTTCCCAGTTATCCGGCGGCCAGCAGCAGCGTGTGGCCATCGCCCGTGCCCTGACCTCCAGTCAGGACCTGCTGATCATGGATGAGCCGATCACCAACCTCGATGCCAAGTTAAGAGAGCAGATGCTGGTGGAGATCAGACTGCTGCAGGAAAAGCTGGGCACCACCATCATCTACATTACCCATGACCAGGAAGCGGCCATGCAGCTGTGCGACAAGATCGTCATCATGCAGCCGGACGGCTCCATTGCCCAGATCGGCACCGATGAGGAGATCATCACCCATCCGGCCAACCGTTTCGTCTTCTCCTTCGTCGGCGTATCCAACTTCCTGCCGGTGAAGAAAGTAGATGAGAAACTGTATCTGGACTATGATGAGAAGATCTTCTACAGCGATGCGGTTCCCGAAGACTGGCCTAAGGGGAAGGACATCGCCGACATGGGCATCCGGCCGATGGACATCGTCTTTGACGACGAAGCTCCGGTCAAGGCCCGGATCGTCTCGGCTACCTTCTTCGGCAACATCTACAGCTACTTCATCGACATTGCCGGCCATGAATACCGCGTTCAGAGGATTACCGCCGGTAACGAGGAAGATGAGAAATACGCTGAGGGCGTCGTGACCGGAATCCGCTTCCTCAGCTGCAAGTACTTTGAAAGGGAGGCGAAGAAATAATGACCAACAAGGATTTCCTGAAACTTGAAGGCAAGAAACAGGGACTGTCCATGGATAAGATCATGACCATTTTCTGCTATGTGGCCCTGATCACCGTCGTCATTCTGCCTTGCTTCATGATCATCTACTACACCTTCTGGGACGGTACCAAGATCGATTTCGAGATGTTCAAGTCCGTACTGGTCCAGAAGGAAAATCTGGCCGCCATGAAGAACACCATGATCATCGCGGTCATCGCCACAGCCTTTGCGACCCTGGTAGGCGTCTTCTTTGCCTGGCTGCTTGGCCGCAGCGACATCCCGCTGAAGGGCTTCATGAAGTTCCTGTTCTCGATTCCGTTCATGATCCCGCCGTTTCTGGCAGCCATGAGCTGGGACATGATGTTCTCAGGAAGAGGCGGCTACGTCAATAAGCTGTTAATGTCAGTGTTCAACCTGGCCAATGCGCCGCTGAACATCAACTCGATCCTCGGCATCATCATCATTGAAGTGGTCTACTACTTCCCGTTCGTCTACATGCAGGTCGTCAGCGCCCTGGAGAGAATGGACCCGACGCTGGAAGAAAGTGCCCGTATCGCCGGCGCCAGCCAGCTGTACGTCATCCGCAAGATCACCCTGCCTCTGACCATCCCGGCCATTTCGTCAGGCATGTTGCTGGTACTGATCACTTCCCTGTCCAACTACGGCATTCCATCCATGGTCGGATATTCCAAGGGCATCTTTACCCTGCCGACCATGATCGTTGAACTGATGAACCGTTCCGGCGGCAGCTTTACCGGTATCCGCGAAGCCGCGGCGCTGTCCATCGTGCTGTTCATCGTCGTAGCCATCGCTTTGTTGCTGCAGAGACATCTGCTGACCCATGGCCGCTACGACATCATCAAGGGCAAGAGCATGCGGCCGATGCTGATCAAGTTAAGAGGCGCCAAGTATCCTCTGCTGATCTTCTCACTGGCCTTCCTGACCCTGATCGTCATCGCGCCGATCGTCATGATCATTCTGGTAAGTTTCAACCGTGCCTACGGTCTGCCGTTCACCAGGGAAAACATGACCTTCATCCACTACATCAACGTCTTTACCAAGAA
Organism: Erysipelotrichaceae bacterium; assembly: GCA_017445225.1. Lineage (GTDB taxonomy): Bacteria > Bacillota_I > Bacilli_A > Erysipelotrichales > Erysipelotrichaceae > RUG521. Next base: position 8,513 of record JAFSUN010000003.1, on the reverse strand, counting down.
TGCGATGGTCAAGGACTCCGTCAAGAACTCCCTGTTCCTGGCCTTCTCCGCCGGTACCATCTGTCTGATCCTGGGTACGATGCTGGCGTATGTCATCTACAAGGTCAAGCCCAGAGGCGGAACCTTGCTGGAAATGCTGGCAGTACTGCCGTATTCCTTACCGGGTACCGTCATGTCCATCGGCTGTATCCTGGCCTGGAGCGGCGCCTTCTTCGGAATCTCGCTGTACAATACCATCTGGATCATCCTGGTGGCCTATGTGGCCCGTTATCTGTCGTACGTGCTTAAATCGAGCTCGGCAGCCCTCCAACAGGTGCACCCGTCGCTGGAGGAAGCAGCCCGAAGCTGCGGTGCTTCACACTACGATGCCTTAAAGGACGTTACCCTGCCGCTCATCAAGCCGGCCATGTTATCAGGCTTCTTCCTGGTCTTCCTGCCGTGCATGCGTGAGCTTACCACATCCATTCTGCTGTATGGCCCCAAGAGCCGTACCCTGGGCGTAGCCATCTATCAGCTGCGTACCAACGGTCAGATCAACCAGGCCTCAGCCTTATCCGTCATCACCATCTTGTTGATCATCATCATGAACAACCTGGTGAAGTACATTACCAGAGACAGGAGGAAGTATTAGTATGAGTGATCAGATCGTATTGGAACACGTCACTAAAACCTTCACCACCAAGGAACTCGGATCGGTTACAGCCGTTGACGATTTCAACCTGGCGGTCAAGAAGGGCGAATGCTTCTCCTTCTTAGGCCCATCCGGCTGCGGCAAGACTACCACGTTAAGAATGATCGCCGGTTTTGAAGACCTCTCCAAGGGCTCCATCTACCTGGGCGGCAAGCTGGTCAGCGATAAGGCCAAGAACATCTACATTCCGCCGGAAAAGCGCAATCTGGGCATGGTGTTCCAGGCGTTCGCCGTCTGGCCGCACCTGAATGTCTTTGAAAACGTGGCATTCCCGTTAAGGGTCAAGAAAGTACCGAAGGACGAGATCCGCAAGAAGGTACTGGAAGCCATGCATTACTGTAACCTGGACGGTCTGGAAAAGACCTTCCCGTCCGATCTGTCCGGCGGCCAGCAGCAGCGTATTGCCCTGGCCAGAGCCATCGTCGTCAATCCGGAAGCCATGTTGCTGGACGAACCGTTAAGCAACCTGGACCCGCATCTGAGAGAATCCATGCGTTTCGAGATCAAGAGACTGCAGAAGGAATTCGGCTTTACGATCATCTTCGTTACTCACGACCAGGCTGAGGCCATGGCGCTGAGTGATAGGATGCTGATCATGGACATGGGCAATGTCCAGCAGGTCGGCACGCCTTGGGAACTGTACAACAACCCGAAGAACCGCTTCGTGCACAGCTTCCTGGGCCAGTCCAACTTCATCAATGTCGATGTCAGGGGCGGAACCGTTTACCCGGTGGGCGGCGGCAAGCCGATCTGGGTCGACAATGATCCGAAACATGATGGCGAACAGGTACTGGCCTGCCGTCCGAACATGATGGAACTCAGCCGGGAAGAAGGTTTCCCGTGCCGCATCATCAAGCGGACGTTCAAGACCGACTTCGTTGAATATCTGCTGCAGATCGGCAAGGACAGCGCCATCGTTCAGGCCCCGCACCGTGTACTGTTCAAGAACGGTGAGGAGTGCTTCTTAAAGATCCACAATCCTTCCTACTACGAGAAGGAAAGCGACGAAGCCGCCAAGGAAAGAGAGAGACGTAATGTTGTCTAGTCATGGAGCAATCGCTTTAGCGGAAGCGGTCAGAAGGGCATATGAAAAAGGGGAGACTGATTATTATCTCTCCCCTCTGGTTGGCCTTCGTGACGGGAAGGCGGTCGGCAAGGTTGAAGACGGTGACAGCGTGATATTCTGCTGCCGCCGGGGTGAAAGGGAGATCGAACTGACGGAGATGTTCACCGATGAGCAGTTCTCACAGGTGGACCGCCTGTTCCGTAAGGATCTGTATTTTGCCATCCTTACCTTATATAACGACAAGTTCAGCCATCTGCCGGTTGCCTTTGGCCCGGAACATGTCAGCATGCCCCTGGCCGAGGTGTTATCCCAGGCCGGCAAGACGCAGTTCCATTGCGCTGAAAGCGAAAAGTATGCCCATGTGACCTTCTTCTTCAACGGCGGCAACAACGATCCCTATCCCGGTGAAAAGGACCTGTGTGTGCCGTCCCTCAAGGGCGTTCCCTTTGACCAGGTACCCCAGCTGAAACTGCCGGAGGTGGCCGAAAAGGTCAGAGAAGCCCTGGGCAGCTATGATTTCATCGTTACCAACTTCGCCAACGGCGATGTCATCGGCCATACTTCCAACAGCGAGGCCAAGATCATCGCCTGCAACAAGGTTGACCATTATCTCCGGGAAGTCGTCGAAGACGCCGTTAAGAAGGATTATGTAGTATTGATTACCGCTGACCACGGCAACATCGAGACCCTGAGAACCCCGAAAGGCGACCCGCATGTGGCACATACCACCAATCCGGTGGCGCTGATCGGTCTGGATCACGGCCAGTTCGTCGATGATCTTCAGGACGGTGCCTTAAGCGATGTCGCTACCACGGTATTGCACATCATGGGCCTGGAAAAGCCCCGGGAGATGACCGGCAGATCGCTGACGGAAAAAAATTTCGGAGAGAACCGAAAGGTACTGCTGGTGATCTGTGACGGCTGGGGCATCGGTTCGCACGATGACAACGATGCCATCCATCTGGCCTATACCCCGTATTGGGATTACCTGATGGCTTACCCGCACAGCTACCTCAATGCCAGCGGAACTCATGTCGGCCTGGCTGCCGGCAAGCCCGGCAACTCGGAAGCCGGCCACTCCAACCTGGGAGCCGGCCGCTGCGTAATGCAGGACGACGTCCGCATCGACAAGGCCATTGCCGAAGGCAGCTTCCTGGACAACGAGATCTTTAAGGAAGCGGTATTGAGAGCTAAGGATAATGGCAAAGCTCTGCACTTACTATCCTACCTGACTTACAAGTCATCCCATGGCTCCATTGAGTATGCTCTGCAGATCGCTCAGCTGGCCCGAAACCTGGAAATGGACAGAGTCTATCTCCACATCATCTTTGACGGCCGATCAACACTTCCGGGCAGTGCTCCGGAAATGCTGGAAGAGCTGGAAAGAAGGCTGGGAGAGATCGGCGTCGGCCTGGTAGTTGACGGCATCGGCCGCGGGCTGGTGCTGGACCGGGATAAGAACTGGGACAAGGTCAAGAAGGGCTATGATGCCATGGTGGAAGGCAAGGGCACGGAGTACACCATTTAATAACTGATTGAAGGCGGATGATCTCCGCCTTTTCTCGTAGGAATTTCATCAAATCACAGTTGACTGTAATGTATCCTCTCCTGAATCACCGGTATAAGAACCTTGAAGTTCTTAGGCAAGGTATAATTTCGTTTCTGATGGAAGATCATGTCAGAAGGAAAAACGGCATATATTATTGATTAAGCAATGAAAGGCTTGCTGAGTAATGTGCACATTTTGATTGTGAAAGAACATTGTTAGTTGAATGTTCAACTTTTATTTCAAAAAAAGCCCTGTAAAATTGGAATAATCCAATTTTCAACAATATAAAAAGGCTATGAGGATAACCGCTTTTTTTATAGCAGTTTGTCAATACCTTCCATGTAATAAATGAAGTAATTTTTCTTTTGTTTCAAGGGCAGTTTCATTTCTCAGATAACTTTCGGATATGATATTATAATGATGGCGTAATAGGGCTACGTGGTTTTTTAGGTATAAAACGTAACTCTGTTGACACAACTATTTTAGCAATTAAGGGGGTTTCAGTTATGAATAATGCTGGAAAATTACTTAAGAAGATCGGGATTATTCTTGTGACCTCATTCATGATGTTCACTTCCATGAACTGGAACGGCATCATGATTTGGGCCCAGGATAATAAGGAAACCGACACGTTCGAGAGTACGACGAAGCAGATGAATGTTACCGTAACGGCCGCAAAGGACATGTTCCCGGCTGGCACGGAAATGAAGGTAACAGACATCTCTGATGAGGAAGCATTGCAATATGCGACCGAGAACTTAGGAGAGGAAAACGTCAAGAGCGCCAAGGGCGTAGACATTACCTTCTTCTATGATGGAGAGGAGATACAGCCTGCAGATCCCAGCAAGGTTGAGGTTTCACTGAAACCGCTGAAGGAAGATATCTCCAAAAAGGATCTAACAGTTCTACACGTTAAGGAGAAAAAGGCTGATAAGGAAGAAGCCAAAGCTCTGAAACATGAAATAAAGGAAATCCAGAAGATTGAAAAGAAGGAGAAGAAGAATTCTCTGTCTTTTACGTCTGATGGATTCTCTGTTTATGTAGTTGTAGAAACAGGAACAAAGGCCCGTGCCAAGGTTAACTTCCATCAGTATGGAGGCGAAGTTGTTTCCATTTGGGTAAAACAGGAAGATACCACTGATGCAGATCGCTTTGCGCAGGTTCTTTATGATCCAGGTGCAGGTGATTTAGGCCAGAGCATTGCTTTCTATGGGTGGTCTGAAACCGAAACCTATACAGAATTAAGCGACAAACTTACTATTGAGCAAATCCGTACTGCAATTGCGACAGAACTGGCTAAGGAGAGTTTTGTAGATGGAACTGAGTTTGATTACTATGCTGCAGTATTCAAAGCTTTCATCGTAACTTATAAGGATCCTCATGGAATTGTTCTTGGTTCTGCGACGAATCTTGAACAGCCGGATGTCACAACAAGTGACTTTACAATTCAGATGTCATATACCGTTGAAGACCCGGACCAGGACTTCAAGGGATGGTTTATCAGTCCGGCATCTAACGCAACTTTAGCAAACGGCGATCCTGTTTCTGAAGATACGTACTATCCTAACGGAACAAAAATTAAGCTTACCGGTAGCGTTGAGTTGACCGTAGATGCTCCTTCAGGCGCCTGGCTGATTTTCAAGGAGAATGGATCAGGATCTACTTATACCAGACCGCAGTTCCTTGAAGCAAATGATGTTACTGAAGAACCTTCGAATCCGTCACGTAATGGATACTCGTTTGAAGGATGGTATTATTTCCCGGACGGAAATGCACCTGAACCGGTGAACAATGTCGTGGATTTGACTGGAGCAACACAGTTTACATTTGGTAGTGGTCTGAATAAAACTACAACACTTTATGCTAAATGGGAAGAAGCAGAAACTGCTAAATACACCGTTTTGTTATGGAAACAGAATGTTGCAGGAAATGGTTATGACTTCTATAGGTCATGGACATTTGAAGATGCTGTTGTTGGAAGCACAATTCAGAACTTGGGCAAAGTAAGCAGCAGCGGTAACGATGATGATGCTTATGCAACCATAGATGGAACGGCATACAGAGCTAGTAGCAATAATACCCAAATCAAACAGGATTTTACAGGGTTCCACTTTGATCATTTTGAACCGGATTTGTCCACTAAAGTAAAAGCTACAGGTGATACTGTAATTAATGTTTATTATGACCGTAATGAATACACACTGACTTTCCAGGGATATACATATACCCAGAATAACAGAGGTAATTATGGGTTAGTTGATGGGGTATATGTTAGGTTAGTTTCTTCTTATGGTAACCGATATTATCTGGCATATAATGGAGCGCCTATTCCAAACGAAGCAACAGTTCTTTATCAGTCATGGGGTGGTGTTAATGAAACGACTGCGAATGATGCCACAAGCTATAATACTCAATATTATTCATTGAATGGCGACCCTCTTACTTGGGTAAGGTATACAGGAAATACTCGCTATAATCGGAATAATAGACAGACAATCAAAACTATAACCGCACTTTATCAGCAGGATATTTCCTCATATTTCCCTATTGTTGGGACAAATGGAGTGAGTTATGCAGGCTATGTTTGGGATCCTCAGAATAGTTCTGTTTATACTTCAGGACAAGTTCCGTCTATTGAGTCAATGCAGGCAGAGAACACTACATTTATCGCTGCTGCATATGGTAACGGAGTAACAATACATATGTATTATTACACTGAAGCAATGGGCGATGAGTGGGATGTAACCTACAACGGAAAACACTATGTAGAACACCAGCATGTAACTATTGTTTCAGCAGGCGGGATTACATCAACGGAACCGGAAGATTTCATTGAAATTCCTGGTTTTTCCCATGATGGGTCAAATCCGGCATATACAGATGGAAGAGTAGACTTAGACGATAGCAATAACTATACAATTAGTTTCTATTATGCCAGAAAGACGTATACAATCAACTTCATGGATGGTGTGTATCTGTCTGGTAATTCAAACGAAGAAGTAGATGATAAACATACCCAGCAATTAAGCGTAAGTGATCCAGTACCTTATGAAGCTAGCCTGGCAAGTTTTGCAGATTATAAGCCTGCAGCCAGTAATGGGTGGGCTTTCAGTGGCTGGTATTTAGACACCGCTTGTACTGAACCATGTGATTTCACTTCTACAACAATGCCTGAAGGTGGTTTAACCGTTTATGCCAAGTGGCATAATATCCAGTACCGTGTATTCCTGCATCCAAATGTTCCTGATTCAACACCTTCTGACTATATGGGCGGTCAGGCTACGTCATTCCGTATGGATTATGGTGATTCTTTAGGCTTCATCGACGCACATCGTGATGAGTATGAGCTCGTAGGTTGGTATACTGATCCTGATTTCACAAATCAGTTCAAGTTTGAAGCTTATTCATTTAATGAACAGACAATAACTTGGGAATATGATAAGAATCGTTCTACGGAATTAAATCTGTATGGTAACGTCACTGAGAACAGAAATAGTGACATTAATCGTCCTTGGATCAATAATTGTGTAGATCTTTATGCTCGTTGGCGTAGCAAAATCGTTGGCGCTAATGGTATCACAGTTGAATATGATCCAGGCGATGGAACCGGCGCACCGACAGATGACCTGTTATACAAAGACCTTGCTATGGCCCATGTTGGTGGAGCCAGCATCCCTAATGATGCAAATATGGTCTTTGACTATTGGGAAATCATGAAGTATGAAGGCAACAGTTTTGTTTCTACCGGAGAAAAAGCATACCCTGGCTCTACTTTTGAAGTAAAGAAAGCCGATGCAAAAGTTGAGGAACTTGAAGGTAGCACAGAAGCTGAACCAAAACGCAAGTATACAGTAATGCTGCGTGCAGTTTATAAACTTAAAGATCAGGAAACCCCAACTCATATATGGTGGTATCCAAATGGTGGTAGTGGTTCTGTTGTGAAGTCCAACACTCTTGATGATGGAACAACAGCTGATGTATTCCCTATCAACCAAGCTGTGGAGATTAAGCCTGCAGATACATTTACCCGTGAGGGGTATGAATTTATTGGTTGGTATAAGAACAGTTCAAATGTAGATCAGCCTGTGGAAACAGTTGACGCAACTGAGCCGAATTTCCTGTGGTATGACAAGGAAACCGATAAGTTCTACAGTGATGCTGCCAAAACTAAAGAAGCAGTTTATGTTGCTGCTGACGAAGTAACACCATATGATTATCTGTATGCAATCTGGGTTGAAAAACTGCAGGTTAAGATTACAGGTAATAGTGATACTGTACCTTATACAGGTTCAGAACAGAATGTAACCGGCTATACCGTACTTTATAAAGTGGGTGATGGTGAATGGACAGAAGAAGCTCCGACTGGTGTATCAGTAACTGGCCCTTCTGAAGCGAAAGCATCTGGTACAGATGTTGGCACATATCCAATGGGCTTGGTTAAGGGCGACTTCACCGTTAATCCTGGCAATTATGTATTTGAAGCAGAAACCGACCTTACAGTAATTGATGGTTCGTTAGAAATTGAACCAATTGAACTGAAGATAAAGGTCGAAGGTAATTCAGATACTCTTCCTTACAATGGATTAGAACAGAATGTAACCGGATATACAGTTCAGTACAGTATTGATGGAGGCGAGACTTGGACAACCACAGCTCCGACAGGCGTAACTGTGACAGGTCCAACAGAGGCAAAAGCATCTGGTACAGATGTTAACACATATCCAATGGGCCTCAAAGTTGCAGATTTTACTGTAACAGTTTCAAATAACTTCGTGTTTGATGCAACAGAGGATCTGGCTATTACAGATGGCTCACTTGAGATCACTCCAGTCGCAATCACCATCAAGGCCGATAACAAGACAAAGGTCTATGACAATGACACATCAACCGATCCAACCCTCACAGCTACCGTAACCGGTGTGCCAACTAATGGTGTAGCACCAGCCTACAGTTTAAGCCGTGATCCAGGCCAGGATGTTGATAATTACACAATTAAAGTTACAGCAAATGATGCTGATAATCCAAACTATACAATAACTGTAGAAGACGGGGTTTTCAGCATTACCAAGGCAACCTTAACGATCACCGCAAAGCCGCAGACCTACACCTATAACGGAGAGGCTCAGGGTCCAGCAGGAACATACACTGAAGGATTCGATAGCTACGTAACAGTAAGCGGCCTGCAGGGAAGCGACGCACTTACAAGC
>JAFSUN010000002.1 GCA_017445225.1 Erysipelotrichaceae bacterium | reverse complement strand
TTGTTTCTGCCTGAAAAAGGAAAAATCTGATAGTTAGTTAGGATAGGAACTATATTTCTTCAAAATTAACACGAAAAAACTCTCGGAAAACGAGGATTCTCGGAACCCGAGAGTTTTTATTAGCTTTTTTTTATACAATGGGGCTAAGAGGAGGATCCTTTATGAAAAAGACATTATTGCTTTTTGTTACATTACTTCTGACATTATCGGTTTTCACAGTACCGGTTAAAGCATTGGAACCGGAAACACCGGTAGACCCAGATGAGCCCGAAGAGTATGTAATATACAATTACTACAATGAGATGACAGGTTCTGTTTATGCGGGTGGTATATATTTTTATCCGACAATTTCAATATCCGGAACGATAACATATTCTGGTTCTTTGATAACAGATTACTCTCTTACTTCAGCTCCTGGTAATTGGGGTAACTCTAGCAATGTCCCAACTGGGTACAGCCTGAAACTGGAACAGATTTCCTGTGTGTTTTCACTGAATTCCAGCAATTATCTTTCAGCTACAGCAAATTACAGAATCACAATAACAGATTCATCGGAGAATACAACTGTTTATACAAGATCATATGTATATAGTGTTGCTCACTGAAGGAGGGGAAAAAGTGGAAAAGATCAGAATAAATATGGCAATGAAAAACGGGATAAGGAATCTGCTGATCTATGCGATAATCTTTTCCACATTGTTTTCCTCGCTTTTTTTGAGTGGGATCTCTGCCGAATATGAAGAATATATCAGCGGTAAAACAGATCTGTTTCTTTATCTGCAGGCAAATATCAGTGGCCGCGGGGCATATGAAGAAACCCAATTGTTTTTGAACCTGAATGATTCTCTTAAGAAGAACAGTTTTGAACGGAGTGATATCAGCCAGAAGGAGTATGAGGTATACAAAACAGCCAGTGACGAATCGTTCTCTTCAATAATGATGCCTAAAGATTACGCAAAAGCCGTGATACATGTTCTGAATGGAAAATCAGACGATGGAGAGTTAGATGAATTGTTTGACTCATATTGTTATGACTATAAGACGGGTGAAATGAGATTTCAAATTGGGCCTTTGGGAATAGAACTTCACAGTGACAGCAGTTTTGTTGATTTATATCCTGATCTTAAACTGATTGATGGCAGGCAGTTTACTCTGGAAGAAACAGAAAACGGTGAAAATGTCTGCCTGATCAGAAACAATGTGGCACAGATCATCAAAACAGATTCAGGATATTCTGTCAAAGAGATTGAGCCGGGCGACATAGTTTATCTTACTAAAAGAGTATACAATGCTGATTATTCCGCTTCAGATGTTTTTATGTTCGAGCTAAAGGTAGTTGGGATCGTAGAAACAACGAGTGCTAAAGTCGGCAATACCAATCTGGTATTCATTCCGGAAGAAACCATGGAAAGAGTACTGAGGGATCATGGATTTTCTAATGTTTATAGGGATCGGATGGGAACGGATAAAAACGGGGATTTCGGATTGGTAAATACATATGAGCTTGTTTCTTTTTCACAGCTGGAAAAACTGAAACAGCAGATTGATAAGTATAAGTCAGATAATTGGATTTATTATACCAGCCTGGATAAGTATGGGTATTCCGGTATGGCCGATCTTGTTCTTTCTATCAGTAAGTCTTTCAGAATCGTTTCTTATGCTCTTGTTATCCTGGTTCTGATTGTGTCAGCTGCCCTGATAGTCCTTGACATCAATTCCCGGAGAAATGAGATCGGTTTGCTCAAGTCAATGGGTAAGGAAGACAGAGACATAATAAGAGATAATTCCATAGTACGTATTCTGGTATATCTGGCATCTTCTGTTATCGGTTATATAGTTTCTGTAAAACTGAGCAGAACAGTAATGGAATACCAGTTCAGCAGGGGAGGAACTGATGGATCGAAGCTTCTGAATATTACGGATAAGCTTTTAAAACTGAATAATTCAGGGATAATACTTGCGGTAATGTTCGTCATTATTCTTTGTATTGAAAGTGTAATTCTGTATCGTTATCTGATCGGCAGGGTAAGTGTTAAGGAACTGCTGGAGAAACAGGAGTAGAAATGAGCAGATACTTTTTTGCCCACATCGTTGTCAGTCTTAAAAACAGATTGCAGGAAAGTCTTCTGACAGTACTGATCATAGTTTTATCTGCGGCTTCCATCATGGCTTCATTGTTGCTGTCTGACGGAAGTCAGGCCGAAAAACTGCTGGCTGAAAGTACGCCTGTATACTGTGAATTCAGAAACGGATATCTGTTCAGCAGTCAGTATGACGAAAAGAAAAACTCCGGCAGCAGTCTTCAGGCTTTTATCAGAAAGCCCGAAGGAAAGGAATACTACTTCCACCTCATGGATGCCTGTGCTGAAATAGCCGGCAATCCCGAGGTGAAAAGCTACAGCTGTGAGACGGTAATCACAGCCGCCAGCGTCATGGATGAATGGTCCGGATACAGTGAATATCAGCTTTTCGGGGCTGGAAGCGACAGCTTCTGGAAGCGAAGAGGCCTGGAATTATCTGAAGGAAGATTCCTGAGTGAACAGGAAATGACTTCCCCCTGCAATAAGATGATCGTGGCTTCTTCCTTCAGGATAACCGACGAAAACGGTGAATACCAGGAAGTAAATGTGGGGGATACCGTTAGAGTGTACTTCTATGGGAATATCTTTTCCCGGGAAGCATATGAAGATTTTGAAGTCGTGGGAAAGTATAAATATTTCGGATCTTATGACAGTGAGTACGGACAGGACATGTTCCTAAATTCACAGGGCTGCATCATATCGCAGTCCAAGGCCAGGGAAACAGTGTCTTCCTTTGAATCACTGTCCCAGACTTATATTAACAATGTTACCTATTATGCCCGGGATTATGAGAGCTTCAGGACTTTGAGAAACAATATCCAGAAGTTCATAAACGAGGAAACCGGAAATGCCAGCAGTAAGAACTATCCTTCACTGAATCTGGGGCTGAAGAAGACCAATCTTGATGAGCTGATGGATTCCTTCAGTAAGACAGGTGTTTTCTACAAGACGGCGTTTACGATAGTATTTGTGCTGTTAACGGTAATACTTATCAGTTACGTCATCTATAACTTCTCCAACCGTTTCCGGGAGATGTTTATCTACTACTCTTTAGGAAGAAGTTGGGGGGGCATACTTTTTCACTATGTGCTGTCATATTGTCTTCTGGCAGTGATTGCCATGGTCATCGGTATTCCTCTGGGAATCTTGCTGGCCTATCTGTTCAATAACAGTTTCCTGTTCGAAGCCATGACATCCAACAACATGGAAATACCGGAGTCAGCCCGCTTCAGCGTTTTCAGCAACAAGACTCTTACGGCAGCAGGAGTGACCGCAGCCGTGTGTATAACCGTCGTCATCATTTCAGTAACTGTAACCGTAGTCTCGGTTATCAGAAAGCAGATCCGAAACGTTCTGTAGAAAGGAAAATATTATGAGTAATGAGATTCTGGCAATAAGAAACATGAGTTATTCCTACCCGGGAAGAAAGATCTTTGAAAACATTAATTTAGATCTTGATTGCGGTGTTTTCTATGCTCTGTTAGGGGAAAGCGGATCAGGCAAGACGACTTTCCTTTCCATTATCTCCGGTCAGGATGACCGCTACGAAGGGGAGATCTGTTACAAGGACAGGGAGATCAGGGAGATCGGACTGACCAAATACCGCCGCAGCGGGGTCAGCATCATCTATCAGAACTACAATCTTCTTGGATACCTGAATGCCGTGGAGAATGTTATGCTGGCCATGGATATCAGTGACAACGTCAGAAAACCGGATGCCGCAAGAGCATTGGAATTGCTGGATAAGATGGGCATTGATGAGAAAAAAGCCCGGCAGAAAACCTCAAAGCTTTCCGGCGGTGAACAGCAGCGGGTGGCGATCGCCAGAAGTCTGCTTACGGATTCCCCAATCATTGCGGCTGATGAGCCAACCGGCAATCTGGACTGGAAAAACAGTGAGGAAATTGTTTCACTGTTTGAAAAACTGGCTCATGAAAACGGTAAATGCGTTGTAATGGTTACCCATAATGAAGAGCTGGCTAAGAAAGCTGATGTTATCTTGAGGATCGATCAGAAGAATGCCGTGATAAATGTTGATGCTGTTCAGCAAACAGTGCAGTAACTCCTGAAAGGCATCTATAAAATGTAACAATGTTTTGAAACATAAGAAAGATGAGATTGCTAATCTCATCTTTTCAATAGAATACCAAAGCATCGTATACTTTACGTTCTCCTTCCTTGCGGAAGGATACCGGACTGTTAAGCAGTTCTCCGTTTACCACCAGCGAAGTGCTGCCGCCGCCGTCCAGATTGGCAGCGTTGTAGCATCCATACCATTCAAAGATGTCGGTAAGGCCGGAGAAGTTGATGCCGAATGATCCGTTACCGCCTCTGCCGTCAATGGTTACCAGCAGAATGATGCCGTCCTTTCGCTGCCCGATGGCTGTTCTTGGCTGCTGGCCGCCGGCATTACCGGTATAGGTCGCTCTATGGCCGTTAACGATCAGAAAGGGGACAAAATACAGCGCCCAGTCGATGTTTCCTTCCTCTTCCAGATTCTGGACGGTATCGTAGGTAAGCAGAAGCTTTCCATCATCAGTAAGGCAGATCAGTTCTTCGATTTCCTCGCTTTCGCATACGATCTTTCCATCAGCCATCAAACCGCCGATGCTGCTTTTGTTTCCCTTGCCCATGGTATAGGCCCCGCCGTTGACCGCCACCAGGGCATTGGTCTTATCAGCCATGGCGGAAACGGTCTGACCCCGGTCGGTCTCACTTACGGTAAGGCTCAGACGCGTGGGATCATAGATGACCGTTACCCAGCCGCTGTAGCCTTTTCCCGAGATCTCAAAGACCTTGTAATCCTGGTCAGGCTCCCGTTCAAGGATCTGGCGTTCGTATTCATTTTCATAGTTCTCAGGTATCTCAGTTTTTATGACAATGGCATCACGGTCACTGACATCGCCGCTGGCTATGACCTGATTTTCCGCTTTTATAGCTTCCAACTGGTCAGGAGAATAGAAAATGTAGGCCAGATACTTATGACTTCCGGTGGAAAGGGCCGTGGTCACGTACCAGTTGCGGAAAGTATCGATTGGTCCATAGACCGTAAAGAAACAGATGAGAGCTGCCAGGTCAGTTACCAGCAATACCCTGGTCAGCCATCTACGCCGCTTCACGGATACTCCTTAACAGGGATATGGTCTGGCTGTCAGCGTGGTCGATAACCTGGCGGTAGTAGATTGCCCGGACGGCATAGTAGATTATTATAAGCAGGATGATTGCGATATTGACGATCTGAAACATGGTTTCCTTATCAGTGTTTTTCAGTTTTGTCATATTACCTCCTTCAGCATGCAATGCTGACTAAAGAATAATCAATGCAGGTGTCGGTTTTATGAACAAAAAACGATGATAAGATGATTTTCGCTGGAAAAATCATTGACAGGGGAGGTGGTTGCTGATAATATATTCTCGCAAAAGAAATGTGGAAAGAAGAAGCACCACTTCTCACCTGATGGCTACCGGCCATGGGTCAAGGCTACACGATATGTGGTTTTGAGGTGGGCGTATACCCATTTTTCATTTGTAAGGAGGTAATGTAACATCGGTAAGAAGAATCAAAATGACGAACTCGTCAATGAAAGCATCCGCTTTAAGGAAGTTCTGGTTATTGATCCTAATGGCAATTCATTAGGCATCCTGCTGCGCAGAGAAGCTCTGGAAAGAGCCTTCAACATGGACCTGGATTTAGTGTGCGTTGCACCTGGTGCCGTACCGCCGGTCTGCAAGATCCTTGACTATGGCAAGTACCACTTCGAACAGCAGAAGAAGGCCAAGGAAGCTAAGAGAAATCAGAAGATGACGGAAGTCAAGCCGTTAAGGCTGTCACCGGTCATCGATACACATGACTTTGATACCAAGGTCCGTCAGGCCAAGGGCTGGATCTCGGAAGGTAACAAGGTCAGGGTTGATATGCGCTTCAGAGGCAGAATGATGACCAGACAGGATGTCGGCAGGAAAGTCATGGAGAGCTTCATTGCTGAACTGAAGGAAGTTGCCCAGGTTGACAAGCAGCCTGTTCTCGAAGGCAACACCATGTCCTGTGTTATATCACCTTTAAGAAATAAGTAAACAAATGGGAGGAACAGATTATGCCAAAGATGAAGACCAAGCGTGCCTTAGCAAAGCGCGTTCATGAAACAGGTACCGGCAAGCTCAAGAGAGGCCATGCCTATACCTCACACTTAGCCCCGAGAAAAACACACAAGCAGAAAGTGCATTTAAGAAAGTCAGCTCTGATTTCACACAGCGATTACAAGCGCATCAAAGAGCTGTTACAGGGTTAGGAGGTAAGTAAGAATGCCAAGAGCAAATAATGGAACCGTTTCAAGAAACCGTCGTAAGAGAACCTTAAAGTTAGCCAAGGGCTATTTCGGCAGCAAGCATGCCTTATACCGTACTGCTCATGAACAGGTAATGCACTCCTTAAAGTATGCTTACCGTGACAGAAAGCAGCTCAAGAGAGAAATGCGCAAGTTATGGATCGCCCGTATCAATGCTGCAGCTCATGCCAACGATATCAACTATTCACTGTTAATGCATGGCTTAAAGCTCGCCAACATCGAAGTCAACAGAAAGATGCTGTCCGAGATCGCCATCCATGATCCGAAGGGATTCACAGCCTTAGTCAACAAGGCCAAGGAAGCCATCAACGCTTAGTGAATGAAACACGGCTCAGCCGTGTTTTTTCGTGCCTCAGGGAGAAAATGGTGTATAATGAAAAAAAGAAACAGGGTGATATAAATGAAAATGTTTGAAGCTGAATGGCTTTTGCGTCTTCTGGCGGCCATGGCAGCCGGAATCATCATCGGCTTTGAAAGATACTTCCGGTCCAAGGAGGCCGGCATCCGTACCCATACGATGGTATCGGTCGGAGCCTGCCTGCTGATGCTGATCTCCAAGTATGGGTTTACCGACATCAATGCCGGCGATCCGGCCCGCATTGCGGCCCAGGTCGTTTCCGGCATCGGCTTTCTGGGTGCCGGCATCATCTTCGTCCGCCAGGACATGGTTCACGGTCTGACCACGGCCACCGGCATCTGGGCCACTTCGGCCATCGGATTGGCCTATGGCGCCGGGATGTACCTGCTGGGCGGGGTGGCGACGATCCTCATCGTCATCATTCAGCACGTCCTGCTGCGCTATCTGCCGCATAACAGCCTGAACATGGGCATCAAGCTCAAGGTGCACATGATGCATGATGACGGAATCGATGAAGTAATGGAGGTGCTGAGCCGCAATCACTTTAACGTCGTTGGCCAGAACCGCTTTACTTCCGACGGCAAGAACGGCTGGTATCTCTATTGCGACGCCGTCACCTACAAGGACAGTTCCCCGGAAAAGGTCGTCAGAGAACTGAGCAGTTCTGACAAGATCATTTCCGTCGAAGTCATCTGATCATGCCAAGCGGAGTTCCTCCGCTTTTTTTGTTGACTAAACAAACGGCGGCAAGTGTGATAGAATGTTCTTGATGAGGTTGTTTACAATCATCAGGAGCATATTATCGGGGTTTGTCCCGTTTTTTGCGTAAAGAAGTCAGAGAGGTTTGTATGTTTTTTAGAAGCAGGGAAGAAGTCATCGCCCTGACCCCCTTATGGCAGGGGAAGCGCATGGCTGACGGCCGGCCGGAAGTGCCGGTCACCGTTTTGAACCGACTGAGAAAACTGACACTGGAAGAAGTCTGGGGACTGCCTTTTTCCCAGGGCTATGAATTCCAGAGCGAGACTCACCTGCAGCATACCCATGCGATGGGCAATGAGGACCGGCTGGTAGGAAGGGCCGTGACCTGCACCTGCATGCCGTTAAGGCCGGATCTTCACTATGTGGCTACATCTGAAGCCAGAGAACAGGGCTTTAAGGGCGGCTATAACAAGTCCGCGGTCGACCGCCTGGTGGAGGATGATGTCATGGTCGTCGACATGTTCGACAAGGGGGCTTATGGGACCTTCTTCGGCGGCAATCTGTCCACCCAGCTGAAGAAGAAGACCGTCAGGGGCGGGGCTGTCGTCTGGGGGGCCATCCGGGATCTGGACCAGATCAGAAAGATCGACGGCATCCAGATCTACTACCGCAACGTGCATCCGACCCCGATCAGGGACTACGTCATGACCGACCATAACGGTCCCTGCCGGATCGGCGAGGCTGTCTGCCTGCCCGGCGACATTGTCTTCGGTTCCAATGAGGGAGTCACCTTCATACCGAGCTATCTGGCGGAAAAGGTAGCTGACCGGGCGGAAAAGCGGCACCTGCGGGATGATTTCGGCTTTGAATGCCTGCGCGAGGGCCGCTACAGCGCGACGCAGATCGACAATCTGTGGAGTGATGAGATGTGGGACGAGTTCCTGCAATGGCTTAAGACCAGCTCTAAGGCGGCCGATTATCAGCATCTGGACTTCACGGAAGACGTAAAATGGATGAAATTCATGCGTGATCATCCGGAAGAAGCCCGCCGGCAGATGAAGGGGCCCCGCACCAAGAACCCGGATGCCATTAGGCCGGAGGAAGGGCATTATACGATTTAGGGCGCAGAGACGATTCTGCGTCTTTCTTGCCAATTGACGAAAAATCTACTATTATTTCTGTGATCGGAGGGTATGAAGATGAAGGATATCATGATTGCGACCGGAAACCCGAACAAGGTCAGAGAATACAGGGAAATGCTGGAGCCGTTAGGCTATAAGGTGCATGATCTCAGCGAGATCGAACACATTGAAGTGGAAGAGACCGGTGATACCTTTGAGGCCAATGCCCTGATCAAGGCCTTTTCCGTCAACCGCAGCGTCAACATGATGACCATCGCCGATGATTCCGGCCTGGAAATCACCTGTCTCAACAATGAGCCGGGCATCCATTCCGCCCGCTATCTGGCCGGCCACGACTATGCCTACAAGAACCGGGTCCTGATCGAAAGAGTCAGGGGAGCGGCGGACCGCAGTGCCCGCTTCGTCTGTGCCATCGCCTTAGTGGAAGGCGAAAAAAAGGCTAGGACCTTTGTCGGCGTCATGGAAGGCGAGATCGCCGAGGAACCCCGGGGCAACAACGGCTTCGGCTACGATCCGATCTTCCTGGTTCCCCAGTACGGAATGACCTCCGCCCAGCTGACTCCTGAACAGAAGAACAGCATCTCGCACCGCGGTCAGGCCACGAGAGCTCTGCTGGCCTATCTTAATGAGAAGAATGAAGAAACAGCTTAGCGGTTTTCAACTTAAACTGATCGCCTGTCTGGCCATGACGGTCGACCATGTCGGCGCCTTCCTTTATCCCGGAGCAACCTGGTTAAGGGCCATCGGCCGGCTGGCCTTCCCGATCTTTGTTTATCTCTGTAATGAGAGCTATCTCCATACCTCCAGCCGGCACCGCTACGTGTTAAGGATGCTGGGCTGGGGAGCAGCGATGCAGGTGATCCTCTATTACCTGATGGGTGATCAGATGGGCAATGCCCTGATCTCCCTGGCCCTGGGCTTTCTGACCGTCTGGACGCTGGAAGAAAAACAGTATCTGTTTACCGGCCTGGTGATCCTGTCCGCCCTGGGACTCAACGTCCAGTATGGCCTGTATGGGATCGGCTTGATGCTGGTGTTTCATTATCTGAAGGATGACTGGAAACTGATCATTCCCGCCTGGGCGGTTCTGAATTTCCTGTTTGTCAGCTTCGGCCATTCAGCCCCGGTTCAGCATCTCTCACTGATCAGTGCGCTTCTGCTGATGCTGTACAGCGGCCGGGAAGGGAACAAGAAGTTCCAGCATCTGTTTTATGCCTACTATCCGCTGCATGTAGCAGTCATATATTTGCTGAAGGTAATTCTTTATGATTAATGTCGTCTTATATCAGCCGGAGATCCCCCAGAATACCGGCAACATCGTGCGGCTTTGCATGGCTTCCGGTGCCGTTCTGCATCTGATCAAGCCCTATGGCTTTGTCCTCAATGAGAAGCATCTGAAGCGGGCCGCCATGGATTACATTCTGGAGGCCGAGATCCATGAATACACCTGCTGGGAAGAATTCATGGCCACTAACCAGCCCAAAAACATCTTCTTTCTGACCAGATACGGTCACCGGGCTCCTGGTGAATTCCGCTATGATGAGCTGGAAGGGGACATCTGGCTGGTGTTCGGTAAGGAGTCTACCGGAATACCGAAGCACATTCTGAAGGATCACATGGACCACGGCATCCGGCTGCCGATGGTAGCTGAGGCCCGCAGCCTGAATCTCAGCAACTGCGTGGCGATCATGGTCTATGAAGTATTGAGACAGCTGGACTATCCGGGTCTGGCCAGAGATGAAGTACTGAAGGGCCCGGACTTCGTGGAAAGGAATCAGTGGGATGAAGATCATTGACGGTTTTCTGGATGATTACGATAAGCGCTGCTTTGCCATCTTCATGGTCATCGTTTTCCTATGGCTGTCAGAGATGTTTTATGAGGTCATCTTCGCCAAGAGCCTGATGGACTGCCGGGTTACCGCCGACTTGCTGAAACTGGCTGGGGATGAGAGGGTGATGAAGGCTTTCATGGGCCGGGTACTGGTCTATGGCCTGGACTATTCCTCAACTTCCATGGCGCTGATCAAGACGGCCGTCAAGGTGATCAGGATCGAAGAGATCATTCTCATGGTTTTATCCGGTGCCTATCTGTTTACGAAAAAGCGGCCGGAAAATTATCTGCACATCAGCCGCTCGATCATTCTCTACTGGGCCGTTTTCATCGCCAAGAGCGCCATTCTGGGCGGCTACATCGTCTATTCGCTGGCTTCCGGATCCACCGCCATCGGCATCGAAAGGATCGCTCAGGGAGCTTCCATTTACCGCATCATCAACATCGTGATGATGCCGGTGATGCTGACGGATCTGTTTGTCTGCGGCTTAAGGCAGTACGGCAACTAGGCAATTGACTGGAGAAAAAAACGGGGGTTATGCTATAATCCCCTTGTAGGAGGAAGAAAGATGCTGGAAGGAACCAATGACTACATGTCCATATTAGCCATTCTGCTGGTGCTGGTCGCCTTTGTCGTGATCTGCATCCACGTGGTTTCTCTGCGGGTAACAGCCCGGCATCTGCGTCAGGAAGCCGATTACTATGCCTTCCGGCGTAAAAGATAAAAATGTTTACTAAGTGCATCAGGGCTGCCAACGGCCCTAAGGACGTCGGTCCCTATTCACCGGCCATAAAACTGTCGGACTTCGTCTACCTGTCCGGTCAGCTTCCCATTGATCCCCTTACCAATGAACTGGTACCGGGCGGCATTGGTCAGCAGACCCATCAGGTCATGCAGAACATCCTCGCCATTCTTGAGGAGATGGGACTGGAAACCCGTCACATCGTCAAGACCACGGTATTCCTGCAGAACATGGGAGATTTCCAGGCCATGAACGAGGTCTATGCCTCATACTTTGACGAGCCCTATCCGGCCCGCAGCTGCGTTCAGGTCGCGGCTCTGCCCAAGGGAGCGATGGTGGAGATCGAATGCCTGGTCATCGATACGCTGAAGTACGAACAGGCCCGGAACACCAACCGAAAATGCGAAAAATGCGAAGGATGTTAGTCCTGCGCTTTTTTTTCTTTTTTATGTTGAAAAGCCCCTTAAAAAGAATATAATAGAGTGCCGTAGAGCAGGAGGAAGCGGTATGGAGACCAACAAGAGATCGTTAGTAAGAGATGTAGCCCTGATCGTCGTCAGCGCCACCATCTATGCTCTTAACATGAAATCCTTTGTTCATGCCGGCAATCTGGTGCCGGGTGGGTTCTCCGGTCTGTCAGTTCTGATCTCCCGTTCCGCAGCTCAGTTCTTCAACCTGAAGATCAGCTACGGTCTGCTTTACGCTCTGTTCAATGTTCCCTGCGCCATCCTGGTCTATAAGACCGTGGGCAAGCGCTTTACCTACCTGTCGGTTCTCGACTTCATGCTGGTTTCGATCTTTACGGATCTGTTTCCGACCTTCAACGTAACCAGTGACATGCTGCTGATAACGGTATTCGGCGGCATTCTCGGCGGCCTGGCCGGCACGCTGGTCCTGTCCAGCGGCGGCTGCGGCGGCGGCACGGATTTCATCTCCATCTACTATGCCAAGAAGAAGCAGAAATCGATGTGGAATACGATCCTGATCATGAACGTGGGCATGCTGCTGATCAGCGGTTTCATCTTCGGATGGGAAAGTGCCCTATACAGCATCATCTTCCAGTTCGTTCAGACTCAGGTCATCGACCTGTTTGACAAGCGCTACAAGCGTTCCTGCTTCCTGATCGTCACCGACAAGGCAGAGGAGGTCATGGTGGAGATCCGCAAGAACTTCCGCCACAACAGCACCGAGCTGTTCGGCATCGGCTACTATACCAAGCAGGAAAAGAAGATCGTCTATACCGTCGTCGGACGTTATGAACAGCAGCAGGTACTGAACCTGGTCCTGTCCATCGATCCCAACGCCTTCATAAACGTCATGAATTCGGAAAAACTGGTAGGAAGGTTCAACGAACTGCCATATTAAGCGAAGATCTGAGGTCTTCGCTTTTTTTGTGCCTATTTAGTGAGTATGAAAAAAGTGGTGATAGTTGCAGCGGCGCTCCTGATGGCGGCCTTACTGATCAGCCGGTTTCTGGTTCCCAAGGCCCAGGAAAGGCTTTTTCCCTGTGCAGCGGTAAGAGAAGGGGAACTGCAGGAAACCTATGGCGTTAAGGCAGAGGTCACTGCGCCTTCGTGGCGGCAGTATTTTCCCGGCAGCGTAACCCGGGCTCTTGTCAGCCTTCAGGCCCATGTAGAGGACGGCGAGGAAGTTCTGGAATATCTGGATCCCTTCGGCAGGAAGGTGAAACTGAAGGCCCGGCAAGCCGGCTGTCTGCTGGAGATCGGTAATGGCTGGGTGGACTTCCTGAGTGACGATAAGAGGATTACGGCGCTGATCCCTCAGCAGAAACTGGATGTCTTCAGGGCGGATTCGCAATATCTGTTTGAATGCAACGGCCGCCAGTATCCCTGCCATTTTACCAGCGTGGGATCGCTGGGCATCAGGGACAATGATGCTGTGCTCTATGAGGGCCAGTTTGAACTGGGGGAAGATACCGAATTGAGAATCGGAATGGCCGGGAGACTGAAGGTGACCTTAAGGCAGTTTAAGGGAGTCATGCTGATCGATGAGCGCTGTCTGTATTCTGCCGATGGCAAGTTCTTTCTGTTAAGGAAGCAGTGGCTGGACAGCTTCCGCAACCGGGACCGTTATCTTATGGAAGCAGAGGTCCTGGGCTTCAGTGACGGAGAAGCGGCCATCAAGGGCGTCGGCCTTTCCGGTCAGGAATTTGTGATCATCGATGATACCGTAAGGAGTCTGCTGGATGATTGAAGTGGCAGGACTGAGCTTCGCTTACCGGACGGCTTCGGGTATCGTGAGGGCTCTTGACAAGGTCAGCCTGCGGATCCCGTCCAGGGCTGTGACGGCAATAATGGGTCCCAGCGGCTGCGGGAAAAGCACGCTGCTGGCCATCCTGGCCGGCTACGAAAGGGGACAGGAGGGCCTGTATCTGTATGACGGCCTGGACGTGTTTGCCCTTAACCGCCGGGAACTGTCGGCTTTTCGGAAGCGGGAGACCGGTATGATCTTTCAGAACTACAACCTCTTTGACCAGATGACCGTCCATGAGAATCTGTCTCTGGCGGTCCGTTACCGTCATGGTCAGGGCAACCGGGAGTTTCTTGACCACTGCCTTAAACGGGTGCATCTGGAAGACTACGGCCCCCGGCTGGCGGGGGAACTGAGCGGTGGGGAGAGACAGCGGGTTGCCATCGCCCGCTGTCTGGCCGGGGAAGTCAGAACCGTGCTGGCCGATGAGCCGACGGGAGCTCTTGATCCGGGAAACCGGGAAGCCGTCCTGGCGGAGTTAAAACAGCTGGCGGAAAGCGGGCGGACGGTGATAATAGCCACCCACGATGAAAAAGCCGCCCGCCGGGCAGATGTGATAATCAGAATGGAGGAAGGCCATGTCGGCAGTATTGAAGATCCTGAGGGAAAAACGGCTCATCCTGGCCATGATCACGGTCTCGCTTTTCCTGCGGCTGGCAGCCGAGCTGGTTACCGGTGATCTGGTTGCGGAGGTTCTTGACCGCTTTTCGCTGATGGGCCTGGACATGACCGTCGTTCAGATCCCCGGGGGTTCATTGCGGCCGGGACTCATCGATGATCTGCTGGCGGAAGCCGGCATCGCTGATTACTGCTGTCTGCATCAGCAAAAGCAGGAAGAGTGGACGGTCGTTCACTGTGATGAGAAACTGGCGGAATTCTTCCCGCTTTCCCTGCAGGCCGGCAGTTTTCTCAAACCCTGGCATCGGCAAGCCGGCGATGGGGTGGCGGTGATCGGCTGGGGGCTTCATGAAAGGGAGCCGTCCGTGACCGTGGGCTCGTCTGTGAATATCGGCGGCCGGCAGTATCGGGTGATCGGGATTCTGGCGAAAAGGGAGGAAAGCCTCCTGCTGGATTTCAATGACAGTATTTTTGTGCCGAGAACTGAAGGGGAGGGGGCTGATCAGCTGACGGTCTTCCTGCCCTCCAGCAGCATCCGGCTGGAATATCTGCTTGACCGCTATTTCGGGCCGGACGGCTTTCTGATCATGGATCAGAAGCAGATCCGCAGCGCTTCGGAAGCGGTTTTGAAGACCGTTCGCCAGGCGGCCATCATCATGAGTGCGATATCCGTCCTGGTCGCCTATCTGGGAATGACAGCGGTCAGTCTGCGGGAAGTCCGGGAGAGGACCGGTGAGATCGGCATCCGCAAGTCGCTGGGAGCCGATGACCGGGACATCGTGTTATTGTTTCTGGGTGAAAACCTCACGGTTTTACTGGCCGGCGATCTTTTGGCCGATCTGGCGGTCATGGGACTGGCTTCGCTGACGGGCCTGAAGGCTGATCTGTCGGCATCTATAGCCATTGTGTTCAGGGTGACTCTGTGGGGAATGGGCTGGGGACTATATCCGGCTTTTAAGGCGTCAGGAATCAGCGTAATGGCGGCCATCCGTTTGAAAACCGGCCGTTAGTATAGTAGAATATACGGGATGAGGTTTAAGAACATGAAAACTAAAATACTGGTACCCCTGACCATGACGGTCATAACATTGCTGATAATCTTCCTTACCAGCAATCCCCTCTAGGAGGTAATCCCATGAAGCCTGAACAGTTACTGGAAATTCTCGGCGTAGCCAACAATCTGAAGCTCAATACCCGCCACTGCTATACCCAGCCGGACCGCAAGGAAAGCGTCGCCGATCACAGCTGGCGCATTGCCTTAATGGCGATGTTATTGGACGGAGTGGAAGAATATAAGGAATTTGACATGAACAAGGTCATCAGGATGTGCCTGATCCATGACCTCGGTGAAGCCTTCACCGGTGACATCCCGGCCTTCTTAAAGAAGAACAGTGATGAAGGAAAGGAAGAGGAGATCCTTGTCAATTGGTTTGGTTCCTTCCCGGAACCGCAGAGAAGCGAGTGGCTGGCATTGCTGGCCGAGATGAGTGCTCTGGAAACCAATGAAGCCAGGCTGTACAAGTCGCTGGATCGGATCGAAGCCCTGATCTCTCACAATGAATCGGACATCGCCACCTGGCTGCCGCTGGAGTATGATCTGCAGCTGACCTATGGCAAGGAGCAGATGAAGTTCTCACCGTACATGATGGAACTCAGAAAGGCCGTTGACGACTGGACCGTCAGAAAAATCGAAGAAAGTAAAAAAGCTGTGGAGTGATCCACAGCTTTCTGGTGCCGGATGAGAGAGTCGGACTCTCGACCCCACCCCTACCAAGGGTGTGCTCTACCACTGAGCTAAACCGGCAAGCATTAATAGTATATATGATAAAAAAAGGTTTGTAAAGAACCGATTTTCAGCAAAAAACATCCTTCTTTTCTGCCTGTGAAGGATCCTTCGGCAGATGAATTGAGAAATGCCGGAAAAATGGTGTAAAATGATAAACAGAGGAAAACGGCCATGATCGAATTTGGAAAGGAAGTTACGGAATTCACCGAAATACCGATCCTGCTGGAAATCCGGGAAACCATCGACAGTTTTCTGAAGGTGGTGATCGCGGTACCGCAGATCGAAGAAGGGGGAGACGATGAGCTGCCGTCTTTCGTGGTGACCGAAGAGAATACCCACGAAATCATCTTCCACAGCTATGAGTCCTACCGGGTGACCAGGTATACCAGCTTCGATGATTTCCTGATGGAGGAATACGATGGTGACTATCTGGTGGAATTCCATGATTCCCGCTATCTGAATTCCCTGAACCCGCCGGTCGGCTTTGACCAGCCGCTGCGCCATTACGGGATCGTGACCGATTATCATCTGATCGAGGTACTCACCTATGAAGAACCGGAGATAACCTCGTATGATCAACAGGAAGATTTGGAACTACTGAATTAGGAGGATAGTAAGATGAGTGAAAGAACCCTTGAACAACTGATGGCAGACCGTTATTCCTGCCGTAATTATTCGGACCGTAAACTGGAAGAAGGAATCCTGAATCAGGTACTGGAGGCTGGCCGGCTGGCCCCGACTGCCAAGAACAATCAGCCCCAGAAGATCTACGTCCTGGAAAGCGATGAGGCCCTGGCCAAGATCAACGCTCTGTGCAAGAGCATCCGCGGTGCCCAGACGGTTCTGATGGTCGCTGTTGATACCGATAATCTATTCAACAATCCCTTCCAGCCGGGCGTCAATTCCGGCGATCAGGATGCGGCCATCGTCGCTACCCACATGATGCTGGAAGCGGAGAAGCTGGGATTGGGAACCTGCTGGGTAAACATGTTCTCCCCGGCCGAAGCCGCCAAGGCCTTTGGCTTGCCGGAGAATGAAAAGGTCGTCCTGCTGATGCCGATCGGCTACAAGGGACCTGAGGCCGCTCCAAGCCCGCGCCACGGTGAGAGAAAGGACCTCTCCGAAACGACCGTAAGGCTTTAATTAAAAGGAGGAAGATCCATGCCGAGTATCTTAGCGCATTGTTTTTATGGCGACAGCGCCATTGCTCAATGCGGTATCAGTGAACTGATGGATGGAGTAAGAAGGAACCACGGCCTGTTCATGCTGGGCTGCCAGGGGCCGGACTTTTTCTACTTCTATCACCGCCTGCCCTGGCACACCAAGAGGCGCTGTCCGCAGGCCGTCAAGTTCGCCAATATTCTGCATGAGGAACACATCAACAAGACTTTTTCCATCATGCTCAGGGAAGTCAGAAAGAGCCGGGACGAGAAGGACATCGTCTACGCTGCCGGTTTTCTGTGCCATTGGGCTCTCGATGTGATCTGTCACCCCTATGTCTATTACCGGACCGGTTCCCGCGTTGTCAACAGCGGTCCGGATCATCGGATCCTGGAGGCCGGCATCGACCGGGGCATTCTGAATGAAAACGATCTGAAACTGGAGGACTATGCTCCCAAGAAACTGATCGCCCATTCCCGCGATGCTTCCCGGCACATCTGGAAACTCCTGCGCCCGGTCTTTGCCGAGGCTGATGAACTGAACCTGGATTACTGGATGGTCGATGAAAGCGTGGAGCAGTTTCATTCAATGTACAAGCTCCTGCATGACCCCAAGGGAACCAGGTACCGTTATATAGGCTTCCTGGAAAGACTGTTCAGGCAGGACGGCATGGCCACCAGCCTGATGATTCCCGTAAACTATGATGAGCAGCTGGATCCCATGAACTACCGTCATGAGAAGTGGCTGGATCCCTGCAGTGGCCTGGAACATTACGAGTCCTTCAGCGAACTGGCGAGAAGGGCAGTCGGACTGATGCTCCAGATGCTGAGGCTTTATGCCGGTTTTCTTAATGATACCGTTGAACTGTCAGAGATCCTGGAGATCATCGGTGACCGCAGTTTCAATTCCGGAAGCCGCTATGATTTGAAGATGCAGTACTTCAGGAAGGACATGTAAGATGAGAGGCCGTCTTGATCTGCATGAGATGACCGTCATCGAGGCCAGGCTGGCCCTGAACCATGTCCTGGACTCTTTGTCCATGAAATACGATGAACTGCTGGTGATCCACGGCTATCACGGTCACATTCTGATGGATTACGTCCGGAAGGAATATGAGCATGAGCGGATCAAGCGGAAGGTGGCAACCCTTAATCCCGGGGACACCCTTTTTCTGCTGAAAAGCCGCGAGGAAATGAAGATCCGGGGTCAGATCCAGGCCCAGGAGAAGAGAAGGTTCGTTCTCAAGAGTGAAAGACTGGGCTTCGGCCGCTGGAGCCGGGAGGATCTCTCGCTGGCCAAGAATCTCTGGATGAACCGGGAGGTGAGCAGATATCTCCACGGGGGCCAGCGCTATACCTCTGACGAGATCCTGGCCTGGCTGAACAGTGAGATCGAAGAGGAACTGAAGCAGCATACCCAGTTCTGGCCGCTTTTCGACCGCTACAAGGGCGATTTCATGGGCTGCTGCGGTCTGCGTTCCCATGACAAGAATGCCATCCACTATGAGATCGGCTGTTATCTGCTGCCCAGGTACTGGGAAATGGGATATGGTTATGAGGCCTGTCAGCAGGCCATTGAATACGCTGACGGGCAGCTCAATGCCCGCAAGCTGGTAGCCAGTTACCATCCGGAAAACGAAAGGGCAGCCCATCTGCTGGATAAGCTGCAGTTCAGGGACGCCGGCGACGAATTTGACGAGGCAACGCACCTGTTTTTCCCAAAAAGAGAGCTGATATTGCGATAGGAATGAAATGACTATTGTCAAATTCATTTGAGGGTGCTAAAATAAACAGGCGATGAGGGCTTAGCTCAGTTGGGAGAGCACTTGCTTGACGTGCAAGGGGTCATGGGTTCGAGTCCCTTAGTCCTCACCATCAAAGGGCATCACTGATGCCCTTTACTGTGCCGAAATATGGTGAAATGTTATTGACATTATCATCGGCATGTAATACAATTATTGAGCGACTTTGGCCCGGTAAGTTAGGGCCATATAAATGTCGAACCGAGGGCACACCCGGTAACGTGTGCAAACGAAAGGAGGAAAAAGAAATGCCAACTATTAACCAGTTAGTTCGTAAAGGACGTGACATGAAACAGTGGAAGTCAAATGCACCTGCGCTGAACCGTGGTTATAACTCTTTGAAACGTCGTGTTACTGACAATACGGCACCTCAGAAACGTGGTGTTTGCACTCGTGTAGGAACCATGACCCCAAAGAAGCCTAACTCCGCTCTGCGTAAATATGCTCGTGTACGTTTGAGCAACGGAATGGAAGTAACCGCCTATATTCCAGGCGAAGGCCACAACCTGCAGGAACACAGCGTTGTTCTGATCAGAGGCGGCCGTGTTAAGGACCTTCCTGGTGTTAGATATCATATCATTCGTGGTACCATGGACTGTGCCGGCGTCAACAACCGCCAGCAGGCTCGTTCATTATATGGTACAAAGAGACCTAAGAAATAACCGTTGATTGTGAAAGGAGGAAAACACAATGCCAAGAAAAGGACATGTACAGAAAAGAGATGTATTACCAGATCCGATCTATAATTCAAAGCTCGTCACTCGTTTGGTCAATCGTATCATGATCGACGGTAAGAGAGGAACAGCTCAGACTATCCTTTATAACGCTTTTGAAATCGTAGAAGAAAAAACTGGTCGTGCACCAATGGAAGTATTTGAACAGGCTTTAGATAATATCATGCCTACTCTGGAACTGAAACTGCGCCGTGTCGGTGGTTCAAACTACCAGGTACCGGTTGAAGTATCACAGGAGAGAAGACTGACATTAGGTCTGAGATGGTTAGTAAATTACGCCAGACTGCGTAACGAAAAGACCATGGAAATCAGACTGGCCAATGAAATTATCGATGCTGCTAACGGCGTTGGCGGTGCTGTCAAGAAACGTGACGACACCCACAAGATGGCAGAAGCCAATAAGGCCTTTGCTCATTACCGCTGGTAGGAGTATATATGAAAAGGGAATTCGATTTACTGCATACGCGTAATATCGGCATCATGGCTCACATCGATGCCGGTAAGACGACGACAACCGAACGAATCCTGTATTACACGGGCCGTACCCACAAGATCGGCGAGACGCATGACGGATCGGCAACCATGGACTGGATGGAACAGGAAAAGCAGAGAGGCATTACCATAACCTCAGCTGCCACCACCGCCACCTGGAAGGACTGCCGCATCAACATCATCGATACTCCCGGGCACGTAGACTTCACCGTTGAAGTTGAAAGATCCCTGAGAGTACTGGATGGCGCCGTCACCGTTCTTGATGCCAAGGCCGGTGTTGAACCGCAGACAGAGACCGTCTGGAGACAGGCCTCCACCTATGGCGTACCGAGAATCGTGTTCGTCAACAAGATGGATGCCACCGGCGCGGACTTCTACATGTCTGTCGATTCCATCGGCAAGAGACTTGGTGCCAAGGCCTGCGCGATCCAGCTGCCGATCGGCGCGGAAGCCGATTTCATCGGTCTGGTCGACATCGTGGAAAGAAAAGCCTATCGCTTCTCTGACGACGTTGACGTACCGGATACCGTGATCGACATTCCGGCCATCATGGTGGACGATGTGGAAATGAACCGCATGAAGCTGGAGGAAATGGTTGCTGACTATGATGACGACTTCATGATGAAGGTTCTCGACGGTGAGGACATCTCCGCCGAAGACCTGAAGGTTGCCATCAGAAAGGCCGTCATTTCCGGAGACTTCTTCCCGGTAATGTGCGGAGCTGCCTATAAGAACAAGGGAGTGCTGCAGATGCTTGACGCCGTTGTCGATTATCTGCCGTCACCGCTTGAAGTCCGTCCCTATAAGGGAATCAGCAAGAGAGGCGAGGACATTCTCATCAAGGCTGATGACGATGCCCCGTTCGCTGCTCTGGCCTTCAAGATCATGACTGACCCCTTTGTCGGCAAGCTCACCTATTTCCGCGTTTATTCCGGCACCGCCAAGGCAGGGAGTTACATCTATAACTCCACCAAGGGACAGAAGGAACGTTTCGGTCGTATCATGCAGATGCATGCCAATCACCGTAAGGACATTGAAGAAGTTCATGCCGGTGACATAGCTGCAGCAATCGGTTTCAAGTACACCTCAACCGGAGACACCTTATGCACTGAGTCATATGATGTCAAGCTTGAATCCATGGTCTTCCCGGAACCGGTCATCAACATGTCTGTTGAACCGCTCACCCGTCATGACCAGGATAAGATGGGACTGGCTCTCATCAAGCTTGCCGAAGAAGACCCGACCTTCAAGACCTACACTGATACCGAGACCGGACAGACGATCATCGCCGGCATGGGTGAGTTACACCTCGATATCATCGTAGACCGCATGAAGAGGGATTTCGGCGTTGAATGCAACGTCGGCAAACCGGAAGTTGCGTACCGTGAAACCATTACCAAGGCAGCTGAGTGTCAGGGCAAGTTCGTCAGACAGTCCGGCGGCCATGGACAGTATGGTGATGTCTGGATCAGATTTGAACCCAATGAAGGCAAAGGCTTTGAATTCGTTGATGCTACAGTTGGCGGTAGTGTTCCTAAGGAATACATCAAGCCTACCGAAGAAGGTCTGAAATCTGCTCTGAGCGCCGGCTTGCAGGCTGGCTATCAGGTCATAGACATCAAGGCAACATTATTTGACGGTTCGTATCATGAGGTTGACTCCAGTGAGAATGCATATAAGATCGCTGCTTCATTAGCCTTAAAGGAAGCCGCCAAGAAATGCGCCCCTGTCATCCTTGAGCCGATAATGAATGTTGAAATCACAGCTCCAAGCGAATATCTCGGTTCCGTAATGGGAGACATTACCTCCAGAAGAGGTCAGATCGTTGACCAGATCGAAAGAGGAAATGCCATCGCCGTCAAGGCCATGGTCCCGCTGTCAGAGATGTTCGGCTACGCTACAGCACTGCGTTCATTTACTCAGGGAAGAGGTAATTACATCATGCAGATGGATCACTATTCCCAGGTACCTTACAGCATTGCCCAGCAGATCATTAAAAGAAATGCCGGTTAATGATATTTATTGATTTATTTATTTTCATGCTATAGAATATGTTTGTTGAAAAATTTAATGCAAGGAGGAAATTTTGACAAATGGCAAAGCAGAAGTTTGACAGAACTAAAACACCTGTTAATATCGGAACCATCGGCCACATCGACCATGGCAAGACCACATTAACATCCGCTATTACCAGAGTTTTAGCCAAGGAAGGAAAGGCTAAGGTCATGGCTTATGACCAGATCGACGGCGCTCCTGAGGAAAAGGCTCGTGGTATCACTATCAATACTGCTCACGTAGAATACGAAACCGACAAGCGTCACTACGCTCACGTTGACTGCCCAGGGCATGCTGACTACATCAAGAACATGATCACTGGTGCTGCTCAGATGGACGGTGCTATCTTAGTGGTAGCTGCTCCAGATGGACCAATGCCGCAGACCAACGAACACGTACTGTTAGCCCGTCAGGTAGGCGTTCCGAAGATGGTAGTATTCTTAAACAAGATCGACCAGATGGAAGGTCAGGAAGAATTCATCGACTTAGCTGAAATGACAGTTCGCGAACTGTTAGACAAGTATGGATTCGACGGCGACAATACCCCTGTTATCCGTGGTTCAGCCTTAAAGGCCATGGAAGGTGATCCGGAAGCTGAAAAGGCCATCAAGGAACTGATGGATGCTGTTGACGAATGGATCCCGGACCCGGCTCGTGAAGACGACAAGCCGTTCTTAATGGCTATCGAGGACACCATGACCATTACCGGACGTGGCACCGTAGCTACCGGCCGTGTTGAACGTGGCGTTATCAAGCTGAATGAACCAGTTGAAATCGTTGGTATCAAGGAAACCCAGAAGTCAGTCGTAACTGGTCTGGAAATGTTCCGTAAGAGCCTGGACTATGCTCAGGCTGGTGACAACATTGGTGCCTTATTACGTGGTATCTCCCGTGACCAGGTTGTTCGTGGACAGGTTTTAGCTAAGCCAGGAAGCGTTCATCCTCATCATAAATTCAAGGGCCAGGTTTACGTATTAACCAAGGAAGAAGGCGGCCGTCATACTCCGTTCGTAGCCAACTATCGTCCTCAGTTCTATTTCCGTACCACCGACGTTACCGGTGTTATCGAGGAATTAGGCGGACAGGAAATGGTTATGCCTGGTGACAACGTCGAAATGACCGTTGATCTGATCCATCCAATCGCTGTAGAGCAGGGAACCAAGTTCTCCATCCGTGAAGGCGGACGTACAGTTGGTTCAGGTTCAGTTACCGAAATCATCGCCTAATTGTCATAAGATATAAAGAGCTCGCAAGAGCTCTTTTACTATGTCCTTTAAATAAGGTAAAATATAGGAGTAGGGGGTAATGATGATGACAGGTATCATTCTGATCAGTCACGGTCCGCTGGCCGAGGGCATGCTGGAGTCTTCGCGCCTGTTTTTTGGTGACTCGCTGGGGGCTGTTGAAGCTGTGACACTGAAAGGGGACGATCCCGATGAGGTTGAACAGCTGCTTCTTCAGGCGGTGCGAAATGTCGATGAAGGCGACGGGATAATCATCCTCTGCGATCTGCTGGGCGGTACTCCCTGCAACATCGCTTCACGCATAATGAATGAAAAAACAAGGATAATTACGGGCATGAACTTCCCGATGTTGCTGGATCTGCTGGGTAAGAGACTGGTCTACAATGACATTTCCAGGCTCGATCTGGACGGCATCATTGCCCGCAGCAAAGAGGGCATCACCGATCTCCAGCAATTCCTTAATTCCCGCCAGCCGGCCGAGAATAATGACTGGTAAAACGTTTTTCTGACAATTATTCATAAAAAAGTGTTTGATTATTTGCTGAAATGTGGTAGAATAACTTGTTTGAAAAGGGAAACCTGGAAAGGTAAACAATTTTCAGATAAATCGTAAAAAAAGGGTTGATTAACAGCCCTTTTTTTGTTATTATATACGGTGCGACCGTATGGACGTGCGAGGTTGCCGGCACACTGATGTTCGTTGTCATGGTGTGTAGCCGGGGAATTCGCATCGAACGGAGATCTGTCACGAACAGACATCGCATTGTATTGAAGGAGGACAAATTATCCATGGCAAAAGCAAAAAACACTGTCCGCATCCGTCTGAAGGCGTATGAACATCGTTCAATTGATTCAGCCAGCAAGAAAATCGTTGAAGCTGCAACTAATCATGGCGCTAAGAAAGTCGTTGGACCGGTCCCGCTGCCGACCGAAAAGCAGGTAGTAACAGTTATCAGAGCTACTCACAAGTACAAGGATTCCCGTGAGCAGTTCGAAATCAGAACTCATAAGAGACTTGTTGAGATCATCGGACCTACAGCAGAAACCATCGATGCATTAAGCAGACTGGAACTGCCGAGCGGTGTCGAGATCGAGATCAAGTTATAGGACATTGGAGGTGAACATCATGAAAGGAATTATGGGACGCAAGATTGGCATGACTCAGGTATTCACAACTGATGGTACACTGATTCCCGTAACTGTCGTTGAAGTTCAGACCAACGTTGTTACTCAGAAGAAGACTCTGGAAAACGATGGTTATACAGCGATCCAGTTAGGAATGGAAGATGTCAAGGAAAGCAAAGCAACCAAGGCCAACATCGGTCATGCAAAGAAGGCTGGCACCGAGCCTAAGAGATACTACAGAGAAGTCATCAGCGACGAAATGGCAGATCTCGAAGTAGGTGCAGAAGTAAAGGCTGACTTATTCGCTGCCGGCGATAAGGTAGACGTTCAGGGCATCAGCCGTGGTAAGGGCTACATGGGTGCCATTTACCGTAACAACCAGCACATGCTGCTTGCTACACACGGTACCGGTCCTGTCCACAGAACCCCTGGCTCAATGGCTACCATCGGCCGTAACAACGGATATATCAATAAGGGTAAGGCAATGGCCGGTCATGAAGGCAACTACACGACCACCAACCAGAACCTGGAAATCATCAAGGTCGACATGGAACACAACTGCCTGTTAATCAAGGGCAACGTTCCCGGACCACGCAAAGGCTTAGTAATCGTCAAGACAACAGTTAAGCCGATCAAGCACGTTGATCCTGTTGAATTAGTCGATTACAGCAAGGAGGCTTAATCTATGGCTAACGAAAAGCTCACAGTAAAAGTTCTTGACCAGAACGGTAAGGAATTAAGAGATTTAACATTAAATGAAACGGTATTCGGAATCGAACCGAATCAGCAGGCAATGTTTGATGCCGTAGTCATGCAGCAGGCTTCCCTGCGTCAGGGCACTCACGACACCAAGGGCCGCAGCGAAGTAAGCGGCGGCGGCAAGAAGCCTTGGCGTCAGAAGGGCACCGGCAGAGCCAGACAGGGTTCAACCAGAGCTCCTCAGTGGAGAGGCGGCGGAACCGTGTTCGGACCTACACCCCGCAGCTATGGCTACCGGATCAACCGTAAGGTCCGCAGACTTGCCCTCCGTTCATATTTATCATCATTCGCTGCTGACGGCGCCATCAAGGTCGTAGACGGCATCAAACTGGAT
This sequence comes from Erysipelotrichaceae bacterium, assembly GCA_017445225.1. Classification (GTDB taxonomy): domain Bacteria; phylum Bacillota_I; class Bacilli_A; order Erysipelotrichales; family Erysipelotrichaceae; genus RUG521. The sequence continues at coordinate 12,642 of JAFSUN010000002.1, read as the reverse complement.
GCTGCCAAGACCAGAGATTTCGTTGCCGTAATGAACGCTCTGAATGTTGACCGCAAGGTATTATTCGTCTTCGACGTTGAAGAAGACTGGGAAAATGTCTGGTTAAGCATGCGCAATCTGCAGAATGCCTGCTTCACAACCAGCGAAGGACTGAATTGCCTGGACATGGCTAATGCCTACACTCTGGTCATGACCGAAGCAGCAGTTAAGAAGGTAGAGGAGGCTTTACAGTAATGTCAGCACGTGATGTAATCATTCGCCCGGTAGTAACCGAGAAAACAATGAAGTTACAGGAAACTGATAACAAAATCACCTTTGAAGTTGCCAAGGGAACCAATAAGACCCAGGTAAAGCAGGCAATCGAGGAAATCTTCAATGTTAAGGTAGAACAGGTTAACATTGTTAACACCCCATATAAGACCAAGCGTATGGGACGTTATACAGGTAAGGTTGGCGGTATCCGCAAGGCTATCGTTAAGCTGGCAGAAGGCTACACAATCAACCTGTACGAAGAAGGCTAAAAAAGTATCGGAAGAAGAACGCTATTTCCGGAAAATTCGCGTAAGGAGGAATAATTGTGGCTATTAAGAAGTACAAGCCAACTACAAACGGACGCAGAGGAATGACCACCCTGGATTACAGTGATGTCATCACCAAGACCACACCTGAACGTTCATTATTGGCTTCTAAGAATTCAAAGGGCGGCCGTAACAACACAGGCCGTATCACCACCCGTCATCAGGGTGGCGGACATAAGCAGAGCTATCGTATCATCGACTTCAAACGTAATAAGGATGAGGTCCCTGCCAACGTAGCTGCCATCGAATACGATCCGAACAGAAGCGCCAACATCGCCTTATTAAACTATCTCGACGGTGAGAAGCGCTACATCATTGCCCCGGACGGACTCAAGGTTGGAATGCAGGTAATCTCCGGCGACGCTACCGACATCAAGGTCGGCAACTGCTGCCAGCTGCAGAACATCCCTGATGGAACCATCATTCACAATGTTGAATTAAAGCCGGGCAAGGGCGGTCAGGTTGCCAGAAGCGCCGGCTGCAGTGCTCAGATCCTGGGTTCTGAAGGAAAGTATGTATTAGTTAGATTATCAAGCGGTGAAGTAAGAAAGTTCTTAGGCGTCTGCCGCGCTACCATCGGTACCGTTGGTAACGGTGACCACTCCCTGGTCAACATCGGCAAGGCCGGAAGGACCCGCTGGATGGGTGAAAGACCGACTGTCAGAGGCTCAGCCATGAACCCTGTCGACCATCCTCATGGTGGTGGTGAAGGAAGAGCTCCGATCGGACGTAAGTCACCTATGACCCCTTGGGGCAAGAAGGCAATGGGTGTCAAGACTCGCAAGAAGAACAAGGCATCCAACCAGTATATCGTACGTCGTCGTAACGGCAAGTAAGAGGAGGAGTTAACATGAGTCGTAGTGTTAAAAAAGGACCATTTTGCGATGAAAGCCTGATGAAAAAGGTTGAAGCAATGAACAAGAGCGGCAAGAAGGAAGTCATCAAGACCTGGTCACGCCGTTCAACGATCTTCCCGGCCTTCCTTGAACATACATTTGCTGTATACAACGGCAAGGAACATGTTCCGGTATATGTTACCGAAGACATGGTCGGACATAAGTTAGGCGAATTCGTGCCTACCAGAAAGTTCGGCGGACACGCTGAAGATAAGAAAGCTTAGGAGGGCTGAATAAAATGGAAGTTAAAGCAACCGCTAAGACCGTACGTCAGTCACCTCGTAAGGTTAGACTTGTCCTTGACCTGATCAGAGGCAAGGATCTGAAAGAAGCCCAGGCTATCCTGAAGTTTACCCCGCGTGCTTCTTCACCGATCATCCTGAAAGTTCTGAATTCTGCTGTAGCCAACGCTACTCACAATCACAACATGGATGAAGAAAAATTATTCGTTAAAGCTTGTTACGCTGATGAAGCCAGAACCTTAAAGCGCTGGATGCCCAGAGCCAAGGGTTCAGCTGATCAGATCTTAAAGCGTCAGAGCCACATCACCGTGGTTGTTGACGAGAGAAACTAGGAGGACAGATTATGGGTCAGAAAGTATCACCAATAGGAATGCGTGTCGGCATCATCCGTGACTGGGAATCCAGATGGTATGCTGAAAAGGAATATGGCGATTTCTTACAGGAAGATATCAAGATTCGTAAGTATCTCTTCCAGGAACTCAAGGATGCTGCCGTAAGCCACATCGAGATCGAAAGACAGAAGAACAAGGTCGACATTTACATCAAGACCGCCAGACCGGGCGTCATCATCGGCACCAATGGCGAGACTGTTGAAAAGGTAAAGAAGGACCTCGTTAAGATGACTGGCGGCAAGCAGATCAACATCAAGGTCGTTGAAGTAGCTAATCCTGATCTGGACGCCACTCTCGTTGCCAAGAGCATCGCTGAGCAGCTGGAACAGAGAGCTTCCTTCAGAACCGCTCAGAAGAGAGCCATTCAGAAGACCATGCGCGCCGGCGCCAAGGGCATCAAGACCATGATCTCCGGCCGTTTAGGCGGCGCTGATATCGCCAGAAGCGAAGGCTATTCAGAAGGCGTTACCCCTCTGCATACCTTAAGAAGCGACATCGACTATGCACTGTGCGAAGCTGCTACCCAGTACGGACGCTTAGGCGTCAAGGTCTGGATCTGCCGCGGCACTGTTGCCAAGGGCCAGATGGTCAAGGATCCGGAAGCTCCGAAGTTCTCCGGCCAGAGAAATGACCGCAGACGTAACAATAACCGTCGTAATGACCGTAATGAACGCAGAGACAGCAGGAATCAGGAAGCTGCTGCTGAAAAAAAGGAGGTAACTGAAAATGTTAGTGCCTAAGAGAACTAAGTACAGAAGACCTCACAGAATCAGCTATGAAGGACGCAGCAAGGCCGGACGTGACATCACCTTCGGACAGTATGGCCTGATCGCTGAGGAAGGCGCTTATATTACCAATAACCAGATTGAAGCCGCTCGTATTGCGATGACCCGTTATATGAAGCGTGGCGGAAAAGTCTGGATCAAGATCTTCCCACACATGGCTAAGACCAAGAAGCCGTTGGAAGTACGTATGGGAAGCGGCAAAGGTGCTCCGGATGGATGGGTTGCACCGGTTCAGGCAGGCCGTGTTCTGTTTGAAATTGATGGCGTAGATGAACTGGTAGCCCGTGAAGCTTTACGTCTGGCTGCCAACAAGCTCCCGATCAAGACACGTTTTGCCTTAAAAGGACAGGAGGCTAAGTAAACATGGAAAAGATCAAGGAAATCCGTGAACAGAGCGATGCTGATTTACTGAAGCAGATCGATACTCTGAAAGAAGAATTATTTACTCTCCGTTTCCAGCAGGCTACCGGTGTTCTGGAGAATCCTGCCAGAATGAAGGAAATCCGCAAGACCATCGCTCGCATCAAGACCGTTTTAACCGAACGGGAAACCGGAAGAGCCAAGTAGGAGGATTAAGACATGGAAAGAACACATCGTAAGGTATACCGTGGTGTCGTCGTATCCGACAAGAACGATAAGACCATCACCGTCGTTGTAAATACCAGCAAGAGACATACTAAGTATGACAAGCGTGTTAAATTCACAACCAAGTTTACTGCTCATGATGAAAACAATGAAGCTCATGTCGGTGACACCGTTGAGATCATGGCAACCAGACCTTTATCAGCAACCAAGCGTTTCCGTCTGATCCGCGTCGTTGAAAAGGCCATCGTGTTATAGGAGGTACGTAAATGATTCAGAATGAAAGTCGTTTAAAGGTAGCCGATAACACCGGTGCCAAGGAACTTCTGGTCATCCGCTGCTTAGGCGGAAGCCGCAGAAGAAGTGCCAGCGTTGGTGACGTTGTCGTCTGTGCCGTTAAGAGCGCTACTCCTAACGGAACCGTCAAGAAGAGCGACGTCGTCAAGGCCGTCATCGTCAGAACATCATATCCAGTCAGAAGAGCAAACGGAACTTACATCAAGTTTGATGACAACGCTGCCGTTATCATCAAGGATGACAAGTCTCCGGTTGGAACCCGTATCTTCGGGCCGGTTGCCAGAGAAGTTCGTGAAGCTGAATACACCAAGATCGCTTCACTGGCTCCGGAAGTATTATAGGAGGACAGATTCACATGAAAATCAAAAAGGGTGATAAGGTTCAGGTAATTGCCGGCAAGGATAAGGGCATTACCGGCGAAGTCCTCGCTGTTTACGAAAAGACCAATCAGGTCGTTGTCGAGGGTGTCAATGTCCGCAAGAAGGCCTTAAAGCCGACCCAGGCTAATCCGGATGGCGGAATCCAGTCCATGGAAGCCCCGATCAACGCCAGCAACGTCCTGCTGTACGACACCAAGGCCAAGAAGGCCGGCCGTGTTGGCTACGTCCTGGACGGAGACAAGAAAGTAAGAATCAACAAGAAGAGCGGCAACATTGTTAAGGCCGACAAGAAAAAGAAGTAAAGGAGGAGCAAGATGAACCGTTTAAATCAGAGATACAATGATGAAATCGTAGCTAAGATGATGGAACGCTACAACTACTCTTCCGTTATGGAATGCCCGAAGTTAGTCAAGATCGTTGTCAACATGGGCGTAGGCGATGCCATCGGCAATCCAAAGGCTCTCGAAGAGGCCGTTGAGGAACTCGGTGCCATTACCGGACAGAAGCCGGTAATCACCAAGGCCAAGAAGTCAATCGCCAACTTCAAGCTTCGTGAAGGCATGCAGATCGGCTGCAAGGTAACCTTAAGAGGAGAAAGAATGTATGATTTCTTCGATAAGCTCGTTACCATCAGCTTACCGCGTGTAAGAGACTTCAGAGGCGTTTCCAGAACTGCCTTTGACGGCAGAGGCAACTATACCCTCGGCGTCAAGGAACAGTTGATCTTCCCTGAAATCAACTACGATAAAGTAGCCATCGTCAGAGGAATGGACGTTGTAATCGTTACAACAGCTAAGACAAATGAAGAGGCCTATACCTTACTCGAACTGTTAGGTATGCCTTTCACCAAGTAGGAGGATAGAAGCTATGGCAAAAAAAGCAATGATCAATAAGTCACACAAGCCGGCAAAGTTCTCTGTCAGAGAATACACCCGCTGTGAGCGCTGTGGCAGACCTCACTCCGTATTAAGAAAGTATCAGTTATGCCGTATCTGTTTCCGTGAACTGGCTTACAAGGGCCAGATCCCCGGTGTTAAAAAGGCAAGTTGGTAAAGGAGGAAATATAACATGATAGTTACAGATCCAATTGCAGATATGCTCACTAGAATTCGTAATGCTTCCAGTGCCAAGCATGAAACTGTAGTCATTCCTTCCAGCAAAGAAAAAATCGAAATCGCCAAGATCTTAAAAGAAGAAGGATTCATTACTGACTATGCAGTAGATGGTGATTTAAAGAAGAACATTACCGTTACCCTGAAGTACGGTAAGAACAATGCAAAGGTTATCAACGGCATCAAGCGCATCTCCAAGCCCGGCTTAAGAGTTTACGCCAAGGCTGACAAGCTGCCAAGAGTCCTGAACGGCTTAGGCATCGCCATTCTGTCAACTTCCCACGGTTACATGACCGATAAGGAAGCCAACCAGAAGAAGATCGGCGGCGAAGTTGTTGCTTACGTCTGGTAATCAGTAAAGAGAGGTAAAGAACAATGTCACGTATCGGAAATAAAGCGATTACCATTCCTGCTGGAGTAGAAGTTACTGTTTCAGAAGGCAATGAGGTGACTGTTAAAGGACCCAAAGGCACTTTAACTCGCCAGTTTAATCCAATTTTAGAGATCAGTCAGGATGCCGGAGTAATCCATGTAAAGCGTCCTAACGATGAAAAGCACGTAAAGCAGTTACACGGCACCACCAGAGCTCTGCTCCACAACATGGTTGTCGGTGTATCTGAAGGATTCAAGAAAGAATTAACCATTGAAGGTATCGGATACAGAGCTGCCATGGAAGGCAACACCCTGAAGCTTCTGATGGGCTATTCCCATCCAGTAACCTTCGTTGCTGAAGAAGGCCTCAAGATCGAAGTCCCGAAGCAGACCGAAATCGTCGTATCAGGTATCGACAAGCAGAGAGTCGGCGAATTAGCCGCCAACATCAGAGCTGTCAGAAAGCCGGAGCCTTACAAGGGTAAGGGTATCGCTTACAAGGGCGAACATATCCGTCGTAAGGAAGGCAAGACTGCCGGTAAGTAATTGAAAGGAGACATGAGAAATGATAAAGAACAGTACAAGAAACGTTGATAGAAAACGTCGTCATGCCAGAGTTCGTACCAAGGTTTCAGGAACTCCTGATTTCCCGCGTCTGAATGTCTTCCGTTCAAATGCCAACATCCATGCTCAGATCATCGATGATGTTAACGGTGTTACCTTAGTATCAGCCAACTCCGTTGAGATGAAGCTCGAAAACGGTGGAAACATCGAGGCCGCCAAGGCTGTCGGTGCGGAAATCGCCAAGAGAGCCTTAGCCAAGGACATCAAGGCTGTTAAGTTTGACCGTGGCGGTTACATCTATCACGGCAGAGTCAAGGCCTTAGCCGAAGCCGCCAGAGAGAACGGTCTGGAATTCTAGGAGGAGCGTCAATGGAAGAAAATATTAAGAGTGTTAACGAAGCACCAGTAGAAACAGTTGAAACCGAAAAGGCTCCTGCTGAAGCCGGATCAAGAAACCGTCGTAGCAATGACAGAGAAAGAGGCGGACGTCGTCCTAACCGTCGTAACGACCGTACTCAGGAAAAGGAATTCGAAGAACGCGTTGTCAAGATCAACCGCATTACCAAGGTTGTCAAGGGCGGACGCAGAATGCGTTTCTCCGCTCTCGTCGTTGTCGGCGACAAGAAGGGCAGAATCGGATTCGGAACCGGCAAGGCCAAGGAAGTTCCGGATGCAATCAGAAAGGCTACCGAAAATGCTCAGAAGAGCGTCTTCAGAGTCGCTCTGGTCGGAACCACCTTACCTCATGAAACTGTTGGCCAGTTCGGCGCAGCCAATGTTGTCCTGCGTCCGGCCGCAACCGGTACCGGTGTTATCGCCGGCGGTCCGGTCAGAGCCGTGTTGGAATTAGCCGGTGTTACCGACGTTATCTCCAAGTGCCTGGGTTCCAGAACCGCTGTTAACGTTGTTACTGCTACCATCAATGGCTTAAAGAACATGACCACCATTGAAAAGGTTGCTGCAACCAGAGGTAAGAAGCCTCAGGAAATTCGTTACTAGGAGGTTTCGAGAATGAAGTTACATGAATTACAGCCTGTAGAAGGCGCTCGTAAGAATAAGTTCAGATTAGGCCGTGGCCAGGGCAGCGGAAACGGAAAGACCGCTGGCAAGGGCAGCAAGGGACAGAAAGCCAGAAGCGGCGGATTAGGCAAGCTCGGCTTCGAAGGCGGCCAGACTCCTTTATGGAGAAGACTCCCGAAACGCGGATTTACCAATATTAACCGCAAGGAATACACCATCGTAAACGTTGATCAGCTCAACCGCTTTGAAAACGGAACCTTAGTAACTCCTGAGTTATTAAGAGAAACCGGCATTGCCAAGAACGTCAGAGATGGTATCAAGATTTTAGGCGAAGGCGAATTAGAAAAACAGTTAACTGTCCAGGCTGACAAGTTCTCAGAATCAGCTGTGGCAGCCATTGAAAAAGCAGGCGGAAAAGCTGAGGTAATTTAGTATGTTTAACACGTTTATCTCTTTGTTCAAGAATAAAGATATACGTACTAAAATTCTGTTTACGCTTGGTATGCTGTTCATCTTCAGACTTGGTGCGGCCATTACCGTTCCGGGCGTTGATACCAGCAAGCTGGTGTCCGGCTTAAGCGGAAATGACCTGATCACCATGATGAACATGCTTGGTGCCGGATCATGGCAGACCTTCTCCGTATTCTCTATGGGTGTCGGTCCGTACATCACGGCAAGCATCGTCATCGAACTGTTATCCATGGATGTCATACCCGCTCTTACGGAATTGACCAAGAACGGCCAGAAGGGCAGACAGCAGCTGGACAAGATCACCCGTTATCTGGGTGTCGTCCTGGCTTACCTGCAGGCCTACACCATGACCCTGACATTCGACAAGGCCTATGGTATCCTGGTAAACAACACCACAACAACCTACCTGTTCATCGCTACTGTCATGACCGCCGGCAGCTACCTGCTGGCCTGGATCGGTGACAGAATCGCTGCCAGCGGCATTGGAAACGGTATCTCAATGATCATCTTTGCCGGTATCGTTGCCAACCTGCCATATCAGTTCTCCAATTCCTACTCCACTCTGGTTACCGCCGCAGCTGAAGGTCAGGAATTCGCCGGACTGCTCAAGTTCATCGCGCTGATCGTACTGTACATCGCCATCATCGTCCTGGTAATCTTCGAATCACAGGCTACCAGAAAGATCCCGATCCAGTACACCAGCTCAACCACCAAGAGAAACAGTGCAAATCTGAATTACCTGCCGCTGAAGATAAACAGTGCATCCGTAATTCCAGTTATCTTTGCTTCAACGATCATGGTAGCCCCTAAGACCATCATGTCATTGATTAGCAGCGCCAGCTGGTACAAGTCCACCGACTTTACCAATACTCTGATCAAGATATTCGATTATATCTCTGATTTCACCAAGGCTGGCGGCTTGATTCTCTACATCGTACTCGTCTTCCTGTTCACGTTCTTCTATACCAATCTGCAGGTCGACCCGGCCAAGATCACCGACAATCTGAACAAGCAGGGAACCTATATCCCCGGCATCAGACCCGGTACCGAGACCCAGACCTACATTTCAATGGTACTGAACAGAATCACTCTGCTGGGAGCACTGTTCCTGTGCTTCATCGCAGCATTACCGTACCTGCTGGCAATCTTTACTAACATTCCAAGCACCATCACGATGGGCGGAACCAGTATCATCATTGTCGTAGGCGTCGCTATGGAAACTGTCAAGGATCTTGAAGATCAGCTGACACAGAAAGAATACAAGGGGTTCATGAAGAGATGAAAAAACTGAATATGTTGATCATGGGACCGGCCGGAAGCGGCAAGGGAACCATGTCAGAACTGATTGAAAAAAAGTATAACATTGCTCATATTTCAACTGGTGATATGTTCAGAAACGAACTCAAGAACAACACCGAACTGGGACAGAAGGCCAGCAGCTACATGAAGGCCGGCCTCCTGGTCCCAGATGAGGTGACCATCGCCATGGTTGTCAAACGTCTTAATCAGGATGACTGCAATGACGGTTATCTGCTGGACGGCTTCCCGAGATCACTGGTACAGGCCGATGTATATGATGCAAAGGTCATCGGTACCCCTAAGGATCTGGGTCTGGTCATCAACCTGACCGTTGATGAAGAACTTCTGATCTCCCGCATTGAGAACAGAAGGATCTGCCGCAGCTGTGGTGCCGTTTACAATGTCGTAACCCTGCCTTCCAAGGTTGAAGGTGTCTGCGACATCTGCGGCGGAGAGCTCTACCAGAGAGCTGATGACAACCGCGAAAGCTTAAAACAGAGAATGGCCAGTTACTATGAAGAGACTGCGCCGGTTCTTGAACATTACAGAAGATTAGGTCTTATCAGGGATGTCAATGCTTCACAGAGCATTGAAGAAGTCTGGGCTGACGTTCAGAAGGCCATTGACGAATTCCTTAATAACGAGGAGGTTTTGTAAGCTCGAATGGGTAAGCAAAGCAAACAGGACGTAATCGAGGTGGAGGGCATCGTAGAAGATACGCTGCCCGGCGCCATGTTCAAAGTGAAATTGCAGAATGGACACACTATCTTAGCCCACGTTTCTGGTAAAATCCGCATGAATTACATCCGCATTTTACCAGGTGACCGTGTCACTCTCGAAATTTCACCATACGATTTAACACGTGGGCGCATTACGTATAGACATAAGTAATTTAGGAGGTACCAACTTATGAAAGTAAGACCATCAGTTAAACCAATTTGTGACAAGTGCCGCGTCATCAAGCGCAAGGGCCGTGTCATGGTTATTTGTGAGAATCCTAAACACAAACAGAGACAAGGTTAATCGGAGGAGAATAAGAAATGGCTCGTATAGCTGGAATTGACTTACCTCGTGATAAGAACGTAGGTATAGCTTTGACTTATATTTACGGAATCGGCAGAACAACCGCCAGCCAGGTTCTGGCCGCTGCCGGCGTACCTGAGAATGTCAGAGTTAAGGATTTAACAGAAGCACAGGAAAACGCCATCCGTAACGAAATTGATAACATCAAGGTTGAAGGCGATCTGAGAAGAGAAACCAACCTGAACATCAAGCGTTTAATGGAAATCGGCTGTTATCGTGGCATGCGTCACCGTAAGGGACTGCCTGTTCACGGACAGAGAACTAAGACTAATGCCCGTACCCGCAAGGGACCGCGCCGTACGGTAGCTAACAAGAAGAAGTAAGAGGAGGTAATACAAATGGCTCAGAAGAAAAAGACTGTAGTACGTAAGCGTAAGGTACGTAAGAATATTGCCAAGGGTGTTGCCCATATTCACTCAACATTTAACAACACAATCGTTACGATCTGTGATGAAGCCGGAAACGCCATTGCCTGGTCAAGTGCCGGAGCAATCGGATACAAGGGTTCCCGTAAGTCCACCCCATTCGCAGCTCAGCAGACTGCTGAAGCCGCTGCCAAGGCCGCTGTTGACCATGGCATGAAGACTGTTGACGTCAACGTCAAGGGACCTGGTCCGGGAAGAGATTCTGCTGTCAGATCATTACAGACCGCCGGATTGACAATTACATCCATCAATGATGTAACCCCGATTCCTCATAACGGTTGCCGTCCACCAAAACGGCCACGTGGTTAAAAGAAACGGGAGGAATAGTTGATGCAGCAGTTTGAAAGAGCAGATTTTGAAATCAAAGAATACGTAGAAGACGAACATTACGGAAAATTCGTAATGGCTCCCCTGGAAAGAGGCTTCGGCACCACGATCGGTAATGCGATCCGCCGTGTCCTGATCTCCTCCATGCCGGGCGGTGCGGTCTACTCTATCAAGATCGACGGCGTCTTCCACGAATTTACGGCTATTCCCGGGGTTGTTGAAGATGTTACTGCCATCATCCTGAACATAAAGTCCATGATCCTCAGCATTGAGAATGATGAATCATACACTTTACGTCTGGATGCAATTGGCCCAAAGACTGTTACAGCTGGTGATATTGTTTATCCAGCCGGTGTTGAATGTCTGAATCCTGATCTCGTCTTAATGCATCTGGCAGAAGGCGGCAAGATCGAAATGGAACTCAGAGCTCACAAAGGCCGTGGATATGTCAGCGCCGATACCAACAAGGCCCTGTTCCAGGGTTCCTCACAGGGAATTGGCACAATTTATACTGATTCTATTTTCACACCAGTTAAAAAGGCTACCTACAGCGTTGAGACGACCCGTGTAGGACAGAATGCCAACTATGACAGACTGACACTGGAAGTCTGGACCAATGGAAGCATTCATCCACAGCAGGCTGTTGCCTTGGCTGCTAAGATCCTGATCGATCACTTACAGTTATTAACCAGCGTTAAGGAAAGTGTAAACCAGATGGACAGCGTCATTAAGGAAGCCACCAATGAGGATGCTGCTAAGGGCTTCAACATGGTAATCGAAGACTTAGACTTATCAGTGCGTTCATATAACTGTCTCAAACGTGCTGGTATCCAGACTGTTGAAGAATTAACTCAGAAAACAGAAGAAGAAATGATGAAGGTACGTAATCTCGGCAAGAAGTCCCTTAAGGAAGTTAAGGACAAGCTTGCTGCCATGGGCAAGGGATTCCGTCCCGGTGAATAATGATATTAGGAGGATAACCAGATATGCATAATCGTAAATTAGGTCGTACAGCTGACCATCGTAAGGCACTGTTCCGCAACCTGGCCACCGATATGATCAGATATGAAAAGATTGAGACAACTGAAAAGAAGGCACTCGAAATGAGAACCATCATGGATGAGTTAGTTACCCTCGCCAAGAAGGGTGACCTGCATGCCCGCCGTCAGGTTCTGTCATTCGTTCATGACGGACCAGTTGACAACAAGGCCGGTAAGACAGTTGTACAGAAGCTGTTTGATGAAATCGGACCTCGTTATACCACCCGTAACGGTGGCTACACCAGAGTCGTCAAGACCGGTGTCAGAAAAGGCGATGCTGCTCCGATGGCCTACATCGAATTCGTCAAGTAGTCAGAACAGACAACATGAAATTGAGACCGCAGATCATCTGCGGTCTTTTTTGCGCAGTCAACGGTAATGAGGCGTTATATATAATCTATGAAAACCAATTGTTTTACGAAATTTACCGTTTTCCTCTTTTTTCGTGTTATATAATAATTAGATACAAGTTTATATAAATTCTGGCAGAAAACCCATTGATCTTCAGTCGATGGGATGAATGCCATCATCCCTGGTTTTCAATATCCTTTCTAACAGTATCTGGGTTTGTCTCGCCAATAGAACAGACAAAATAACCATCACTCCAGAATGTGTGTTCTTTCCAAAAATGTTTTTCATAAAAGAATTAAAACATAAAGAAAGCCAATTATATTAGATCCGCACTAGAATAGAATTCAAGTATGTGGTATAATATTCTGGGGTGAGGGGTAGTGTATCTGACTGTAAAACATCAGCCAAAGCTTAGCAAATATGAAT
>JAFSUN010000001.1 GCA_017445225.1 Erysipelotrichaceae bacterium | reverse complement strand
TGTACAGGAAGCCGCTGAGGAAGTTCAGGAAGCCGTCGAAGAAGCAGTTGAGGAACCTGTTGAAGAGATCCAGGAAGCCGTAGAAGAAGCAGTCGAGGAACCTGTTGAAGAGATCCAGGAAGCCGTAGAAGAAGCAGTTGAAGAACCTGTTGAGGAAATCCAGGAAGCTGTCGAAGAAGTAGTTGAGGAACCTGTTGAGGAAATCCGGGAAGCTGCTGAAGAAAAGGCTGAAGAATTAGAAGAACTTGTTGAAAATATTGATGAAGCTGTTGAAGAGATCGAAGATGAGTACCATGATGACGTCGAGGACATCATCGATAACTTCGATTTACACGATGATACCTTTGAAGAAATCGTTGACCGGGCATTAGCTGATGCGGAAGTTGATGCTACTGCATTGGATGAAGCAGTTGCTCAGGAAACCGAAGAGATCAATGATGACATCTCCAGCAATATCGGAATTGATGATACTGATGCCTTCATCGACAGCGTTCTCGCTGAAGTGATGAGTGAAATCGAAAAGAACGATGCTGCTGAAAATGTTGTTGAAACCGCTGAAGTTGACAATGACATTTCCGAAGCAGTCAGGAATCTTGTTGAAGAACAGGACATTGAGCCAAATGATGTCGACGACATCAACATCGATGACATTCTGAATGAAGTTGTTGAATCATCCAAGTACGATGAAGCAGCAGAAGAAGTCGCTGATGAACTGAAGGAAGAAACCGATGAATTCGTCCAGCAGGTATCTGATCAGGTATCCAGGATGAGTGAGGAAGAACCGGAAGACATCATTGAAGAAGTGATCGAAGAAGTCGTTGAAGAGCCGGTCGAAGAAGTTAAGGAAGCCGTTGAAGAGGTTGTTGAGGAAGCTAAGGAAGCTGTCGAAGAACCCGTCAGGGAAGAACCGAAGGTTGAAGAAGCCAAGGCTCCGGAAAAGAAACCGGTCGATGTCAAGGACATCATTGCCAACTATCCGCACTTAAAGCCCAACAAGGTCAATGCCATTCTGAAACAGATCGATGTCATGATGGACGCTCTGGAAGGCTGTGAGAAGGTTGAACTGCAGCATTATGCCATCTTCGCTGACAAGGGAAGCTTCTCCGTCTACCGCAATCTGGCCGGCATCCTCGGATACAAGGTTGATGAGCTGAATAACTTCAATGAAACCTATCTGTATAACACGGTAGATGTCAACAAGGAGCAGATCACTCACAACATTCTCACCCTGGCAGATACTCTCAGCGCCTACAACGGATCATACCGTGGCTGGAGAGTTCTGAACGGATATTAGGAAACATGAAAAAGGTGTTACGCAAACACCTTTTTTTTTAGCCGCCAAAAGGATATAATATCAAAGTCTGAGGTGATAAAGTGAAGGCAATTGAAGTAAGAAATCTTGATTTCAGTTACGATAAGGAAAGAATGGTCGTCGATAAGGCCACTTTTTCCATTGAAAAGGGTACATATACAACCATTATCGGCCATAACGGCTCCGGCAAGAGCACGATAGCGAAACTGCTTCTGGGTCTGCTGGAGAAAGCGGGCGGCGAGATATACATTGACGGCATGGAGCTGACTCTTGAGAATCTGCCGAAGATCAGAAACCGCATCGGCATCGTTTTCCAGAATCCTGACAATCAGTTCATCGGTTCCACGGTCCGTGATGACATCGCCTTTGGTTTGGAAAATCACTGCGTACCTCAGGAACAGATGGACGGCATCATTGAAGAATACGCCGCCAGAGTCAACATGAGCGATTTCCTGGAAAGCGAACCCACCAAGCTTTCCGGCGGTCAGAAACAGCGCGTGGCCATTGCTTCCGTACTGGCCATGAACCTCAATATCATCGTCTTTGACGAGGCTACCAGCATGCTGGATCCCAGCGGCAAGCGCGACATCAACAGACTGATCAAGCAGCTGCACAAGGAAAGGGAGATCACCATCATCTCCATCACCCATGACATCGAGGAAGTGGCCCAGAGCGACAATGTCATCGTCGTTGAAAACGGCAGAATCGCCATGACGGGAACACCGAAGGAGATCTTCCGTAATGAGAAGGTCATGGTCAAGATGCAGCTGGACATTCCATTTGTATATAAGGTAAAAAAAGAACTGCAGAAGAAGGGCATCAGGGTATCTGATACCTTAAGCATGGAAAGGATGGCGGAAGAGATATGTCAATCTGTTTTGAAAAACTAAGCCATGAATATTCTCCGGGCACTCCTTTCGCTTTTCTGGCTTTGAAGGATATCAATCTCACTTTTGCCGAAGGAAAGATGACGGCCATCATCGGCGCTACCGGCAGCGGCAAGACGACGCTGGTACAGCATCTGAATGGCTTGCTGTTGCCGACGGAGGGCCGGGTAACCGTCAATGATCACGTGATCGAAGCCGGTAAGAAGTATCCGAAGATCAAGGATCTGAGAAAAGGCGTCGGTCTGGTTTTCCAGTTTGCGGAGAACCAGCTGTTTGAAGAGACCATCATCAAGGATGTTTCCTTCGGACCCAAGAACTTCGGGGCTACCGAAGAAGAAGCCCGGGAAAGGGCAGTAAGAAGTCTGAAGATCGTCGGCATCACCGAGGACATGTTTGAAAAGTCTCCTCTGGAGCTTTCCGGCGGCCAGAAGAGAAGAGTAGCGATTGCCGGCATCCTGGCCATGAGACCGCGAATACTCGTTCTGGACGAGCCGACAGCCGGCCTGGATCCCCAGGGCGCTGCCAACATGATGGAACTGTTCAAGCGGATCAATAAGGAAAACGGCATTACCGTTCTGATTGTTACCCATAACATGGAACACGTGCTGGATTACTGCGATGAGGTCGTCGTCCTGGGAAAGGGGCGGCTACTGATGCAGACGGACATCAGCACCTTCTTTGAAAACGAAGAATACATGAAGAAAGCCGGCATTGACCCGCCGTCAATCGTCCGCTTCAAGCGCTTTCTGAAGGAGAAGGGTCTGGAACTGCCGGCGGATGTGTTAAGCATCGAAGAACTGGCAGCCGAGATCGCCGGGAGGTACAGAAGATGAAGAACATAACTCTTGGCCAGTACATACCGCTGGATTCCTTCTTCCACCGCCTTGATCCCCGCAGCAAGATCTGTGCCATGGTCGCCATGATGATCGCCGTGTTCATTCCGGCCGGCTTCATCGGCTATGCGCTGATCGGAGCGATCCTGATCATGTGCGTCTTCATTTCCCGCCTGCAGGTCGATTTCATCATCAAGGCCATGAAACCGATGATCTTCATGATGATCTTCCTGTTTGTCGTCAATATCTTCGTCGTCAAGTCCGGAACGCTGCTGGTCAGCTTCTGGATCTTCAATATCTATTCCGGCGCCATCATTGAAACGCTGTACATCGTCATCAGACTGTTGCTGATGATCATGATCACGACGCTGTTAACGGCTACCACCAAGCCGATGGACCTGACCCTGGGTCTGGAACATCTGATGGGACCGCTGGAAAAGATCAAGGTGCCGACTCATGACATCGCCATGATGGTGGCGTTGGCCCTGCGCTTCATTCCGACGCTGATCGAAGAAGCCGACCGCATTCTGAAGGCCCAGGCTTCCCGCGGTGTCGACCTTGAGAACGGTACCTTAAGAGAAAAGATCAATGCCATCCTTTCCCTGATCGTACCGATGTTCGTTTCCTGTTTCCAGCGGGCTGATGACTTGGCGGATGCCATGGAAGCCAGAGGCTATGCCGTCGGAGCACCGCGGGTAAGATACAAGAAACTGGCTTTTACCGCCGGAGACTATATTGTCATCATCGGGGCTAATCTGGTATTGCTGGCCGTAATTGCCATTAAGATTTGGGTGATCAAATGAGATACAGGGGTGTTGTCAGTTATGACGGTACCAATTATTCCGGCTGGCAGAAACAGCCGGGAAGGATCAGCATTCAGGGGCTTCTGGAAGAAGCTCTCTTTTCCCTTACCGGCCAGCATATCAGCGTCACCGGCGCGGGAAGGACGGATGCCGGCGTTCATGCCTATGGACAGGTCTTTCACTTTGACTGCGACAAAAGCTTTGCCTGGTTTGCCCGTTCTCTTAACAGTCAGCTGCCGGCTGATGTCTACGTAAGAGAGGTCACGGAGGCAACTCCCGATTTTCACAGCCGCTATGACGCCGTCCGCAAGCATTACCGCTACTGCATTAACTGTGGAGAGTACGATGTCTTTTTGAGGAACCGCTGTTATCAGCTCGGCCATCCGCTGGATGTTGAAAAGATGCGGGAAGGAGCGGCACTGTTCAAGGGGGAACATGACTTCACCAGTTTCAATGCCACAAAACTCGCGGAAATGGCCAATCAGGTCCGTACCATTTATTCCCTGGACATCCGGGAAGAAGGAAACCTGGTCATTCTCGATTTCGTGGGCAACGGGTTTCTGAGGCACATGGTCCGGATGATCACCGGATCCCTGATCGCCCTGGGGCTGGGAAACACCACCCTGGAAGATCTGGAAGGGATGCTTAACGCTGCCGATAAGGAAGCCTGTCATCAGAATGCCCCGGCTGAAGGGCTGTATTTAGTACAAATAGATTATTGATATTTACAACTTTGTGGTATAATAGTTTAGCACGCACCGGTGGCGGAATAGGCAGACGCGTACGTTTGAGGGGCGTATGACTGTGGTCGTGTGAGTTCAAGTCTCATCCGGTGCACCATTAAAAAAGCGCAGATGCGCTTTTTATTTTTCTAACGGAAGTATTCGTAGGCCGGATCCGGCTGATCGCTTACGGTGATCAGTTCACCGGTCAGCGGGTTGGGGAAACTGACCCGGTCAGCCCATAAGCCCATCCCTTTGATCTTCCCGGAAGGCTGACCATAGAGGGGATCATTGACGATGGGGAAGCCATGGCTGGAGAGATGGACCCGTATCTGATGGGTCCTGCCGGTTTCCAGAGTGCAGCTGAACAGCGTCAGCCCGTCCCGGGCTGCGATGATCTCGGCTTTGGTAACGGCCGGCTTGCCGGTAGGAGAGATGCGGTAGCGGTTATTGACATGACGGTCTTTGCCAATCGGATCACGGAAGATGAACTTCTGATGCAGCCGGCCCTGACCGCGGGTGATGGCCAGGTAGTGGCGGTTGATGACCTTTTCCTGTAAAAGACGGTCAAAGTACGGCTTGAAGAAGGGAATCTTGACGAAGATCACCAGACCGCGGGTTTCCTTATCCAGCCGGTGCAGATATCTGACCGGCGCCTTGATGCCATGATTCAGCTGATATAGGGCCGCCTGATTGGCCAGGGCATCAGCGGAGGCGTCATCGTGAATGATGATCCCCGCTTCCTTATGGACCACATAGATGAAGTCATCCTCATAGATCACCCGGCATTCCTTATCTCCCGGCTGGAAGTCGACTTCCTCATCAGGCATTATCAGGCTGACCTCCATGCCTTTTTCCAGAATGACATTGGCATCTTTTACGGCTGCATGATTCATGAGAAGCTGTTTCTGGCTGATCAGTTTATAGATCGCCCGGTCAGACTGGCCATAGTAAGCCAGCAGATTCTTAAGCGGCTGGCCGGAAAACTGCTGATCGATGTACATTCTGAGAAGGTTGGGTTTGATTGCGTATTTCATGCCCATATTATAGTTTTGCAGGAAAGGTACTGTCAAATGCCGCCTCATGCTATAATTGATGAGAGGTCAGATATGGAGTTTCTAAGTATTTATCACCGGAACATTCCGGATTTCCTGGCAGAAGCCAGCAAGAGCCGGGCCATGGAAAGGCTGAAAAAGGTAGGCATGGACTGCGGATGCGAATACACATCCTTTCCGATCTTTGCCGGCAAGCCTTCCTATAACCGCTATCAGCACAGCGTGGGTGTCAGCCTGATAGTCTGGCATTTTACTCATGATGAAGCTCAGGCTCTGAGCGGTCTTTTCCATGACATTGCGACTCCCTGTTTCTCTCATGTCATCGATTTTCTGAACCGGGATCACATGAGGCAGGAATCGACCGAGGAGGGAACGGAAAGGATCATTGCGGAAAGTCCGGAGATCCGCCGGGTCCTTGAGGGCTGCGGCCTGCAGGTCGCTCAGGTCTCGGACTACCATTTATATCCGATCGCCGATAATGACTCGCCCCGGCTGTCAGCTGACCGTCTGGAATATACCCTGAGAAATCTGCTGCGCTATGCCGGATGTTCTCTGGCCGAAATAAGAGATTATTACCGGAATCTGACGGTTTCCGTCAACGAGGAAGGCCAAAGGGAACTCTGTTTTCAGAATGCTGATCTGGCAAGTTCCTTTGCCCGCAAGGCCCTGATCACCGGGAAGGTATATTCGGCCGATCCTGACCGTTATTCGATGGAGATCCTGGCTGCGGTCTTAAGGGATGCCCTGGAAAGAGGCGTCATCAGCCGTCCGGATCTTTATGCGACCGAAGAAGAGATCATTGCCAGACTCCGGCAGGATGAACGCTCTGCCCGCCTGTGGACTGCTTTCCGGGCCCTTTCCCAGCTGGAGATCCGCCAGCAGAAGCCTCAGGGAGAGCAGGGGTGGTATAACATCAACACCAAGAAGCGCTTCATTGACCCTTATGTCTGTGGTTCAGGACGGGTAAGCAGCCTGGACGCAGCCTTCCGGGAAGAACTCACGGCCTTTGTGAACCAGAGCTTTGACTATTGGATGAAAGGAAACTTCCCATGCGAATAGAGACGCCCCGATTACTGTTAAGGCCCTTTGAGATGAGCGATCTGAGGGATGTTCATGAATACTGCCGTCAGCCCGGGATCGGAGAGATGGCCGGCTGGAAGCATCATCCCACCCTGAACTATACCCGGGGGATCCTGCTGTTATGGATCATTGAGGGCTGCCGTTTTGCCGTGGTATACAAGCCGGAAAACCGGGTCATCGGTCATGTGACGGTCAACTACGATAATGACGGTGATAAGACGGTCAGGGATCTGGGCTTTGTGCTGAACCGTGACTACCATCATCAGGGCATCATGAGCGAGATCGCCGGTCCGGTCATCGAGGAACTTAAGAAGGAAGGCATCAGGAGGCTGACCGCTTCCTGTTATCAGGATAACGAGAACAGCCGCCGGCTGCTGGAGCGGATCGGTTTTCATCTTTCCGGCGAGGGAAAGTTCTACAGCTACGGTACCGGGCTGGTTGAGGATACCTATCTCTTCAGAATGGATCTCGTTGCCCGGGAGAAATAACAGAGGTTTGCAAAACTGCTGGCATGATGAGCAGTTTTGTGGTATAGTATTAAAGCCTGCCGATATGGCGTAGTAGGTAGCGCAACGCATTCGTAATGCGTGGGTCCGCAGTTCGAGTCTGCGTATCGGCACCGGAATGCCGCTGAAAAGCGGCATTTTCCATTAATTTAGCAATGAGGTAGGAAAAATGAGCCTGTTTGAGATCATTCTGCTGGCAATCGGCGTATCCATGGATGCTTTTGCGGTCTCCATCTGCAAGGGCCTCTCTATCAGAGAAGAATCAGTCAGATTACCGATCATCTGCGGGCTTTATTTTGGCCTGTCGCAGGGATTGATGACGGTCCTGGGTTATCTGCTGGGCGGCAATTTCGCGCATCTGGTGGCCAGTTTTGACCACTGGATCGCCTTTATCTGCCTGGCGTACATCGGCTGTTCCATGATTAAGGAAGTCATTGAAGACAGTGAAGAGACGATGGACGACAAGACTGATGTCAGGACGATGCTGATCCTGTCCATCGCTACGAGCATTGATGCCCTGAGCGTTGGCTTCACGATGGCTTTCCTGAGCGTAAACATCGTTCTGGCCAGCACCCTGATAACCATTGCGACTTTTTCCTTCTCCTTCGCCGGTGTCTACATCGGTCGGCGTTTCGGCCGCAGGTACCAGAACAAGGCCAAGCTGGCCGGCGGCATCATCCTGATCTTCATCGGCATCCGGATCGTGCTGGAGCATCTGGGCATCATCGGTTAGGACATGGAAGAACTGCTTGAAAAGATCAGGAAGGAAGCTCTGTATGAGAAGCTTCCGATCATGGATGATGACGGGCTCAGCTTTCTGGCTGACTTCATCGGTGATCAGGGGATCACCAGTCTGCTGGAAGTCGGTACCTGCATCGGCTACAGTGCCATTACTCTGGCCGCCAGGAATCCTGAACTGGTGATCACCACGCTGGAGATTGATGAACAGCGCCATCTGAGGGCGCTGGAAAACGTCAGAAAAGCCGGACTGGAAGGGCGGATACGCTGTATCTGCTGTGACAGCCGCAGCTGGCATATTGACGATCGTTTTTCCGCGATTCTTCTGGATGGGCCCAAGGCCCATAACCGTCAGCTGCTGACGAGGTATCAGGATAACCTGACGGAAGAAGGCTGGATCATTGTTGATGATGTCTATTTCCATGGGTTCCTGGACAATCCGGGGGTGATCCGCACCCGCCGCTTGCGGACCCTGGTAAGAAAATTTTCCGAGTTCCAGAAGGAACTGGAAGCCGATCCCCTGTATGAATGCACCAGGCTGAACATCGGGGATGGGCTGCTGTTAGCTAAGAGAGGTAAGAGAACATGACAAAAGCAAAGGAAATGGTTAAGTTTCTGAACAGCTGTCACAGCATCTTTCAGGCTGTTGACGTAATGGAAAAACAACTGAGCAAGGCCGGTTTCAAGGGTCTGGGCGAGAATGAATACTGGCAGCTGGAGAAGGGCGGCAGTTATTATGTCACCCGCAACAATTCCAGCATCATTGCCTTCCGCATTCCCCAGGATGAAATCAAGTCTTCCAACATCGTGGTCAGCCATTCTGACTCCCCGTGTTTCAAGATCAAGCCGGTCGCGGAACTGAACAACCCCCATTATAAGCGCCTGAACGTGGAAGTCTATGGCGGCGCCATCCTGCCCAGCTGGCTGGACCGGCCGCTTTCAATTGCCGGCCGGGCGCTGGTAAGAAAAGACGGTGTAATAACCAGCTGTCTGGTCGACTTTGACGAGAACATGGCGATCATTCCCAACGTTGCCATTCATCAGAACCGCGAGATCAACAGCGGCTATAAATACAATCCTCAGGTCGACCTGATCCCTCTGTGGGGACTGGATGATGGGGAAGAGAGCCTGCTCAATAAGATCGCTGCCGAACTGAAGATCGCCAGAGAGGACATTCTCAGTTATGACCTCTTCATCTATAACCGCGATGAAGCCTGCCTGTGGGGAAGGGATAAGGAATTCATCAGTTCTCCGCGCATCGATGATTTGGCCTGTGCCTTTACTTCAATGCAGGGCATCATGAAGGCCGCCAGCCGTGATTCACTCAACATCATGGGCGTCTTTGACAACGAAGAAGTCGGCAGCATGACCCGTCAGGGCATGGCCTCCGATTTCCTGGCCAACGTCATTGAAAGAGTCTTCAGCTGCTTTGGTCTGGAGAGAGAAAGAATCATGGGCATCATGGCCAATTCCTTCATGATCAGCGCTGATAACGGTCATGCCGTTCATCCCAACCATCCTGAATTATACGATCAGGCCAATCAAGCCTACATGAACAAGGGAATCGTGATCAAGCGCTGCGCTTCCCAGAGCTATGTTACCGATGCCGTCAGTGAAGCGGTGATCAGGGAACTGTGTGAAAGAGCCAAGGTCCCGTATCAGTACTTCGCCAACCGTTCGGATGTCAGAGGAGGCGGCACCCAGGGTGCGATCGCCGGTCTGCACATTCCATCCATGGCGGCTGACATCGGCTTGGCGCAGCTGGCGATGCATTCATCATTTGAAACCGCCGGCAGCAAGGACGTTGATCATCTGATCAAGCTGTTTGAAGAGTTCTATCAGAGCTCCATCTATGCCGATAACGGCAATGTCAGGATCGAAAAATAGTCCGTTTATCTACAAATACAGCGCATTAGAGAAACTCTAATGTGTCTAAAGCCGCCTTAAAGACGGCAAAATGACCGAAATACGGGCTTCAGAAGGCCCGGGAGGTGACTGTGCAGGATTTTAACTACCATACGCATACGTTCCGCTGCGGACATGCGGAACCCGGCAGTGACGAGGAATACGTCCTGGCTGCCATTGAATACGGCTATAAGACACTGGGGTTTTCCGACCATGCTCCGTACCGGAAGTGGCCGAAGAAGACCATTCACATGAACTGGGAGGATCTCGATGACTATCTGACCAGCATCAGAGATCTGAAGGAGAAATACCGCGGCATCATCGACATCAAGGTCGGCTTTGAAAGCGAGTACTTTCCCTATGAACTTGACGAGCGCAAGGAACTGCGGGACATGTGCGATTATCTGATCCTCGGCCAGCATTTCTCCGATCCCGTCGGCAGTAAGTGCAGCTACTTCCGTAACAATACCGATGAGGAGATCCTGGAGTATGCCGAGATGGTCTGCGCCGGTTTGGACAGCGGACTGTTCACTTATCTGGCTCATCCCGATGTCTTCATGTTCAAGCAGCAGGAGTTCACCCCGGCCTGCGAAAGGGCGGCGCACATGATCTCCCGCAAGGCGGCGGAAACCAATACGCCGATGGAGATGAATGTCCGCGGCGTTACCCGGGGCAAGGTCCAATTCAAGGCAGGGGAGGCCTATTACTATCCCCATCTGCCGTTCTGGCAGATCGCTGCGCAATATCCGATTCGAGCGATCATGGGAATCGACGCCCATGCGCCCCGTGACCTCATCGACCGCCAGTCGGTGATCGACGGCTTCCGGGAACTGGAACCGCTGGGACTGAACTGGATCAAGGAACCAATTATATAAGAAAAAGCCTTCCGGCTTTTTTTGTTTACTTAAGGTATTCAAAATCGTGCTGATTCCATGGCGGTACCGCCGGCGGCATTCTGGTAAACTCCCTGATGATGCCGTCAGAGGGATCGCGGAAGCGCAGGTGGCAGCTCCATAAGGCGATGGGAGTGTTGAGTTTGCTGCCGTACTTGCCATCGCCCAGCAGGGGCATCCGGCGCGAGGCGAACTGCACGCGGATCTGATGCGTTCTTCCCGTCTGTAAGGCAATCCTCAACAGGGCAACTCCCGGCTTTCTCTCCAGGACCCGATAATGAAGAACTGCTTTCTTAACGCCGTTACGCTGGCGGGAAACGACGAAGGTCTTGTTTCTGGTCCGGTCATGAAAGAGCAGATCCTCCAGGGTATCTTCGTCCTTCGTCAGCTGATCGGGAACGATGGCCAGGTATTCCTTGGCCAGCAGGTCATTTTTCAGCTTTTCCGCTGCCTGCGGGCTCTTGCCGTAGATCATCAGCCCGCCAACCGGCTGATCCAGCCGGTGGACGGGAAAGATGTCACAGCCAAGCTGATCTCTCAGCACCGTGACCAGTCCTTTTTCCTCGCTGCCCAGACCGCAGGGCTTGATGACGACGGCCGCCTGCGGACTATCATAGACGATCTCTACCATGTTTAACCTCATCCATTTCATTGTAGCAGATTACCGCGGAAAAGAAAAAGCCCGGCCTGACGGCTGGGCTGGCATTCTTACTGATCTTCCCAGAGATCGAAGGGGTAGAGACCCTGGATCTTGTAGGACATGATCTTCTGGACGACCTTTTCCTTATCCTGCGGATAGGTTACGCCGAACCACGGTGATGAGGTCGGGAGAACCTTGACATTGACCTTGCCTTCCTTGATGAGCTCACCAATGGCGGTCGGGATGACATACTCTGATTTCTCAACGTTGACCTTTTCACTGAGGAACTGATAGAACTTTTCCTTTAACAGCGGATAGATGGCCGGGGTGAAGCCCCAGTAGTTCATGGAAACCAGACCGTCCGGCAGATCAGCTCTGGTGCCGTCGGCCTTGACTTCATAGATCTGGCCGTTTTCATCACGGGCGATCTTCTGAACTTCGACGATCTTTGACAGATAGCCGTCCTTGATGTCGCAGACACCTCTGGTAACGGTGCCGTTTTCGGTCAGGGTATTGGATAACTGATAGCCGACCATGGAGAAATTGTCGTCGGCAACTTCGGTGGTAAGGAAACGGTACATGATTTCATAGGCTTCACGGCCGTAGAAATCGTCAGCGTTAATGATCATGAAAGGTCCGTCAACGTAGGGTTCGGTTACCAGCAGGGCCTGAGTGGTTCCCCAGGGCTTGGTTCTTCCGGCCGGGCACTTGAACGGTTCCGGCAGATCGTTGACATCCTGATAGGCGTATTCAACATCCATGAAAGGTCTGATCTTGTCAGCGATGTGTTCATCAAAAAGCCGTACATGTTCCTTGCGGATGATCAAAACAACTTTCCGGAAACCGGCACGGTAAGCGTCGTAGATTGAGAAGTCGATGATGCTTTCGCCGTTGTTGCCGACAACGTCGATCTGCTTCAATCCGCCGTATCTGCTTCCCAAACCGGCAGCTAAAATTACTAAAGTAGGTTCTTTCATTATATACACCTCTTTCTTGACCCATACAGAGATATTGTAACAGTTTTCAGATCGAATAATCAACAGACTTTGGCCCAAATCAGTGAAATCATTCACAGGCGCACCGGCTCATTCCAGTTTGGAAAATGAGTGGTTATATAGATATATAAGTGAAAAGAAAAGACAAGTTGGCGGGTTTTGCTTGAATTATCACAGGCAAATAAGTAAAATATATATACCGAAAGTGCAATAACGGTTCTAATCGATAAAGGAGCTTCACTAATGAAAGTTAGTAGTATCATAGATAAGCTTAATACAGGTAAAACCGCTGGCGGGGAGGTGGCCACCTTAGAGGTGGTTCGTTTAAAGTTGATCAATTAATCAGGTGCTTTTTTGAGCGCCTTTTATTATAGTGAACTATTAGGAGGTAGAACATGAATCAGTTGGAACAGAAGTACTTAGAAGCTGCTGCATCCGGTGATGTCAATCTCATCAGAGAAGCGATCGCTGCCGGCGTCGACATTGATGCCGTCAATGAAGAACACAGAACGGCTCTGATGCGTGCTACAAGAAGAGGAAGGAAACAGGTTACCCGGATTCTTCTTGATGCCGGTGTTGATATTGACGCTGTCGATGATAACAACAAGACAGCTTTGATGGGCGCCTGCAAAAAGGGCTACAGCGAGGTCGTGGAGATGCTCGTTGATGCCGGTGCTGACGTAAATGCCAGTGACATCAGAGGCAATACCGCCCTGATGAGAGCGGCATTCCAGGGGCATGACGGAATCGCCAGAACGCTGATCAAGGCGGGGGCT
Organism: Erysipelotrichaceae bacterium; assembly: GCA_017445225.1. GTDB lineage: Bacteria > Bacillota_I > Bacilli_A > Erysipelotrichales > Erysipelotrichaceae > RUG521. Next base: position 59,786 of record JAFSUN010000001.1, on the reverse strand, counting down.
GATGTCAATGCCCAGGATGAGAAGGGACGTACTGCTCTGATGGAGGCCTGCAGTGCCGGAGCAGTTAATGTCATAGATGTTCTGCTGGCCCGGGGCGCTGATGTCAACGTCCAGGACCGGATGGGCTGTACCGCTCTGATGAGGGTCAGCTATGCGGGGTATGATGAACTGATCAGACAGCTGCTGATGCAGGGTGCTGACAAGGACATCAGAGACAGTGATGGAAAGAAAGCTTATGATTACTATGTCACACGTCATCATAATGCTGAAATAGAAGAGAAATTAGTATAAGGAGAGTTTTATGAAAGAATACGAATCACAGAATATCATCAACGTAGCAGTGTGCGGCCATTCAGGAGCCGGCAAGTCAGAGTTACTGGAATCAGTTCTCTACTACAACAAGATCACTGACCGTTTTGGCAAGGCCGTTGACGGCAACTCAATCATCGACAGCGATTCCGAAGAAGTAAGACGTGGCATGTCCATCTACACTCACCTGGTACCGGTTGAGTGGAAGGGCCAGAAGATCAACTTCCTCGATACCCCCGGGTATCTGGATTTCGCCGGTGAGAAGCAGGCTGCCTTATCAGTAGCCGATAACGTCGTTGTCGTTGTCAGCGCCAAGGACGGTGTTCAGTCCGGAACCATGAAGGCCTATCATGAAGCCGTCAATAAGGATCTGCCGCTGTTCTTCTTCATCACCAGAGTTGATGAGGATAACGCCAGCTATGAAAAGGTCGTTGCCGATCTGGAAAGACGCTGCAAGGCCGTACCGCTGACCCTGCCGGTCATGGAAGGCAATAAGGCCAAGGGCATCGTCAACGTCATCACCAAGAAAGCTTACATCAACGGCGCCGAAGCCGCTGTTCCTGCTCACCTGGCCAGCCAGGTCGATGCTGCCTATGATATCCTGGTTGAAGCCATCGCCATGACTGACGACGAGCTGACCATGAAGTACTTCGAAGGCGAGCCTTTCACCGATGAAGAGATCATCCAGGGCTTAGGCAATGGCTTACGCAATGACACCATCAGACCGATCCTGTGCGGCAGTGCCACCAAGAACGTCGGTGTTGATGTGCTGTTAAATGCCGTCGCTGACTACGCCACCAAGGCTGACAAGGTCGTCAAGAGCGGCGTCAACGGCAAGGGCGAAAAGGTCGACGTAGCCGTTGATCCAAACGGCAGCTTCTCCGCCTTCGTCTTCAAGACCGTCAACGATGCCTTCGCTCAGATCTCCTATGTCAAGGTCATCTCCGGTGTTCTCTCCGGTGAGACCCCGGCCTACAATACCAGAGCCGAAGAAAACGAAAAGATTGGCACCATCGTCGTCATGAGAGGCAAGAACCAGGAAAAGGTCACCAAGCTGAATGCCGGTGACATCGGCGCTGTCTTAAAGCTCCAGTACACCAAGACCGGTGACACCCTGGCTACCAAGGCCAATCCAATCACCTATCCGGGCATCGAATTCCCGCACGGCATGCTGGGCAAGGCCATCTGGCCGAAGAGCAAGAACGATGAAGACAAGATGAGCTCCGGTCTGAACAAGATTCGTGAAGAAGACCCTTCATGCGAAGTTGTCAACAATACCGAAACCAGAGAACTGGTATTATACGGTATCGGCGACCAGCACATCGATGTCATCATCAACAAGCTGAGAAACAGATACAAGGTCGAAGTCAATCTGACCGAACCGAAGGTCCAGTACCGTGAGACCATCAGAGGTACCGTTGAGGTTGAAGGCAAGCATAAGAAGCAGACCGGCGGTGCCGGACAGTACGGTGACGTCTGGGTCAGATTCCAGCCATGTGAAGAGCAGGAAGAGATGGTCTTCGAAGAAGCCGTCGTCGGCGGTGCCGTTCCGAAGCAGTACTTCCCGGCTGTTGAAGCAGGCTTAAGAGAATGCATGAACAAGGGCGTATTAGCCGGCTACAAGGTCGTCCATGTCAAGGCTACCCTGTTTGACGGATCCTTCCACCCGGTTGACTCCAAGGAAATCGCCTTCAAGAGCGCTGCCCGTCTGGCTTACAAGGCCGGCATGCCGAAGGCCAAGCCAGCTCTGCTGGAGCCGATCATCAAGGCCGAAGTTACCATCCCTGCTGAATACGTAGGAACCATCTACGGCGACTTCTCCAAGAGAAGAGGCATGATCATGGATAACAGAGCCATCGATGATGAGACCACCGTCATCGTTGCCGAAGTACCAATGGCTGAAATGGTCAACTACGCAACCGAACTGCGTTCCATGACCGGCGGTAACGGCTCATATGTTCAGGAGTTTGTCAGATACGAATTCGCTCCGCAGATGGTAACCGACAAGGTTGTTGCCGAAGCCAAGATCGAAGACGACGAAGACTAATCTGTAATACCGATTTTACAAAGAGGCTGGAAACAGCCTCTTTTTTTACTTTATTCATATATATTTATTTCGATTGTAAATATGTTGTAAAATAGAAGGGTAGAGGGGATTTTTATATGGATATTTATTCAGTGCTGCAATTACTGGCCGGCCTGGCATTCTTCCTTTACGGAATGAGTGTCATGTCATCTTCCCTGGAGAAGATGGCGGGCGGCTCCCTGGAACTCACGCTTAAGAAGGTCACCAGCAACAAACTGCTCAGTTTCCTGCTCGGTGCCATCATAACCATCGCCATCCAGTCATCATCAGGAGTAATGGTCATGCTGGTCGGTCTGGTAAACTCCAACATCATTGAATTCAAGGATACTCTGGCCATCATTCTGGGCTCCAACGTCGGGACCACCATCACCGGCTGGATCCTGACGCTGACCGGCATTGAGAGCAGCAGTTTCTCGATCATGTCAGTGCTCAATCCAAAGTTCTTTACGCCGCTTCTGGCCCTTGCCGGCGTCATCATGCGGATGGTCGCCAAGAAGGACAAGCAGAAGGACCTGGGAACCATCTTCGTCGGCTTCGCCGTACTGATGTACGGCATGACCTTCATGTCCGATTCCATGAAGCAGATGGCCAGCGAACCCTGGTTCGCCAACATCCTGGTAATGTTTAAGAATCCGATCCTGGCCGTTCTGGTTGCCACGGTCTTTACCGCCGTCATTCAGTCCTCGGCGGCAGCCATCGGTATCATTGAAGCCTTTGCTCTGTCCGGTCAGATCACTCTTGGCATGGCCATTCCGCTGGTTCTCGGCGCCAACATCGGTACCTGCGTTACCGGCCTGATCAGCGCCATCGGTGTTGCCAAGAACGCCAAGCGTGTCAGCGTCCTGCAGGTTGTCGTCAACTGTTCCGGTGCCATCCTGGTTCTGGTCGTTCTGCTGATCGTCGGCAAACTGCCGGTCCTGCAGAATCCCACCAATCACGTCCAGGTTGCCCTGGTTCATACGATCTTCAACATCCTCGTCACCATCGTCGCCTTTACGGCGGAACCGCTGGTCATCAAGGCGGTCAAGACGATCGTCAGGGATGATCCCAGCGATCTGCCAAAGATCCTCATCGACGAACGACTGCTGGCCAGACCGTCCGTCGCCGTCAATGAGTGTATGAGCGATACGATAGTCATGGGCTTGATGGTTCAGGAAAATCTGAAGAAGGCCATGAGCCTGCTGGATCAGTATGATGAAAAAGTCTGTCAGGAAGTCAAGGATGGCGAGGACAAAATCGACTGGTACGATGACGAACTGGAAACCTACCTGGTCAAGCTGTCCAAGGTCGGTCTGTCAGAAGAGGCCAGTGAATCCGTCAACAAGATGCTGCATGTCCTGACCGACTTTGAAAGGATCGGTGACCATGCCCTTAACATCGCTCAGAATGCCGAAGTCATTCACCGCAAGAAAATGGCTTTCTCTCCGGAAGCCAAAAAGGAGCTTACCATCATCATCAACGCCGTCAGCGAAATCGTGCAGTTTGCTCTCGATTCCTTCAATAACAACGATCTGGCCTCAGCAGCCCAGGTCGAACCGCTGGAAGAGGTCATCGACGACCTCACCGTGGTCATCAAGGATGCGCACATCCGCCGGCTGGTCAATGGGGAATGCACCATCGAACTCGGTATCATGTTATCGGACCTGTTAACGGACTTTGAAAGGATCTCCGATCACTGCTCCAATGTGGCCGTCTGCATCATCGAGGTCAACGATGAGGAGTTCTACGTTCATCAGTACCTCACCGATCTGAAACATGACTCCGAAGCCTTCAAGACCCTGTACCATTACTACAAGGACAAGTACGAAGTAAATTCCATTTAGTTAATCATCAGGCTGCTCGCAGAGAGCAGCTTTTTTTACGGCATCAAGAACTTTATGATAGAATTATCTCGATAAGGAAGTGATCATAATGTCAATGGGTCCCGGAAGGATGAGAGGCGGCTATCTCACCGAAGAAGAAAAACAGAATAAGCCGAAGGTTACCTGGGCACTGCTGAAGAGGGTGTTCAGCTATCTGACACCATACTGGAAGCAGCTGATCCTGGCTTTGCTGTGCATTTTCCTGTCATCAGTAATGAGGCTATTCCCCTCGATCCTGACCGGTAGGATCATCGATGAAGGCCTGATCGGCCGGAACATGAACATCCTGATCAAGCTGATCATGATCCTGTTTGCGGTCACGGTCGGCTCGGAAATGATCGGCGTAGCAGAGAACTACATCCAGTCCTGGATGGCTCAGCACATCACCTATGACATGCGCAATCAGATGTACCGTCATCTGCAGCAGATGTCTCAGAGCTTCTTTACGACCAACAATCAGGGTGACATCATCACCAGAATGACCTCCGACATCTCCGGTGTCCGTTCCGTGATCACCAACACCTTTACTTCCATTCTCTCCAACGTCATTACCCTTATCTGTGCCGTCGTTGCCATGTTCCAGAAGAACTGGGTGCTGGCCGTCATCGGCATGGTCATCGTTCCGCTGTTTACCTTACCGACCCGGGCAGCCGGCAAGACCCGCTGGGAGCTTACCAGAGAAGCCCAGAATGCCAGTGATGAAATGAACGGAATCCTCAATGAGACGCTGTCCGTCAGCGGCCAGCTGCTGGTAAAGCTGTTCTGCCGGCAGGATGATGAATACGAGAAATACCGCAGTGTCAACCAGAAGATGGTCGACCTGAGCATCAGGGAATCGATGGCCGGAAGATGGTTCCGGGTCGTTCTTTCCACCGTGGTCAACATCGGACCGATGATCCTTTATCTGGTCGGCGGCTATCTGATGATCGTCAAGGGCATGGAGCTGACCGTCGGTGACATCACTGTCCTGGTCTCACTGCTGTCCAAGATGTACGGCCCGGTGAACTCCCTGCTTAACATGCAGGTTGAATGGATCCGCTCCATGGCCATGTTCACCCGGATCTTTGAATACTTCGACATGCCGGTCGAGATCAAGAACAGGGAAAATGCCCTGGTTCCCACCGAAGCGCACGGCAACATTGACTTTGAAAAGGTCTTCTTCCGCTATGATGACAGCCGCATGATCCTGAAGAACGTGACCTTCTCCTTAAAGAGCGGCAACAGCATCGCCATCGTCGGTCCATCCGGCTCCGGCAAGAGCACCATCATCAACCTGATACCGCGTCTGTATGACGTGACGGAAGGTTCCGTGAAGTTTGACGGCAACGATGTCCGCGACCTGGATCTCAACTTCCTAAGGGGAAACGTGGGAGTCGTTACCCAGGAGACCTATCTGTTCAACGGCACCATCCGGGATAATCTGCTCTATGCCAAGCCCGATGCCACGGAGGAGGAACTGATCGAGGCCGCCAGGAAGGCCAACATCTATGACTTCATCATGTCGCAGGAAAAGGGCTTTGACTCCATGGTCGGCAACCGCGGCCTGAAGCTCTCCGGCGGTGAAAAGCAGCGCATCTCCATTGCCCGTGTCCTGCTGAAGGATCCGGCTCTGCTGATCTTTGATGAAGCCACCAGCGCTCTGGACTCCATCTCCGAAAGCAAGATCCAGGAAGCCATCGATCCGCTGATCGAATCGCGGACCTCCATCCTGATCGCCCACCGCCTGAGCACCATCATGGCGGCTGATGAGATCCTGGTCGTCAGGGATGGCGAGATCGTGGAACGCGGTGTTCACGAAGACCTGGTCAAACAGGGCGGCGTCTATACCGAACTGTACGAGACCCAGTTCAAGAAGGAACTGCTGGCTGCCGGACATAATAATAAGTAACGCAGAGGATCGTCATGATCCTCTTTTTTTACAGGCGGAGGGAAAAAGTGCTACAATACACTTGCCCGAGGGAAGAAAGATGAAGAAACTGTTGTCAGGCCTGCTGGTGCTGCTGCTGATCGGCGGCTGCAGCCGGATCCATACCGTTGATTATCCCCAGCCGGAAGGAAAGCGTGCTGACATGACCGCCTACGGCCTTTTCAGCGAGCATTTCCATGAGTTTTCCTATCAGCAGGCCGTCGAACTGCTGGAAAGGAAGGGGACTTACATCGTCTACATCGGCTATCCCGACTGTAACTTCTGCAAGGCCCTGGTACCCTTCATCGACAAGATCTGTGAAGAAAAGAAGATGGACATCTACTACATCAATGCCTATCCTGAAGAAGGAGAGATCGACACCGAAAACCGCGATAAGCTGGTGGAATATCTCAAGGGCATCAATTCACCCGATCCCGACGGCAATCCCACCCTGTGGGCTCCCAGCATCATCTATGTTCAGCTGGGCCAGGTGATCGGCGTTCATGAAGGCACCGTCAATACCCATGATGCCAATGAAAGAGCGATGACGGAGAAGGAACAGGCCCGTCTGGAATACATGCTGGCCAAGCAGTTTGATGCCATGCTGGAAAGGAAATGAAGATGAGAAAGATATACATCCTCGGCGGAGCGACCGTTGACATTTCCGCCCAGTCCTATGGTGAACTGATCCCCGGTGATTCCAATCCCGGCCGCGTCCGCTATTCCTTTGGCGGGGTCGGCCACAACATTGCGGCCAATCTGGCCCTGGCCGGCTGTCCGGTGAGTTTCATCACCGCCTTTTCCGATGATGCCTTCGGCCGGCAGATCCGGGAAAGTTGTCAGGCTCTGGGCATGGACCTTTCGCTCAGTCAGCTGATCGAGGGAGTGCCGAGTTCCGTCTATGCGGCCGTTGTCGATCCCCGGGGGGAAATGAACATCGCGGTGGCTGACATGGAGCTGCTGAGCCATTTTGAGGTGGCAAAGCTGACGGAAGTCTTCGCCTCTCTGAAGAAGGATGACCTGGCCGTCATCGATACCAACTTTACCGAGGAGCAGATCGCCGGTCTGATAGGGGTGCTGCACTGCCGCATCTATGCCGATCCTATCTCCACGACCAAGGCCCATAAGATCGTGCCGTTTCTGTCCCGCCTGGAGTATTTCAAGCCCAATCTGCTGGAAGCGGAAGCCATCTCAGGCCTGAAATGCCGGGGTGAGAGTGACTATCAGCCGTTGCTGAAATGGTTCCGGGACCGTGGCGTCCGCCACATTGTCATTTCGATGGCGGAAAAAGGCCTGATCGCCGCCAATGAGGAGGGTTATTACCATATTGGCAACATCGCCAATAAGATCGTCAATACGACCGGAGCCGGTGATGCCTTCATGGCCGGCTACATGTACGGTCAGTATCATGGCCACGGCTTTGTTGACTGCCTGAGGTATTCTCTGGCAGCGGCGGCCATTGCCCTGGAAAGCCATCAGACGGTGAATATGGAACTGGACGGGGACAAGCTGGAAAAGTATTATATTAGAGTCAGAGATGAATCAGCCGTCGAAGTACTGGCTCAGGAGGTGTGACATGAAGAAAATCGTAAAAGTCATTCTGGTATTATCGCTGATGATGCTGTATGGATGCGGGAATAAATTCAAGGGAAAGATTGTCGAAAAGAACGCCGGTGAGATCATCGAGATGTTCAAGAACGGCGAGAGCTTTCTGATGTATGCCCGGCAGAAGGACTGCGAGACCTGTGCCCGCTTCAAGATCACCCTGCAGGATCTGATCAGTGAATATGATCTGACGATCTATTCGATGCTCGGCGATGATGAATCGCAGACCGACAGCATCAATGCCGTCATCTACAATTACCTCATCCGCCTGGAATATACGCCGACTTTCTACATCGTCAGGGACGGCAAGGTCGTCCATTATGATGAACAGGGCAAATCCCTGGTGGAATACGATTACCTGAAGAAAATGTTGGAGGATTACGATGTCCTTCCAAAGTAACGAAACGATCACCGCAGCTTTCAGCCGGGATGAACTGGTCAGCCAGTTCAAGGCCCTGGGCGTCAAGGAGGGCACGGTGCTGGAAGTGCACAGTTCCCTGAAGTCGCTGGGTTACGTCATCGGCGGTGCCCAGAGCGTCGTTGATGCCCTTCGGGAATGCGTTGGCCCGGAGGGTACGCTGGTGATGAGCGGTCAGAACTCCAACAACACGGAACCGGTCTTCTGGGAAAATCCGCCGATCGAACGGAGCCTGTTTCAGAAGGTCCGCGATCACATGCCGGCCACCATCGGCCATGGCTCGGATCTGTTCTGGATGGGGGAGATCGCCCGCAATCTGGCAATGAGGGATGAGGCGGTCTGGTCCGGCCATCCCAACTGTGCCTTTTACGGGCTGGGAGCCAAGGCTCAATACCTGATGGAAAACCAGTCGCTGGATTTTGCCCTTGGCGAAGATTCACCGCTGGGAAGAATGTATGCGGAAGGGGCCATGGTGCTTCTGATCGGTGTCGGCTATGACAGCTGTACGTCTCTCCATCTGGCGGAAAGCCGCAGCGGGGTACGCACCGTGATGGTTCAGGGCGCCGCGCTCGAAGAAGACGGTGAAAGAGTCTGGAAGAAGTATCTTGACATCAATTATGACAGCGATGAGTTTCCGGAAATCGGCGAAAAGCTGGAGGCCGCCGGGCTGGTAACCACCGGCCAGGTTGGTGAAGCCGACTGCAAGCTCTTTTCCCTGTCAGAAGCCGTTGATCTGGGCCAGGAATATCTGAAAAGAAAACATCTTTAGAAAGCGAGCATGGATTCCATGCTTTTTTCGTGGGAAGACATGATGATGGAATCGCCGGGGTAACTGTGGTAAATTATCTCTGTAGTTTAAGAGGTCAGGAACATGAAGTATGTGGAGTTTGGAAATAAACAGGCGGAAGTCATCATGCTGCTGCATGGCGGCGGTCTGTCCTGGTGGAATTACCGGGAAGCGGCCCGGCTGCTGATGGACGATTATCTGGTGATCGTGCCGGTTCTGGATGGTCACGGGGGCAGTGACCGTCCCTTTACGACGATTGAAGATAATGCGGCTGAACTCATTTCCTTCATCGATGAGCATTTCGGAGGACACATCGGCTTCATCGGCGGCCTGTCCCTGGGCGGTCAGGTCCTGCTGGAGATGCTGGCCCAGAGAAGTGACATCTGCCGGTATGCCCTGGTGGAAAGTGCAGCCGTCATCCCGGCAAGAGTGACCAACGCCCTGATCGGCCCCAGTTTCGCCGCCAGTTATCCGCTGATCAGAAACCGCAGCTTTGCGAAACTGCAGTTTGCTTCCCTGCACATGAAAAAAGACCTCTTCGAGGATTATTACCGGGACAGCTGCCTGATCCAGAAGGAAGATCTGATCGCCTTCATGAAGGCTTCGACGAGCTATCAGCTCAGAAAAGAAGTCGCTCTGACGGCTGCCAGGGTATGGATAATTACCGGTGAAAGGGAAACCGGAGAAATCAGGAGATCAGCTCAGCTGATCAGGGAAACGATCCCCGGCAGTCAGCTGGAGATCATGCCCGGTCTTTGTCACGGAGAGTTTTCGCTCAATCATCCTGATCAATATGCTGATAAGATCAGAGGGATCCTTAACGGTGATCAATGAAGTGGACACCCGGGCTAAAAAGGAATATATTGTTAAAAAGTGAGGTTCAGATATGAATAACAAGGTTAGAATTCAGGACGACTTATACGAAGCCGTAAACGGCGAATGGCTGGCTCAGGCCGTCATTCCCGATGACAAGCCGACCACCGGCGGTTTTTCCCTGCTCGATGAGAACGTTGAGAAGATCCTGATGCAGGATATTGAGGATTTCGCTGCCGGCAGGAAGAAGAGCGATGTAACCGGCCTTGAAGATGCCGTAAGACTTTATTGCAAGGTATTGGATACCGCCAGAAGAAACGCTGATGGCATCAAACCGGCCATGGGTCTGCTTGCTGAGATCAGAAGCATTGATTCGGCTGCTGACCTTAATGAAAAAGCCTATGATCTGATGCTCAAGGGCGTTGATCTGCCGATCAGATTGGGCGTGGAAGCCGACATGAAGAATGCAACGGCCAACTGTCTGTTTTTGATGGGACCTTCGATCATCCTGCCGGATACCCCTTACTATGGTCAGCCGGTCGGTGAGAAGCTTCTCAATGCCTACCGGACGATGGCGGCCAGAGCCTTAAGCCATACCGATCTTTCCGAAGATGAGCAGAAAGCCTATCTGGAAGATACCATGACTTATGACGCCCTCATCAGCAAACAGGTGAAGAGCCAGCTGGAGTGGGCTGACTATGTTGCCAATTACAATCCGATGTCCCTGGCTGAGGTCTGTGATTACGTTGCACCTTTTGACTTAAGGGGCTTATTGACAAAACTGTACGGAAAGGACCTTCCGGAGACGGTGATCGCCTATGATCCCAAGGCCATCCGGGAGATGAAGGAATACTTCAATGAGGATAATCTGGCTCTCTACGTTCACTGGGCCTATGTAAAGACCCTCATCAACAAGAGTTCAACGCTTTCGGAAGAGCTGGCCGGTAACGCTACGCTCTATCGGCGGACCTTGATGGGCGTGGAAAAGGATCCGGAACTGAAGAAGCAGGCTTACCAGCGGATTTCCCGCTGTTACAGTGAACCGATCGGCGTCTACTATGGCCGCACCTATTTCGGTGAAGAGGCCAAGAAGGACGTGGTAAAGATGGTAAAGCGCATCATCGAAGCCTACAAGGGCCGGATGAGAAGAAACGGCTTCCTGGAAGAAGCTACCAAGGAAAAGGCCATCCGCAAGCTGTCGACCATCGCCATCAAGATGGGCTATCCCGATGAGGTAAGGGACCTCTATAAGGACCTGACCGTCCGGGAGGCGGATTCCTATTACCAGGCCATGGAGAACATCGGCCGCCAGATGATGCTCGATGAACTCGGCAAGCTGAACAAACCGGTCGACCGAAGCGAATGGCTGATGCCCGGTCACATGGTCAATGCCTGCTACGATTCCAGCCGCAATGACATTACCTTCCCGGCTGCCATCCTGCAGAAGCCGTTCTATTCCCTGCATCAGACCGTCAGTGAGAACCTGGGCGGCATTGGGGCCGTCATCTCTCATGAGATCTCCCATGCCTTCGACAACAACGGTGCGCATTTCGACGAAAACGGCAATCTGAACAACTGGTGGAGCGAGAAGGACTTCGAGGCCTTCAAGGCTCTGACTCAGGACATGATCGAGCAGTGGGACGGCATTGAGTACTGTGGCGGCCGCGTAAACGGCGAACTGGTCGTCAGTGAAAACATCGCTGATAACGGCGGCATGGCCGTTACGCTGGAGATCATGCACGATACCGAAGGCGCGGACTTCCAGCTCTACTTCATCAACTGGGCCAAAGTCTGGTGCCTGAAGGCCACCGATCAGTACATCCAGCTGCGCCTGCAGAACGATGTTCATTCCCCGGCCAAGTTAAGAGCCAACATCCAGGTAAGAAACTTCCGGGAATGGTATGAAGCCTTTGATGTCAGGGAAACCGATGAGATGTTCATCCCTGAAGACAAGAGGATCATCATCTGGTAAAAAAAAACAAGACCGCTGCGGCGGTCTTTAGTCTGTCAGTCTTTCGATGGCTTCCTGCAGAATGTTCACGGCTTCCTGCAGGTATTTCCGGTCGGTCTCGTCAAAGCGGTTGAGCAGGGGAGAATCGATGTCCAGGACGCCGAAAAGGGCTCCTCTGACGATGATCGGAATGACGATCTCGGAATTGGAGGCGCTGTCGCAGGCGATGTGACCCGGGAACTGATGAACATCCTTTACGACGACGGCTTCCTGCCGGGAAGCGCTGTAGCCGCAGACGCCCCTGTCCATCTGGATGATCTCACAGGCGGTCTTGCCCTGGAAGGGGCCTAAGATCAGCTGATCATCCCTATAGAGATAATAGCCGGCCCAGTTAAGATCCGGGAGGATCTCATAGATCAGTGCCGAGGTATTGGCTAACAGGGTACAGAGATATCCGGCTCCTTCGGCAAATACCCGGAACTGGGGAATAAATAAGTCATAATAGTCTTTTGGCATGGTTTCCTCCGGCCCGATCAGAGCCACGGTCAGATCGTTGACGTTGGTACCGGTCGGCCCGGTAAAGATCAGGCCGTCAACGGTCTTTAATCCGTTGTAGGAATCGTTGTTTTCCAGATAACGGATCCAGTTTTCATTCTTAATGAGTTCAGCAGCACTGTCACCGTCCAGATAGCCGCCGGCTGCATCGGTCGGCCCGTCGGTCCCATCGCTGCCGATGGAGAACAGAGCGATTTTCCGGCCGGCAATGAGGGGAGCCCCGGCCAGAACCAGTTCCTGATTGCGGCCGCCTAACCCGTTGCCGGTGACATGGACAACGGTCTCACCACCCTGGATAAGGGCGGTTTTTTCGGTAATTTCGAGGGCTTTACGGGCCAGGATGGCACCTTCATCCCGGGCTTCTCCGGCGATGGTATCGGAGATGATGACCGGCTGATAGCCGAGTTCCTTACTGATTTTTTCCGCCGCCAGGCACAGCTGGGAAACGCTGCCGGTAATCAGGCTGGTAACGTTGTCAAGCTGTCGGACAGTTTCGCTTCTTAACAGGTTCAAGGCCTGCTCAGACAGCTTCAGATCATATTTTCTGACGACTTCAAAGGCCTGTTCGCTGGTTGACTGATCGGGAGCACAGGGGCCGGAGCCGATCATGTCCAGGGGATCGCCGATGATGTCGCTGAGGATGATGGAGAAGACCCGGGCCGGCCGGCACCGCTGACCGAACCTTCCGCCCTTGATGAGGGAGAGCCGCTTTCTGATGGTATTGATCTCGGTGATGTCCGCCCCGCATTTCAGCAGCTGACTGGAGATGTCCTGAAGTTCGGCCAGCGGCAGGTCACTGGCCTCAAACAGAGCACTGGCCCCGCCGGATAACAGGAAGATCACCAGATCGTCCCCCGAGAGTCCGGAGACCATCCCGATGGCTTCCCGGCCCCAGATCAGGCTGTTTTCATCGAGCAGGGGATGGGAGGCTTCCCGTAAGATGAGCCCGTTTATCGGCCCCTGACAGTGTCCGTACTTGGTGATGACGATTCCTTCATCGGGAGTGATGAGGTCGCAGGCTGCCCTGGCCATCTGCCAGGCGGCCTTGCCGACGGCGATCAGAACGGTCTTGCCGCAGTGGTTGGGCATTTCTGCCAGGGCCCGCTTGACGGCGCTGTCAGGTCTGACCTGCTCAAGACAGTAGTCGATGATTATCCGGGAATCGCGGTACAGACGTTCGATCATCTTCATTTCCTCCGGTTTCATTATAGCAGAGATTTGTTTTTTTATGGACTGGTTAGCCCCATGAGTATATAATAACAGATGGACAGGGGTGCGTAACTGCTGAGAGAGACCCTTAGTACCTGATCTAGTTAAAGCTAGCGTAGGGAGTTCTGTTTTGAACGCCCAGGGAGGTGTTTTATTATGAAGAAGCTTTCAACAAGAGATATCGTTTACATTGCCATGTATGCAGCGCTGTTTGTGGCTCTTGACCGTCTGACCGACATGGTTTCACTGTTCAAGATGCCTCAGGGCGGCAAGCTCAACTTTGCGACTGTCGCGTTGCTGCTGTCCAGCTATCATCTGGGCTGGAAGAAGGGTGCGATCGTCGGCGTCGTTGCCTGCGTGCTGATGTTCGCTACCGGCTCAATCACCTATTATGGAATTCTGAGTCTGTTACTGGACTATGTGCTGGGCTACATCGGCTATGGTTTCGCCGATCTGTTCCCGAATTTTGGGGTTTTCTATACCGGCGTTCTGATCACTTCACTGTTCCGTCTGGGCTGTTCAACCCTGGCCGGCTGCATCGTCTGGGAATCCGAACTGATGGCTTCCCTGAGCTATAACGCCAGCTACATGATCCCGACCATGCTCGTTGACCTCATCCTGGTACCGCTGCTTCACAAGGCTCTGAAGCCGGTAATGGGTAAGTAATGATTCCGCAGCAGGGTACATACGTCACCATCGTCGCCTATAAGCACGATGGTCATGTCAGAAGAAGCTGGGATCAGGGCTTTGTTCTGGAGAGCGATGACAAGCACTATGTCATCATCACCAACAAGACCTGGGTCCAGGACGATGACGGACATAAGTGGTATACCCGGGAGCCGGCACTGTGCTATTTCTATACCGACAAGTGGTATAACGTCATAGCCATGCTCAGGGAAACGGGGATCTACTACTACTGTAATCTGGCATCGCCGGCGCTATATGACGGGGAGGCCGTAAAATACATCGATTACGATCTGGACTACAAGTTCTTCCCGGATGACTCGGTACTGCTTCTGGATGAAGATGAGTATGCCAGCCACAGTGAACAGATGAGCTATCCGCCCGAGATCGACCGCATTCTGAAGAAATACATGCAGGAGATCCTGGAGAGGGAGAAGGCGCATCTGGAACCCTTCAACCGGGAGATCAACGAAAAGCAGTTTCATCAGTATCTTGATTTAATGACAGCAGTTCTTCAGTAGACTGCTGTTTTGGTTTTACGAATTATGTGATAAAATTAAAGAAGATGTGGGATGCTTTCCGGGCCCTGGAAGGCATCGTGATCCGAAGGGCTGGAAAGGATAATTTCAAATAACGCCTTATTTGATGAGAGTGACCGATGAAGAAGATAATCGTAATAGTTGATGATGAAAAAGACCTGAACGAACTGATGAGAAGCTATCTGGAGAAGGAGGGATATGAAGTTCATTCCTACTTCACCTTTGAAGAGGCTTACCGTCACATCGATGATAAAGTCGACCTCTGGCTTCTGGACATCATGCTCGATGAGAGAAGCGGCTTTGATCTGTTCGAGGCCATCAAGATGCGCAACCGGGATGTGCCGGTGGTGTTCATCAGTGCCCGTGACAAGGAATTTGACCGCATCATCGGCCTGGAAAAGGGCAGTGATGACTACATCACCAAGCCCTTCAACATGAAGGAAGTTGTCCTGCGGATCAACAACATCATCCGCCGTTTCTACCGCGAGGAGAATACCAAGGTGATGGTCGATGGCTATACCATCGATGAAACCCAGCGCAAGATCTCTTCGCCGGGGGTCAAGGAAGAGGTCATCCTGACCACCAAGGAATTTGAGATGCTGATGCTGTTCATCCATAACCGGGGCATGGCTTTCTCCCGGGAGGATATCCTGGCCAAGATCTGGGGAGAGGATTACTTCGGATCTGACCGGGTCGTTGACGATACATTGAGAAGATTAAGAAAGAAAATGCCGGATCTGAGCATTCATACGCTCTACGGTTTCGGCTACCGTTTAGACTGATGAAGAAATTTTTCAAATCACTTACCGATCTCAGCCTGGTACAGCAGATGGCGGTCATCGTCGTCACTTTCGTGCTGGTCATGCTGACGTTCTTCGGCATCTATCTGCGGGGCAACATCGGTGATCTGGTCACTTCCCAGACCCTTTCGATGGTCCAGCGGTCCCAGGAAAATCTGGTTACCCGGATCCGTTCCGGGGATGCCGTCAATCCCTCTCTGGATTATGACCGCGACGTCATGCACTTCGTCTATAACAAGGGCAAGCTGCAGATGTATGTCGGTGTGAACATCTATGAGGAAGGCTTTCTGACCAGTGTCAATGAACTGCTGGGTGAGCAGACGGAGTCCCTGAATGAAGGCAGTCTGGAATTCGGCAATGACCGGTATTACTACCGCTATTATGTGATCGACAAGAACCGCGAGGTGATCTCCTTCATCGCTGAAAACTATGCCAAGACCATTGAAGATAGGATGATCAGGGACATCTCCTATACCAGCGCCCTGACTTTCAGCCTGATCTTCATCGTCTTAATGTTCTGGTGTCTTTCCCTGATTACGCCGTTACAGCAGATGCGTGACTACATCAACAAGGTCAGAAAGGGAGAAGATGCCGAACTGAAGGTGGAAAGAGGCGATGAGATCGGGGAACTGGGCCGTGAACTGATCACGATGAGGGAGGAGATCAAGCATCAGGAGGAGACCAAGGAGGAAATGATCCACAACATTTCCCACGACCTCAAGACGCCGATCGCTACCATCAAGTCCTATGCTGAAAGCATCAAGGACGGCATTTATCCCTATGATACGCTGGAGAAGAGCGTTGATGTCATCATCGACAATGCCGGCCGCCTGGAGAACAAGGTCCATTCACTGCTGTTCCTCAACCGTCTGGACTACATGATGGATCAGGCCAAGAATACCGAGAAGGCAACCAACATGGAGGCGGTCATTGAAACGGTATTACTGTCACTGAAGATGATCAAGCCGGAGATCCTGATCATTCCCAAGCTGGAAACGGTCATCTTCCGCGGTGACGAGGAAAGCTGGCGGGTCGTCGTGGAGAATCTCCTCGACAACGCTCTGCGCTATGCCACCAACATCGTGGAGATCAATCTGAAGGAAGGGGAGCTGTCGGTGTTCAACGACGGTGAACCGCTGTCCGAAGAGCGAATGAAGAAACTGTTCCGTCCCTTTGAAAAGGGCACCAACGGCCGCTTCGGGTTGGGCTTGAGCATCTGCTACAAGGTCTGCCATGCCTATGACTACGACATCTATGGGGAAAACCGTAAGGACGGCGTCATCTTCGTGATTGAAGACAAGAACCGGGACAAGAAGGACCGCAAGAAGAATAAGCACTGACAGTGATTGAAAAAAGCAGGGTTTTGTTGTTAAATGTAGTTGAGAAAACAAGTGAAGAACTTGAGAGTAATAATGTTATGAGTGTAAAGGAGGACATATAATGAGTACACCCCATAATAGTGCCAAATTAGGCGATATCGCCAAGATCGTTCTGATGCCCGGAGACCCCTTAAGAGCCAAGGTCGTTGCCGAGACCTATCTGGAAAACCCGGTTAAGTTCAACAACGTCAGAGGAATGCTCGGCTTTACCGGAACCTACAAGGGACACAGAGTATCCGTAATGGGTTCAGGAATGGGCATGCCAAGCATCGGCATCTATTCATATGAACTGTACAAATTCTACGATGTAGAAGCCATCATCAGAATCGGCTCCACCGGTGCCATGGTCAAGGAGATCGACCTCTATGACGTAATTCTGGCTGATTCCGCCTACAGCGAATCCACCTTCGGTGAGACTCAGAACGGCGATAAGAGCCATGTCAAGTATCCGGATCCGGACCTCAACGAGAAGATCCAGGCTGCGGCTGACAAGCTGGGCTATGAACTGAAACACGGGGTCGTCCATTCATCCGATGTCTTCTATGGCGAAGATCCTACCGCCAATGCCAAGCTGGTTGCCGAGCATAACTGTGTCTGCGCTGAGATGGAATCCTTCGCGCTGTTCCACAACGCCAAGGTCCTGGGCAAGAAGGCCGCCTGTCTGCTGACGGTATCCGACTCCATCGTCAACCATCAGGAGACCACGGCTGAAGAAAGACAGAACTCCTTCACCAGAATGATGGAGATCGCTCTGGAAGCCGCTCTGAATTATTAAAACAGCTGATCTGAATAACCTGATCCTCTCAGCGATGAGAGGATTTTTGTTTGCAATGACCCCCTAAATAGCATATAATCAAGGGGACTGTGGATACAGTTGTTTTTGAGGTACGAATGAATGGCAAAAACCAGAAGAAATAGAGTGAAAAGAGGCGTAGGACAGATCATTTTCCAGGTTGTCAATACCCTGCTTGTCGTAGGTATCCTGGGATTCTATCTGTACCGCGGCCTGTACTACAAGCAGTATTTTGAAGATCTGCGCAACAGCATCAGCTTAACGGAACCGACATCGCTGTATGCCGCTTTGGAAAAAAGAGGCATATTGGATATTTCCACCTTCATCATGAACGAGGATGGCTCCCGGGAGTTCATCGGGAAAGCCAAGAATAACTACTTCCGGTATTCCGGCAAACTGTACCGGGCCATGAACATCGATGAGAACGGTTCCGTCAAAGCCGTCTCGCAGGATGTCGTGACCATCGGTCTGCTCAACAACGGGGAGGATTTCTTCTCTTCAACCATGATGATCTGGCTGAACTCGGATGGCGAACATGAGTACAGCGGCATCTATGAGAAGATGCTGGACTCCGTTGACATGTGGCTGACGGAAAGCGATCTGTGCGCTGATAAGATCAGCGATACCAATAACATCGGCTGCTCACTGAAGAAGGAAGGCTACCGCATCGGTCTGCTGTCGCTGGATGATTATAACCGCATCGGCGGGGCCGACAGTTATCTGAATAACGGTCAGTCCTACTGGCTGATGAATCAGAATGAAGAGGGTTTTTACTGGTATGTGCTGGAAGACGGCAACATTACCGCTGCCAACCGTTCTTCTCAGTTCGGCTGGATCCGCCCGGTCATCACCATTGGCTATGAAATGATCGTCCAGGACGGTGACGGAAGTCTTGAACATCCGTTTACCGTCGAAGAACCGGCCGTGGAAAACGCTGAGGACATCCGGGTCGGCAGCTATGTCAGCTATGGCGAGCGGACCTGGCACATCAGCAACCGTGACGCTGAAGGCAATCTGGAAGGCATGCTGGAAGGCTATGTAATGAACGGTGAAGAACCTTACACCTGCCAGTACGGTAAGACCCATGACTATAACGTCAAGGATGGAGTGGGTAAATATCTGAACAATACCTATCTCAAGACGCTTCCGGATTATAAGGACTACCTGGTCAGCAAGACCTGGTCATACGGAGCCATTTCCGACAGTAAAAACTACGATTTCCGCGACAACTATACCGAAAGCGTGGAATGCTATGTCATGATCCCCAATTCCGGCAGCATGTATCTGAATGACTACCCCGACATCTTCCTGTCAAGCATGGATGCCGATACCCACCGACTGATCTATTCATTTACGGCTGACGGCATCCTGTATGCCGATCTGCTGGAAACCCCGATGAAGGTCCGCCCGGTTGTCTGTTTCCAGGGCAGCCTGAAGGTCGCTTCCGGAACCGGTACTCTGGAAGACCCCTATGTTCTGGAGGTGAATTAAGATGAGCAAGTTTGATCCTACCGAGCTTCAGAAGCTCATTGATGACATTCAGGAAACTTCCCGCCAGAACAACGACAAGGTCGTAACGGTTTCCGATGACGGCATCTACCGGCTGGCTGATGCTCCGAAGACCGATGTCATCGCCTCCCAGCCGGAAACTGTTCCCGCTGAAGAGAAACCGGCCGGAAAAAGAAAAAAGAAGAAGGTCAGAAGGGTTCACTGGTATAGCAAGTTCCTGATCTTCGTCGATCTCTGCGCCATTATCTGCTTCTACTTTGCCTACGGACCGGTTTCCGTAGCCCGTGACTGGCTGGTCACGACGGCCATTACCACCGGAAGGCACAAGTACCTGGCATATGTATTATATGATGAAGACATGGTCAATTCCGTTCTGGAGAAGAACGCCACCATCGAGACCGATGCGCAGACCAACAAGTCGCTGATCCACATCGTCGACAATCCTGATACCGGAACTTACGAAAACATCTACGAAGAGCAGGTCGTCAAGCATGATGAAGGCCAGCTCTACAAGGTCATTGAAGTTGATGAAGATAACTACAAGGGTTATCTGACGGTCATCTATGAACCGGCCCGGCTGAAACTGGCCATGGCCAAGAGCAAGTACGGTGACACCATAACCACCTTTGCGAAGAACAACAAGGCCATCGTTGCCATCAATGGCGGCGGCTACAAGCGTAATTCCGAAGACATCATCTATTCCAAGGGAACGGTCATTCAGAACGGCAAGATCATCAAGGACAGCGGAAAGGCCAGTAATCTGATCGCCATGTCCACGGACGGCATCCTGATGCTGATCAAGTCGACCGCCAAGGATGCGGTGGCTCAGGGCGTTGACTGGGCGGTCATGTTCAAGCCCTTCCTGATCGTCAACGGTGTTCAGACGGAGTTCGTCGGCAACGGCGGCTACGGCATTCAGCCCCGGACCGCCATCGGTCAGCGAGCTGACGGCATTGTGATCCTGGTTACCATCGACGGACGAGGCGCCGGCGGCTCCAGTGGCATCAGCATTCCCGACCTGACGGCTTTAATGGCCCGTTACGGCTGTGTCAATGCGGCTAATCTGGATGGCGGTGGCTCAACGATGCTGGCCATCAACGGCAAGCTCTATAATAACCCGCGCGGAACCTATTATACCGGCGAAAGAAACGTCTATAACGCCATCATCTATAAATAGACAAATGCCCATTACGGGCATTTTGTTATATAATATAGTCAGGTGATGAAAATGGATAAAATTGAAAGATTACAGGAGATCTTCGACAATTCGCAGAAGATAGTGTTCTTTACCGGTGCCGGCGTTTCCACGGAAAGCGGCATTCCGGATTTCCGCAGTCAGGACGGACTGTACAACCTGAAGTACAAGTATCCGCCGGAAACGATCATTTCCCACAGTTTCTTCTATCGCAATCCCGAGGAATTCTACCGCTTCTACCGCGAAAAGATGATCATTACGACGGCCAAGCCCAACCCGGCCCATCTGAAGATGGCAGAGTTTGAGAAGGCCGGCAAGTCATTGGGCGTGGTAACGCAGAACATCGACGGGTTACACACTTTGGCCGGCAGTAAAAATGTCTATGAGCTGCATGGGACCATCCACCGCAATTACTGCGACCGCTGCCACAAGTACTATCCGCTTTCAGCCGTCTCTGACAGCACGGGCGTACCGAGATGCAGCTGCGGAGGCATCATCAAGCCCGATGTCGTCCTCTATGAAGAGGGGCTGGATTCCGATGTCATGTACGGAGCCATCAATGCCATCCGCCAGGCTGACTGCCTGGTGATCACGGGAACTTCCCTGGTCGTCTATCCGGCTGCCGGGCTGGTCAACTACTTCCGCGGCAAGTATCTGGTGGTCATCAACAAGAGCCCGACTTCGCAGGATGCCGGTGCCGACCTGTGCATCAATGCGCCGGTAGGCGAGGTAATGAGCCAGATCAAGGTGAACTGAAAAAAGCGATCACTGATCGCTTTTCTTTCTTCTGACGCTGTTGAAGTCCGGTTCCTGCCAGCTGTTGAGATCGTCGGGATCGTAATCGGCTTCCAGAGGGTTGACAGAATATTCCCTGATCAACTTCTGAGCGATCTGCAGGTTCTTGATGATCGGGGTCAGTAACAGCAGATCGGTATCCAGAATGTAGTCATGGCTTTCCTTCTTCAGAAACCAGACGGTATGGCGGCTGACGGTCGGGGCCAGCCTGATGGTTGAGGAAACCCGGAATTCGCCGTCATCATCATAGCTGAAGACCGGCAGTTCCACTTCGGACAGTTCCTTCCAGATCTCCAGATTTTCCTCATCCTCTTCGGTCTCCGGATCAAACTCGTAATGAATGGTAAAATCCAGGGTCTTGAGCAGGGGATTGGAGTGCTCGATTTTCAGAAAGTCCGGCAGCAGTTCCTTCTTATAGTCGATGTCGGAAAATTTCTTGATGAACTGATAGGAGTTGAATTCGTGGTTATAGACGATGGCGCCGTACTTGCGGATCTCACGGTTAAATTCCTTGATGAACAGGCAGTCGGGATCGCTGATGTCGACGATGTTATTTACGTAGTATTCCTTCATTTTTTAAATCACCGACATAATTCTATCATAAATGTTTGGCATTTTTCGCAAATGTGATTATAATATTAGTGCCCGCCCTCGTAGCTCACCCGGATAGAGCGTACGCCTCCTAAGCGTAAGGTAGTGAGTTCGAGTCTCGCCGAGGGCGCCATCAGAACCCGGGGTGTAGCACAGCTTGGTAGTGCACTTGGTTAGGGACCAAGGGGTCGCAAGTTCAAATCTTGTCACTCCGACCGCATGGCTGAATGATTTCAGCCTTTTTTTTGCGAAAACGGGATAAAAATTCGGTAAAAACAGGAGACAAACGGAATTAAATGGAGTAAAATGACATTAAGTAGTTAAACCGAAAGGTTAGGAGGATAATATGGGAAAGATCGTTGTTAAGCACAATGATAATGGCGGCGTTAGTTTCAGAGTAGTTGCTGGTAACGGTGAAATCGTTGGTGTATCAGAAACCTATTCATCAGACAAAGCCTGTGAAAACGGAATCGAAAGCGTAAGAAAGAACGCAATCGAGGCCAACATTGAAGACCAGACCAAGGAAGGATACGAAGTTCAGAAGAATCCGAAGTGGGAGATCTACAAGGACAAGAAGGGTGAATTCAGATTCAGACTGAAAGCCAGAAACGGCGAAATCATTCTTGTTGGCGAAGGCTATGTTTCCAAGGCCGGATGCAAGAACGGCATCGACAGCATCAAGAGAAACGTACCGGATGCACCAGTAGTAGTAAAAGACGAATAGTCAGAAAAATCGCTGAAGAAATTCAGCGATTTTACTGAAAGGGGAGATATAAATGAAATTCAGTGAATATAAATATGAAAGACCGGATTATGAAGCCTGCAGTAAACAGCTGGATGAACTGTTGAAACAGCTCGGGGAGATCAGGGATGGTGAGGAATTCTGGCAGAAATACCAGGAGATCCAGAAGATCAATGATTGCATCAACACCATGAGCAACATCGCCATGATCCGCCATTCCATTGATACCCGCGATCCTTTCTATGATGCCGAAAATGACTACTGGAATGAAACGCTGCCTCTCTACAGCGTCTATGACAACCGCCTCGCAACCATCCTCCTGGACTTTCCGGAACGAGAAAAACTGTATGTTCACATCCCAAAGGTCCTGTTTGCCCTGGCTGAATGCCGCCGCAGATCATTTGATGAAAAGATCGTCGGTCTCATGCAGAAGGAAAACCGGCTGGCCAGTGAATACGGGAAGCTGAAGGCCAATGCCGCCATCGAATTTGAGGGCAAGACCTATAACCTCAATTCCATCGGCCCCTTAATGGAAAGCAGTGATGGCGATGTGAGAAGGAGAGCCTCCCTGGCCCAGCTCAGATTCTTTGAGGAGCATGAAGGGGACTTTGACCGGATCTATGATGAACTGGTAAAGGTCAGAACCCAGATGGCTCATCAGCTCGGTTATGAAAATTATACGAAGATGGCCTATCAGAGGATGTGCCGGGTAGATTATGATCAGGCCATGGTAGCCAACTACCGCCGCCAGATCATCGAGGAGATCGTACCGGTTGCTGAAAAGCTTTATCAGCGTCAGACTGCCCGCCTGGGCAAGCCCTATCTGCCTTTCTATGATGAGAAAATGGAATTTGCCAGCGGCAATCCGACTCCGAAGGGGACCTATGAGGAACTGATCCAGGCCGCGAAGGAAATGTACCATGCGATGAGCCCGGAAACGGCCGAATTCATCGACATGATGATCGAAGGGGAAAACTGGGATCTTAAGAGCCGCGACGGCAAGGAGACCGGCGGTTACTGTACCGGCATCGTCAATTACCGGACGCCCTTCATCTTTGCCAATCTCAACGGCACCAGCGGCGACGTTGATGTTCTGACCCATGAAGCCGGACATGCCTTCCAGTATTACTGCTCCAGGGATATTCCGGTAACCGAATGCCAGTGGCCGACCATGGAATCGGCCGAGATCCATTCGATGACCATGGAGTTCAATGCCTGGAAGTGGATCGACAAATTCTTTAAGGAAGATACCGCCAAGTACAAGTACCTGCATCTCGGCGGGGCCGTCAAGTTTTTGCCGTACGGGGCACTGGTCGATCATTTCCAGCATGAGGTTTACGATCATCCGGAAATGACCCCGGAACAGAGAAAGCAGTGCTACCGTCAGTTGGAAAAACAGTACCTGCCGCACAAGCATTATGAGGAAGCACCATTGCTCGAAAGGGGCGGCTACTGGTACCGTCAGGGCCACATCTTCTCCAGTCCATTCTATTACATCGACTATACGCTGGCACAGGTCTGCGCCTTGCAGTTCTGGGTCAGACAATATAATAAAGATGAAAATGCCTGGGCTGATTACCTGAAACTGTGCCGGTTGGGCGGTACCGAATCCTTCACGGAACTGGTCAGAGATGCCAACCTTAAAGTGCCATTTGATGATGGCTGCCTCAAAAGCGTAGCTGAAAACATCGAAGAATATCTGATGTCCGTAGATGACCGGCGACTCTAGAGAAAACGTTTTAAAAAACCTGAAAAATCACCTGAAAAAAGGTGATTTTTAAGTTGACTTTCACCGGTCAAATAAATACAATATTACTTGTCTTAACCTTTCTGTTAAAGGTAGCCCCGGAAACTATTTTTAATTTAGGAGGATTTAAAAAATGAGACAGACAACGATGGCTAAACCATCAGAAGTAGAACGTACATGGTATGTTGTTGACGCAGCTGGCAAGACACTCGGACGCTTATCAACCGCAGTGGCAACCGTGCTGAAGGGCAAGCACAAGCCTACGTACACCCCGAATGTTGATTGCGGAGACTATGTAATCGTCGTCAACGCTGACAAGATCGTCGTTACCGGCAACAAGCTGGATAACACCTTCTATTATCATCATTCACAGTATCCAGGTGGATTACGCAAGAGAAGCATGCGTACCATGAAGGATAAGTACACCGTAGAGTGGGTTGAGAAGTCAATCCAGGGTATGTTACCGCATACCAAGTTAGGCGATGTACAGCGCAAGCACCTTTTCGTTTATAAGGGCAGTGAACATCCGCACGCAGCTCAGAAACCAGTTGAGCTGAAGGTTGACTAGGAGGATCAGGTAAATGGCAACTAAGAAGAAAGAAACTGTTAGATACCAGGGTACCGGCCGCCGTAAGAGTTCCGTAGCCAGAGTATACATTACTCCAGGTACCGGCAACATCATCGTTAACGGCAAGCCTCTTGATGAATATCTCCCGTTAGAAACCTTAAGGATGGTTGTTAGAGCTCCATTCGAAGTCACCGAAACTGTTGGCCAGTTCGATACTGAAGTCAACATCTACGGTGGCGGACATGCCGGTCAGGCTGGTGCCATGAGACATGGCATTTCCAGAGCCTTATTACAGGCTTCCGACGACTATCGTCCGAAGTTAAAGGCTGCCGGATTCCTGACCAGAGACTCCAGAGCTAAAGAACGTAAGAAGTATGGATTGAAGGCTGCCAGAAGGGCTCCTCAGTTCAGCAAGCGTTAATCAAGGCTTCAAGGAAGACCCGGAATCATTTCCGGGTTTTTTTCATGCTCGGAAATCCTTAATGGCTTTTCACGGCTGATCACGGGTTTTTAACCAAATCTGACAGAATCCGATCTTTTTAGTCAGTTATTTCATACATCATACTCAGCAGAAAAACTGAAACAAAAGATTTAACCGGAAACAGGGTTTTCCGGTTTTTCTTGCGGCCTGTTGTGGCCGTTTTCCTTTTGAACGAGGTTTGTAGTATACTGAAACGGAAAGGAATGGTGGAATCCTATGAATACGGTCTGGTCTGATAATATCCAGGGCATCATGACGCTTTATCTGAGCCGGAAACTGCGCTTTGATGAGATGTTCTGGCCGCAGTATGAAAAACTGTTCAGAATTGCTGAAAACAGCGGTCTGCGGATCCTGGAGATCGGCTGCGGTCCCGGTGCTCTGACCCGTACCCTGGCTGACCGATATCCGAAGGCTCAGGTCATCGGCCTTGACCGGGATTCCAATTTCATTGCCTTTGCCCGCCGGCAGTTTCCGGACCTGGAATTTCTGGAAGGGGACATTTGTGCACTGCCCTTTGAGAATGAGAACTTTGACGTCGTCATTTCCAATACGGTAGTGGAACATGTTGACCCGGAATTCTTCTGGAATGAACAGTTACGAGTTTTGAAACCGGGTGGCATCTGCCTCTGTCTGTCCAGCCGCCGGGGAATCCGGCAGAAAGCTGAATGTCTGAAAATGACGCCGGAAGAGAAGGTCTTCTGGGATCGCCAGCCTTCGGGAGAAGAGGAACTGGCGAGATATCAGGTCGGCTGCTACCAGCTGACCGAAGCTCAGCTGCCAAAGGCCATGGAGAATTACGGGTTTGTCAATGTAACCTCCGGTTATGCCGTCATCGATCTGACACCTGATGATCCCAGATATCCGCCTGAGAAAGCCCGGGCGATGATCGAGGCTGACCGCTGCAGTGATCTGGAAGCCATCAGGTCGGTTAAAGATGAAAACGATGCTGAAGTGATCAGGGCCGTCAATGCGAAATACGACCGCCGTCTCGCTCTGTATGAGGCCGGGGAGAAACTGTGGGACTGCGATGTCAGCATCATCATGGTTGCAAGGGGCGAAAAGAAATAGAGTGTGCAGACAGCACATATGTGGTATAATGCTAAACGGACCTGGAGGGGTAGGTAGGCTTGAAAAACAGTGAAGAATACACTCCTTATCAGCTGATCAGTGCAGCTGTCAGAGAGGAGTTATGTTTCCGAGGAATACTATTACTGATGGCGGGCGAAGGACCGTCATTTTCTCTTTGCGTGATTTCTTCCCTGATCTTTGCGCTGCTGCACGGTAAAAACCGTGATTTGAAGAAAGTGCTCTGGGCCTTTGGATGGGGAATGGTCCTGTCTGTGATAACCGTGAACAGCGGATCACTGCTTTATGCCATCGGCCTGCACATTCTGAACAATGTTCTGGCAGCTCGGTTGGAAGAACCCCAACTGCAGCTGTACATCGACCCGGGAACCGGAGCGATGCTGTTTACGGTCCTGGTTGGCATCATCTCAGCCGGTTACTATTCCGTCATCAGTTTTGCTTCGAAAATCTCCGTTAAGCTGGGCGGCAAGGGCCGGGTTGAAAAGGAAAAGACGCCTTTTGTGATCTTCTCCGACAACAAGCGCTACTTCAATGTCTTTGAGCCGATCTGCCGGCAGTTGCAGAAAAGAGGCCGGGAGGTCAGATATCTGACCGCATCCGAAGATGATCCGGTCTTCAAGAGTGACCTGGCCAACGTTAAGGCTGAATATATCGGTCAGGGCAACCGGATGTTTGCCCGTCTGAATAATCTGAATGCGGAGATCCTGCTCTCCACGACGCCTGGACTGGAAGTCTACCAGTGGAAGCGGTCACCGCGGGTCAGTTGGTATGTGCACATCCCGCACGCTGCCAGTGAGATCGTGCTGTACCGGATGTTCGGCATCGATTACTATGATGCCGTACTGCTTTCCGGCCAGTATCAGGCTGATGACATCAGAGCTTTGGAAGCTCTGCGCCATCTGCCCCCCAAGGAACTGAAACTGGTGGGAATTCCCTACATGGATGAGATGGCGGCCCGGCTGGAAAGGGAAGGGCCGGCAGAAGAACATCCCTTTACCGTGCTTCTGGCTCCCTCCTGGGGCAAGAGTGCCATCTTTGCGGTCTATGGCGGTAAGATCATCGAATCTCTGCTGGCGACCGGCTACCACGTGATCATCCGTCCGCATCCCCAATCCTTCCAATCCGAAAAGGAGATGATCGAGGGGCTGATGGCCAGATATCCCGAAAGCGAACAGCTGGAATGGAACCGCGATGTCGATAACTTTGAAGTGCTGAGGCGCTCCGACATCATGATCTCCGATTTTTCCGGTGTCATCTTTGACTATACTCTGATCTTTGACCGGCCGGTGATCTACACCGATCCGGACTTTGACCTGGCTCCCTATGATGCCTGGTGGCTCAACCGGGAGTTATGGACGGTTTCCGCACTTAAGAGGATGGGCGTCCAGCTGACCGGGGAAGGCATGGAGAACATCGGTTCGGTCATTGAGGAATGCCTCAATGATCCCCGGTATAAGGAAGGCCGCCGTCAGGTCAAGGCCGAAACCTGGGCTCATGTCAGCCATGGTGCTGAATTGACGGTTGATTATCTGATTAATAAATACACTGAATTAACAGGAAAGGAGGAAGGGAAGTAAATGACATTTTTCTCTGCTCTTTCCACCATTCTGATATCACCGCTGAAACTGCTGTTTGAAGCGATCTTTCAGATCGCCTATGAACTGACCCGCAATCCGGGCGTGTCGATCATCTTTCTCTCCCTGGCCATGAATCTGCTGGTGCTGCCGCTTTACAAGCGGGCCGATGCCATGCAGGAAAGCGCCCGGGATGCCGAGGAAGCCTTAAGAGAAGGTACTGAACACATTAAGAAGACCTTTACGGGCAATGAACGGATGATGATGCTGCAGACCTATTACCGCCAGAACAACTATTCACCGTTCAATGCCGTCAAGGGATCTGTTTCCCTGCTGCTGGAAATACCGTTCTTCATGGCAGCCTATCAGTTCCTTTCCAACCTGGAGATCCTGAAGGGAACGGCTTTCGGCCCGATCAGCGATCTGAGCCTGCCGGATGGCTTAATAACCATCGGCGGGACCAATGTCAATGTGCTGCCGGTCCTGATGACTGCCATCAACTATCTCTCAGCTGCTCTGTATCTTAAGGGCTTCCCACTGAAGACCAAGATCCAGACCTACGGCATCGCTGCCGTCTTCCTGGTATTACTGTACGGTTCTCCCAGCGGTCTGGTCTTCTACTGGACCCTTAACAATGTTTTTTCACTGCTGAAGAACCTGATCAGACGTCTGTTTGGAGCACGTGAGAGCTCCTCTAAAACGAAGGAACAGCCTTCGACAGGAGATCCTGACAGTAAACTGTTCCTGCTGGAGACCGTTTTCATGGCTCTGCTGGTGGGTTTGTTGATACCTTCAACCTACATCGCCGCTTCACCGCAGGAATATGTTGACATCAGCAACTACTTCAATCCGCTGTGGTATCTCTTCAGCAGTTTCTGCCTGGCTCTGGGTTTCTTTGTCTTCTGGTTCGGAGTCTTCTACCGGCTGGCCGGCAACCACGGCAAGGTGATCTTTGAAAAGATCATGCTGGCGGTCTGCGTTACCTCAGCCATCAACTATCTGTTCTTCGGGACTTCGCTGGGAATCGTTTCCTCGGTGCTGCGCTATGGCGGCGGCCTGCAGTTTGGCCGGATGGAGAAGATCATCAATACGACCGTCTGCGTTCTGCTGTCCATTGCCCTCATCGTCTTCCATGGAAAGATCAGAAACCTGGGAAGAAAAGCGCTGTTAGTGGCGGCCTGTGCCCTGACGGTAATGTCAGGGATCAATTTTGCCACCTCGGCCAGTTCCCTGGCCAGGGTAACACCCCAGCAGCAGACTTCTTCCGGACCGCACTTTACGCTGAGTCAGAAGGGCAAGAATGTCGTCGTGCTGTTTCTGGACCGGGCCATGGGTGAATATGTACCTTATCTGATCAATGAAAAACCGGAACTCAAGACGCTATACGACGGCTTTACCTATTATTCCAATGTCATTTCCCATGGCGGCCATACCAACATGGGCGCTCCGGGCCTGATGGGCGGCTATGAATACACTCCCGTAGAGATGAACCGCCGCAGTGAAGAACTCCTTAAGGACAAGCACAATGAGGCCCTGAAGGTCATGCCGGTGCTCTTTGACCGCAACGGCTTCAACGTTACCGTCTGCGATGCACCCTATGCCAACTATCAATGGATCCCGGATCTGTCCATCTATGATGACTTTCCGCGGATAAATACCTATCTGACCAAGGGCTATTTCGGTGATACCGGCAGCTTTGAGCAGGTAAAGGAAAACAACCTGCGCAACTTCTTCTGCTTCTCGCTGATGAAGACCTGGCCGGTACTGCTGCAGCCGTTTCTGTATGACGGCGGCAGTTACCTGCGAGCCGGTGCCGCCAGCAACGGTGCCTATCAGATCTCAATCGGAACCAGCCGGGCTACCGGCATCTCGCAGGCTTTCATGGAAGCCTTTGATGTCCTGCGCAATCTGGACCGGATGACCACGGTTTCTGAAGGCAGTGACAACAACTATCTGTTTTTGTACAATGACGCACCGCATGAGACGATGCTGTTCAGTGAGCCGGACTATCAGCCGTCCGTTCATGTTGACAATACGGAATTTGACAAACAGCACGCTGACCGCTTCAAACTGGACGGCAGATCCCTGAGCATCTACAACGGGGAACAGATGAGCCATTATCAGACCAACATGGCCGTTCTGCTGCAGATCGGCGAATGGCTGAATTATCTGCGTGAAAAGGGTGTCTACGATAACACCCGAATCATCATCGTCGCTGACCACGGCTACTACCTGTATCAGTCTGATGAACTGCAGTTCCGGCGGGGAGGCCGGACGCTGGACATGGACAGTTTCTTCCCGCTGCTGATGGTGAAGGATTTTGACAGCCGGGGCTTTACGGTATCGGATGAGTTCATGACCAATGCTGACGTACCGTCACTGGCGGTTGAGGGACTGATCGCCGATCCCGTCAATCCATTTACCGGCAAGAGGATCACCATGGAGGAGAAGACGGCCCATGATCAGTTCATCATTACCTCCCGGGATTGGGACGTGGCCACTAACCATGGCAACACCTTCGCTCCCGCTACCTGGGCGGCGATTTCCGGCAACATCTGGGACCGTTCCGACTGGCAGTTCATCGATGAGAAGACGGTTCTTAAAGAGCATGTAATGCCATAGGAGGACATATGAGCTATACCGTAGACAATGCGATCATCATGGCCGCCGGGACTTCCAGCCGTTTCGCACCGCTCTCCTATGAGAGAAGCAAGGCCCTGACGGAAGTCCGGGGCGAGATCCTGATCGAAAGGCAGATCCGGCAGTTAAGAGAGGCCGGAATTGAGAACATCATCATCGTCACCGGCTATAAGAGTGAACAGCTGGAATACCTGAAGGATCGATTTGGCGTTCAGCTGATTCACAACCCCGATTATCTGGTGCGCAACAATAACGGCAGCATTCATGCCGTAAGGGAGCTTCTGGGCAACAGCTACATCTGCTCGGCTGACAACTATTTCACCGAAAACCCCTTTGAGAAGGAAGTGTCCGAGTGTTATTACGCTGCCGAGTACTCGGAAGGGGAAACCGCCGAATGGTGCATGACGGAAGATGATGACGGATTCATCAATTCAGTTACCGTTGGCGGCCGGGACAGCTGGTACATGCTGGGCCACGCCTTCTGGAGCCGGGATTTCAGCCGGGAATTCATCAGGATCCTGGAAGCGATCTATGATCAGCCGGAAACGGTGAATCTGCTGTGGGAAAGCATTTTCATGCAGCATCTTGATACTCTGAAGATGCATATCCGGAAGTATGCTCCGGGGATCATATATGAATTCGATACCCTGGATGAATTACGGCAGTTTGATGTCAGTTATGTTGAGGATACCAGATCGGTCATTCTGAAGAAACTGGCTGATGAATTAGGCTTCAGACAGTCGCAGATCACGGAAGTCACCGTTCTGCGCCATGGCATTGAAGCTGAGGGTTTCAGTTTTCTGGTTGGCGGCAGCCGCTATGAATACGATTATGAAACGGGAAAACTGCAGAGGTTTTCCGCAGAGATATGAGGAGGGATTTCAATGGGTGAAATCATAAGGGAAGATCTGAAAAGAATTGCGGAGCTTCTCAGGGAAGTTCTGAATGTAAATGGCTATGAGAAGATTGAAAGAATGGGAGGCCTGACCAATCATACCTATCATGTGACCCTGACTGACGGCCGTGAGTATACGGTACGCATTCCCGGTGAGGGGACTGAGGACATGATCAATCGGGCTGATGAGAAGATCAGTACGGAACTGGCCTGCCGGCTGGGCATTGATGCCCGGCTGCTGGCGTTTTATCCTGATGGCTGCAAGGTCACCGAATACATTCACAATGCCGTTACCATGACGCCGGAAACCATGCAGAATAAGGAACGGATCGCCAAGGCCGCTGCCATCTGCCGCATCATTCATGACTGCGGGGTGGATACCGGGGTTCCCTTTGAGGTCTTTGACATGGCCGCAACCTATGAAGGCATCATCAATAAGATGGCCGTTCCGATGTTTGCAGACTATCAGGAGAACAAGAAGACCGTCATGGAGATCAAGGATTACATTGACCGGACTCTTGCTCCGGTAAAGGTGCCCTGTCACAATGACCCCTTATGCGCCAACTGGGTGGAAGGGGACGGTAAGCTTTATCTGATCGACTGGGAATATGCCGGCATGAATGACGGCTATTGGGATCTGGCTGCCATCTCCATCGAGGCAGAATACCGTCATGATCATGATGAGATCCTGTTAAGGGAATATCTTGGGCAGGAAGCTGATAAGATCCAGTGGCAGCATTTCCTGGCCGCCAAGATCTACGTCGACTATCTGTGGACGCTGTGGGCCAAGACCCGGGTTCCCTATGACGGCCAGCCGATGGAGGACTGGGCCTGCGAGCGGTATGCCCGCATGAAGGGCAATATTGAGGAATTCCGCCGCATCCGCTGATAATCTGACAATAAGAGCATGTTTAAAGCCGTTTCCTGTCGTCAGGAGCGGTTTTTCTGTTAATATAATATTGTTCCTCCTGAACAGTTTTCAGGCGGCAGGAACCATTAGAAACATTGGAGGATGGAAATATGCTGGATAATTTCAACTGGAACGAGTTTTTAGATAAATGCAAGGCTTACATTGTACATGCCCTGGTGTTGGCTGCCGGTGTCGCCGTCATCATCATGATTGCCCGCTTCGTTCTCAAGCAGCTGACCAGGTTCACGACCAAAGGCATGGAAGATGCCCGGAAACTGGAAGACCGGCAGCGGGGCAAGGACATCATGACCTACATGACGGTAACCAGAAGCATCGGGCGTTACGTCGTTTACATCATCGCCGTGGTAGCGATCGGCTACTGGATGGGCTGGGGTTCCGCCTTCAGCAACATTCTGGCCGCCGCCGGAATCGGCACTCTGGCCATTTCCTTCGGCGCTCAGAGCATCGTTCAGGACGTGGTGACCGGCTTCTTCCTGATGTTTGAAAAGCAGTATGGAGTCGGGGACTATGTTCAGATCAATGATTATCTTGGAACGGTCACGGCCATGGCCATGAGATGTACCTATCTGAAGACCTGGAAGGGTGAGACCATCGTGATCCCCAACGGCCAGATCAAGACCGTTGTCAACTATTCCGGCGAATTCAACATGGCGATCGTCGAAGTACCTACTTCCTATGATGACGACACCAGAGCCGTAGCCGGCCTGATAATGAAAACAGCGACTGAATATTATGAGAATCACCCTGAGATCTGTTTTGATAAGCCGACCGTCAAGGTCATCAGTTCCTATGGCGATTCCAGTGTCAACATCACCGTCCAGATGAAGGCGGTCGGCCGGAATCACTATACCATTCAGAATGATCTGCGACTGCTGATCAAGGAAGCGATGGAAGCCAACGGCTTCAGCATTCCCTTCAATCAGCTGGTCATTCATCAGGCGGAAGACAACCAGAACCGTTAGACGGAAAGCCCGTTATTTGTTGACAAAAAGTTCTTGACGAACAATAAGGACTATTGTTATAATAATCGGGCTGAAGATGGTCCGTTGGAGAAGGGGCTTAACTCACATGCCTTTCACGCATGCACTCACGGGTTCGAATCCCGTACGGGCTACCATCAGAAAGACGCGGAAACGCGTCTTTCTTTTTTGCCTCGTATTTTTCTTTAAATTTTCTGTTGCATTACCCGAATTAAAGTGCTATTATAATTGAGCCTGCTTTGGTAGCTCAGTTGGTAGAGCAACTGACTCTTAATCAGTGGGTCTAGGGTTCGAGTCCCTACCAGAGCACCATGAAAAAACCCCGAAAGGGGCTTTTTTTACCATTCGACCTTCTTAAGAGAATAGGTTATCAGGGGATCGGCTTCCAGATATTCAGCGATCTCCCGGTCCAGCGGCAGGGTAAAGTTCATCGAGGTGCCGGTATCCGGATGCCGGAAGGTCAGGTGATAGGCCTGTAATCCCTGGCGGGGAAAGGCCGAAGGAGTCCCGTTATAAAGAGAGTCTCCGATCAGGGGATGGCCGATGTGGGCCATGTGAACCCTGATCTGATGGGTCCGGCCGGTATCCAGTTTCAGCCTGACCAGGGAGGCGTCCCTAGCGGGAAACCAGGCGACCAGGCGGTAATGGCTGACGGAGGGCTTGCCGTCGGGGGTGATGATGCGGTGCATGTCTTCGCCAAGGCGGCCGATGGGGGCGTCGATGATGCCGCTTTCCGGGGCCTTGCCCGTGACCATGGCCAGATATTCCCTCTGAATCTTTCGCTGACCGACCATCTCGCTGTACGGTCCGGCGGCGATCTGATTCTTGACGATCATCGTCAGGCCGCTGGTGTTCTTGTCCAGGCGGTTGACACAGTGGAAGACGGTATTTTCCCCGCTCTGGGCCAGATACCAGGCGATCCCGTTGGCCAGAGAGAGATCGGTATTGTTGCGGGAAGGATGGACCTGCAGATAGGGCTGCTTGTTGACGATCAGCAGATCGCGGTCCTCATAGATGACCTCCAGGGGCATCTCGGTCGGCTTCAGCCACCAGCTGTCGGATGATTCCTCCAGCGAGATCACGACCTGATCGGCAGGGCTGAGAAGGAAGTTGGTGTGCTTCCGCTCTCCGTTGACCGTCAGTCCCTCCGGATTTTTCTTCAGTTTGGTGATCACGTTCTTGCTGAGGCCATGAGAAAGAAGAAATGATCCCAGTGTCATTCCATTCTGCTGGTCACTGACAGTATACTTTCTTACGGTCTTCATTTTGGCCACCCGAAGCTATTGTCTGTGATAAAGCAGACAATTGAGCTATAATACTATTATAAAAAAAGAAAGAAGATGATGAAAGCATGAATAACAGCGTCAAAAAGCTAACCTATACCGCCATGATGGCAGTAGTCTGTTATGTTGTGTTTTCCTATGGACGCATTGACATCCCGCTGGCCGGAGGTAAGTCAACCGCCATTCATCTGGCTAATGCGGTCGTCGTCGTGGCCGGATGGCTGCTGGGCCCGATCTCCGGCGGACTGGCCGGCGGCATCGGTCTGTCGATCGCTGATGTGCTGAATCCCCGCTACATCACTTCCGCTCCCAAGACCTTTCTGATGAAATTCCTCATCGGCTTCATCGCCGGCAAACTGGCCGAACGGATGAAACTGGATGAGAAGGAGAACCGGGGCGAGATCATCAGATGCTGTGTCATCGCTGCCGGACTGTCGTTGCTGTTCAACGTGATATTTGACCCGATCATCGGCTATTTCTACAAGATCTGGCTGCTGAAGATCCCGGCGGAAATGGCGGCTATTCTGGCTACCTGGTCAGCCGGCATCACCGCCCTGAATGCGGCCATCTGTACCCTGGCGGCCGTGCTTGTATATCTCGGTTTCTACCGGGAATTCAGAGTTCTGAAAAACAACTGGAAGTAATTCCGGTAAGTCAATCAACAGAAAGAGAGGAAAACAGAATGAAGAAGCTGATTACCCTGCTCATGGCACTGCTGCTGACGGTTCCCGCCTTCGGTTGTACCAGAAAGAGCAATAACACAACTCCCAAACCCAAGCCCAATAACAACAATAACAACAATGCTCAGCCGGTAAAGGTCGACTACTATGAGACTTTCCTTAGTGATGAAAGGTCCATTGAAAAACTGATGAAGGATTTCAACGAGAACAACGGCAAGGGCTGGACGGCTTTCCGGGCCGATAAGAAGGGCGATGACAACTGGTATACCGTCTGGGAAAGCGATAAGGTCTATGCCGGTAACGTCAATCAGTATCTGGATAACGGTGAAGTACCGCTGACAGACTGGACCATCACCTATAAGGATGGCCGGATCTATGAACTGACGGCTTATTTCCCGACTTCCGCCATCGAGGAAACGACCGAAGAGGAAGCGGCCGTTCTCTATGATCTGGAAAAGAAACTGCTGAGAGTACTGCTGCCGGATCTGGGGGACAAGAAGCTGGGTGAACTGATGTTCTACATTGCCGTGGCGGACGAAGGCACCTATACCGCTTACCGCCGCAAACAGTCGACGGCTTCCGAATTCGTGGAGAGCTCCTACCGGATCAAGGAGAAGATGACTGATAATATGTTCAGGATCGCCAATGAATATGATCCGAAAGGGGATACCATCAAGCTGACATTCAAGCCCGAATAACAAGAAAAGGTGTCAATCAGACACCTTTTTTTCGGGAGATCATTCCGTTATTCGATGGTAATGAACTTTTCTTCCTCAGCCGTCTTCATCTCTTCCTTCGGGACCTTAACAGTCAGGATTCCATTGTTGAAGGAAGCCTTGATGAGGTTGCGGTCGATGTTGCCGACATACCAGCTTCTGGAAGTTGATCCGTAATAACGTTCTCTGCGGATGTAGTTGCGATTGTCATCCTTTTCTTCCCTGTTGCTGTTGCGGGTAGCGGTGACGGTCAGATTGCCGTCATCGAGAGCGATCTTGACATCTTCCTTGTTCAGGCCAGGTAATTCAATGTCAAGGATGTATTCATCTTCATTTTCAGTAATGTCGGTTTTCATGCCGGTGATACCATCATTGAAGAAAACAGGGGCAAGGAATTCATTCCAGAAGTTTCTTTCGCTGTTGCGTTCATTTCTAGGTCTTAAGTAATAGTTTAACATAGTATCACACCTCCATTTGTTTAGCACTCATGTTATCTAAGTGCTAATAATACTATATCACAGTTTTTAGCACTGTCAACACCTAAGTGCTAAAATTGTATGATAATAATACAAAAGGTCCCTGATGATGAGGACCTTTTGTACATAAAGAGAGTTAACTTATGAAGAATATTATAATAATTGTTTGGCCGATTATTGTATCTCTTTTCTTCGATTTTATTTAAACATCTGAATGTGAAATGTGTGTGAAAAAGAGCATCTTTATAGTAAAATTAGTTGGAGGAGATTTGTATATGAAAGTTGTAATGATCCATACCAGCCCGGTATCCCTTAATGATCTGAAAGCTCTGTGCAAGGAGATCATTCCGTCCGTTGAACTTGTCAACATCATCGATGATTCACTGCTGGAAGAAGTCAAGACTGTCGGTCACATTAACCCGCAGATCATCAGCAGAATGTGCAGTTACGTTCAGGTGGCCAATACCCTGAAACCCGATCTGATCTTCAATCAGTGTTCATCCGTCGGCGAAGCCTTCGACATCGCCAAGCAGCAGGCCTGCTGCAAGACTCTGAAGATCGACGAAGCCATGGCCGAGAAGGCCGTGGAACTCGGAGAGAGGATCGGTGTTGTCGCTACGGTTGCATCCACCGTTTCTCCCAGCTGCAATCTCGTTGCCCGCAAGGCGCAGGCGGCCGGCAAGCAGGTGACGGTCAACCGCTATCTGGTCGACGGTGCTCTCGACATCCTGATGAAGGGTGATGTCAACAGACACAACGAACTGGTCATCAAGGCCATCGAGAAGGCTGAAAGTGAAAATGACGTCGTCGTTCTCGCTCAGGGCTCCATGACCGCCATTCTTCCGTTATTAAAGAATCCGCAGAAGCCGGTTCTGACTTCTCCGCGTCTGGCCATCGAAAGAGTTAAGAAGGAATTAGGTCTGTAATTAAGTTAATCTTAAAAAGTTTTTTCCGACAAAGTGTTATAATATGAGCATGGAAAAAAAGAAAGAGTTCGTCATTAACTGTCTATATACTGCCTGCTGGCTCGTGATAACCTATGTGGGATTCAAGTACATGCTTCCCATCTTCGTTCCGTTCCTGCTGGGCTTTCTGGTGTCAACGCTTTCCCACAAGATCACCAAGAACCAGTCGACCTGGATGCTGGTGATCATCTACATTACGCTGGGGATCCTGCTGACCATCATCATCATTACGCTGATCAGTTCCATACAGAATCTGATTGCGACCGTTCCGGCGTTCTACCGCAACAGCATTGAGCCGCTTATCAATGACATCTATAACCAGCTGGCCCATTTCGCCGAGACTCTCGACGTCGAGATCGTCAGAACCTCCCTGGAAACGGCCTTGGACTTTGCCAAGACCGCTGTCAGCTCGCTGGGATCCTATCTGGTAAGCATGATCAGCAGTGCGGTGTTCTCACTTCCTAATGTGGTAATGTGGATCACGATCTTCATCGTATCGTCATTCTACTTTACCGCCGACTATGAGCGGGTCTGGAGTTTCTTCGAAAGACACTTCTCAACCCTGACTTCGTTCTGCACCGGCAAGCTGAGCATCGTGATCGTGGCCTACGCCAAGATCATGGCCCTGACGGCCGCCGAGGTCTTCATCGGCCTGATCATTCTGAGGATACCCAATGCGCTGTTACTGTCAATTCTGACTTCCATCGTGGACATCATGCCGATTTTGGGAACCGGTACGGTCCTGATCCCCTGGGCGATCATCAGCCTGGTCACTTCCCACTTTGTCATCGGTATCGGACTGCTGGTACTCTACATCGTGATCACGGTGGTCAGACAGTATGTGGAACCGATGATCGTCGGCAAGGAACTCGGCATTTCGCCGATCGTCTCACTGATCTCCATGGTCGTCGGTCTCGATCTGTTCGGCTTGCCGGGCATGATGGGATTCCCGCTGATCGCAGCCTTCATCATGTATCAGCAGGAGCTTAATTCAGCCGAAGATGACGGCAGACAAAAACTAACTGAAGAAAGCCAGGCGTAAAAACTTGGCTTTCATTACTATTTGAGCATTATTCTGTTATAATCTATAACGTAATCGTGAGGTAATCTGTTTTGAAGGACGACGTGTTCATTACCAGGGTAGGTCAGCTGCTGGCTGACCGCAACCTGACATCTCAGCAACTGGAACAGCAGGCCGGGCTAAAGCCCGGTGCTTTAAACCTGTATTCAGCCTCTGAGCGCCGGCCCTCCGCCGACCGTCTGTTGGCCATCAGCCGCTGCCTGAAGACCAATCCGGCCTATCTGATGGGCTATGGTGATGACAGCCGGCCGCTGAAGGCTTCCGAAAGATCCTTTGACCGGATCCTTTCCGAAACTGTCAGAGAACAGAACTGGGATCTGACGGAACTGGCTGATGAATGCGGTGTACCCCGCAAGACGCTGGTCAATTACCTGAAGAAGGGCTCAAAACCCTCCCTGGAAAAGGTTGAAAGGATCGCCGCTGCCCTGAAGGTAAACCCGGCTTATCTGCTGGGCTGGCAGGGGGAACCGGAGGAAGAAACTCTTCCGGATACCGCTGAACCGCAGGAACCCATCCTTTCAGATGAACAGCCGCAGCCGGAAAGCGAGGATCTTTTCGCTTTTGAGCCGGAAGGGGATCTGAACGAGGAAGAAACAGTCGCTTTCGCTGCCCTGGAAACCCTTGATCAGCAACCACCGGAAACGGAAGAAGAATTCCAGCTCACCAGCATCTTCCGCGAAGAACAGCCCGAGCCTGAATCCGATTACTATGCCGTCAATGAGATCGCTCAGCTGCCTGAAGAGAAGGAAGAGGAGTTCCGTCTCAGCAGCATGTTTGATGAGTATCCGCCGCAGCCGGAAACAGAGGATGAAAGTTCAGCCGGCAGCTACATGGCGCTGGAAGCTCTCGATGAGGTCGAAGAGGATGTCATGCCAGCTGATCAGTACGATCATTTCGTAACCGATGTGACCGTTGATACCCAGACGCTCGATCTGCCGATCATGGTTGAAGAGGCCGAAGAAGAACCGGTCAGTACCGTTACGGTAACAAAACCGGTGGAGAAGGTCGTCTATCTGAACCGGGGCATCAACCTGCGTGATTACCGGACCGAGAACCTGATCGTCATGGCCGTCGCGCTGGTCATGAGCGTCCTGTGGTTCGTTCTGCTGCTGGTCCAGACGGAAAGGTGGAAGTTTGACCGTCTGATCCTGTTCGGTTTCCCGATGGTCATGCTGCTGTTCTGCGCCTGCATAATCATCTATTTCATCATCAGAAGAGTTGACCGCGCCGTTGACAAGGGGAAGAAATCATAGGCGCATATTGCGAGGGAGAAGAGTATGAAAACTGGTATCATCGGAGCCATGGAATCGGAAGTTCAGGGACTTCTGGCGCAGTTAAATGAAGAGAGAACCGTGGAGAAGGCTACCATGGTCTTTCACCAGGGAAACATTCACGGCCGGCAGGTGGTCGTCGTCAAGTGCGGGGTCGGCAAGGTAAATGCCGCCCTGTGTGCCCAGATCCTGATCGATGAATTTGCGGTAACGCAGGTCATCAATACCGGAGCAGCCGGTTCTCTTAATGATGAACTGAACATCGGCGATGTCGTCATTTCCCGCGACGTCGTCCATCACGATTTCGATACCAGTGCCCTGGGAGATAGAAAGGGCGAGATCTTTGCCGGGCGTATCGGTTTTGAAGCTGATCCGCAGCTGATCGAAAAAGCCTGCCACGCGGTTGTAAATGCCGCCAGCGGCATCAATTACCGGTGCGGAAGGATCTGCAGCGGTGATCAGTTTGTCTCCTCACAGGCCGTAAAACAGGCCATCATCAGGGAGTTTTCCGGTGACTGTGCTGAGATGGAAGGGGCTGCGATCGGTCAGTGCTGCTGGCTTAATCATGTTCCCTTTGTGATCATCAGAGCCATTTCCGACAAGGCTGACGAGGAAGGAAGCATGAGCTTTGAACAGTTCGTAAAGCTCGCGGCCGCCAACAGCACGGCCATTGTTCTGGACATGCTGAAGCAGATGGAATCATAAGATGGAGAACGCGATCAGAAAGACGCTGACCGGTGAGTACAGGCACACACTGTGGGGTAACTTTGTGAAGGCCATTGACCGCTACCAGCTGTTAAGTGACGGTGACCGGGTAGCTGTCTGCATCTCCGGCGGCAAGGATTCAATGCTGATGGCGCTGCTGTTTCAGCTCTATGCTGAATACGGGGAAAAGAAAATTGAAGTAAGGAATCTGGTCATGGACCCCGGTTACGGTCCCAAAACCAGAGAAAGGATCGAGAGTAATCTGTCATTGCTGGATCTTGATGCCGAGATCTTCTCCAGCGACATCTTTGAGATCACCGACAGTTACTCCGGAAAGATGTGTTATCTCTGCGCCAAGATGCGTCGCGGCTGCCTTTACAGGAAGGCCAGGGATCTTGGGTGCAATAAGATCGCCCTGGGACATCACTATAACGACGTCATTGAAACGACGCTGTTAGGCATGTTCTACGCTTCCAAGCTGGAAGCGATGATTCCCAAGCGGCACAGTGATAACTATGAGGGAATGGAACTGGTCAGGCCCATGTACCTCATTCACGAAGAAGACATCATCAGCTGGGCTGAATTCAACGGACTGGAATTCATACCCTGCAGCTGCCGTTTTTCGCAGCTTTCAGAGCTGGACTACGAGGGTAGAAGTTACTCTAAACGCAAGGAAATCAAGGAACTTCTGCGCCGTTTGCGGGAAGATAACCCGGATATTGAGAAGAGTATCTTTAACAGCCTGCATAAGGTCTGCCTGGAAACCTTTCCCGGCTGGAAAAGCGAAGGTCAATATCATTCCTTCCTGGAAGACTACGACAAATGAACTGACCGCATGAAAGGGCCCGCAAGGGGCAACAGGAAAAATGAGTTATTATTTAGTAGATTATGAAAACGTCAAAAGCGACGGTTTTAAGGGAATCGATCTGCTGACGGAGAACGATGAAGTATACGTTTTCTACAGCGACAATTCCAAGACCATCACCTTTGAGATGATGGAAAAGATCAACAAGTCCAGTGCAACGATCCTCTATCAGAAGGTAGAGACCGGACACAAGAACGCTCTGGACTTCCAGCTGGTCAGCTATCTGGGCTACATGATCGGCGAAAAGGGCATGGACAAGCAGTACTGCATCGTCACCAAGGACATGGGCTATAACTGCCTGGTATCCTTCTGGAACAAGGAGAACGTCTCCGTTTCCATCGTACCCAATGTCCATCCGATCAATACCGCTCCGGCTGATCCCGCTCTCATCAACAGTGACAGCGTGGAAGAAGAAGTAAGGAAGATCATCGCCAATTATAAAACCAAGCAGGGCATCAACAACGCCCTGGTAAAGAAATACGGAACGACCAGAGGCGGCGAGATCTACAAGTCGATCAAGCCGATGATCAAGGACAAGAAGGGCCGATGAGCAGACCGTTGATCGGAAAGCATGCCGTTCCCGGCAGTAAGATGCTGCGCACCAGCAATCGCATCAACATGGCCACGGAAGAAGGATTCGACATTTCAGAGTTGCTGGAACGCTACGATCTGACCGTCAGATACCAGTATCACAGCGGTCCCATCTATTCGCTTTCTCCCGCCAGAACGCTTTCTTTCAGACAGTTAAGAGAACTGGCAGAGAACCTCAGGCAGGAAGCCGGAGTCCGCTCCGTAAGCCTGGATGGCATCAATGAGATGCACGTCTCCTCATTTAAGAGAACTGAAACCAGATAAACCCGGAAGTATCCGGGTTTTCCTGTGGCTTACCCGGGGATGGGCTGCCAGGACTGGAATCATTAGGACTTCGCACTGAGCCCTCGATGCCATGGTCGGTCAGAGCATGAAAAAGTCCGGATGCTTTCCGGACGGTATTGTTGTCTTACAGATAATTTTTGCGGCTCTTGACGTAACTGAACTTCATTTCCGGATAGCGCAGGGCGGTCAGCCGGTTTCCCAGCACGCAACCGGTATCCAGGCACAGAGTCCGGTTGATCCAGCGGGGCGTATAGTTGGGAGTATGACCGTAGACGATCAGCGTATCACCATCGTATTCTTCCGCCCAGCTGAACAGCCGGGTCGGTACGTTGAATTCATTGAATTCGCGGTCGATCTCACCGTACATGCAGAACTCCCGGACGGCCCGGGAATCCTTGCCGATCATCGCCGGCTTAATGGCGGCGTGAACGACCAGCAGCCGGCCTTCATCCAGAATGAGATGGCAGGGCAGCGTCAGCAGGAAGTCCCGGATCCGGTTTCTTTCTTCTTCGCTCAGGCGGTTGATCTCACCGATGGTCCGGTTGATGCCGGCATTCAATTCGATCTCACTGCCGTTGAGATAGCGGGCGAGCTTGTCATCGTGATTGCCCTTGACGGCCAGAGCACTGCCGTTAGCCACCATGTCAGCGATCGTCAGCAATACTTCGCCATTGTGGGTGCCCTTGTCACACATGTCACCGACAAAGACCGCCAGGCGTCCTTCCGGATGACGGTAGACGCCGTTTTCATCCGGCTGATAGCCGAGTTTCTTCAGCAGCTTTTCCAGCTCATTATGACAGCCGTGCACATCGCCGATGATGTCAAAGGGGCCGGACAGGTGGGCCTTGTTGCAGGGGAGCTTTTCCCTGATCACCGTCAGGTTTTCGATCTCTTCTTCACTGAAGAATTCAAATACCAGGTCAAAGCCTTCGGATTTCAGATAGTTTCGGACGGAGGCGACGCTGCTGGATTTACTGACGATCTCGCGGTTGGTCACCTTGGGCCAGGATTTGTCGCGGTTTCTTCTCAACAGTACTTCTTCTGGCAGATTGAGGACGATGGCGATGGACTGCAGATTGCAGTTCTTGGCCATGGCAATCAGCTTTTTTCTTTCGGCCTTGGAGATGTTTTCACTGTCAGAGACGACAAAGTCGCTGTTACAGACATAGACCGGTTCCCCGGAAGCAGAAAGAACTTCGGCATCAGCGAAGTGTCTGTTTATGAAGGTTGTCTTCCCGCTCTGGGAAGCGCCCACCATGACGATGACGGCCTTTTCCGGTATTCTGATCTCCATTGAAGTCAATCTCCCCAGTCATTATATCTGCTTTTTAACAGGAATAGTACTGCTTTTGGCGCTGTATTTTTGTCAGCCAGCTGCGGTAGCGGTAGTTGGGCCAGATGAACAGGGTATCGCAATAGGTGT
This sequence comes from Erysipelotrichaceae bacterium, assembly GCA_017445225.1. Taxonomy (GTDB): domain Bacteria; phylum Bacillota_I; class Bacilli_A; order Erysipelotrichales; family Erysipelotrichaceae; genus RUG521. Next base: position 16,015 of record JAFSUN010000001.1, on the reverse strand, counting down.
TCTTCAGAATGACGGCATTGAGACAGTAAGCCTCAAAGTCCCGGTAGGAATTCTGATCGGCATCTTCCTTAAGCCAGAGATAGCCCAGTTCCCGGTCATATTTGTCTTTCTGATCCTCGTCATACTCCAGATAGAGCTTCTGACCTTTCTTCAGGAGAGCCTGGAGGTATCTGCTGGCAGCTTCGCCCTCATCCGTGCAGTCATTGTAAAGGCAGTTGGTGCTCTCGGGGGTATCGATGCCCAGCAGTCTGACATTGACGCTTTCACCGTTCTTACTGACGGTCACGGTATCCCCGTCAACCACCCGGACTACCGTTACCTCCGTTACCGGATTCTGAATGCCCAGCAGGGATCTGACGAGGCGCCGATAGAAAGAGCGGTGACGTACCAGATGCACCGTCATGACGGTCAGGATAACGATGAGGATCAGGCGCTTTTTCTTCTTCATGTTCCTATTTTACAACGAAGAGGGCTCCTTGGCTAACCTAAGGCATTAAAAAAGAGGCCCTGAGGCCTCTGGATGATTAACGCATTACCTGCTGCTTGTCGGCGATCGCAATGAAGACGAAGCCGAGGGCGAAGAAGATGGCCAGGGAAGCAACGGCGATGTTGATGGACCCGCCGGCCAGCTTGACGGCCGCGATTACGGCTGAACCCAGGAAGGAAGCACCCTTGGAGAAGATGTCGTAGATGCCGAAGTATTCACCGGAGTTCTCAGCCGGAATGATCTTGGAGAAGTAGCTTCTGGACAGGGACTGGATGGAACCCTGGAAGCAGCCGACACCGAAGGCCAGGATGCCGAAGTCCAGCAGGCTCTTCAGAGTCAGAGCATACAGACAGACGGCGAAGTAGCCGACGATGCAGATCTTGATCAGGAAGACCGTATCCTTGGTCTGGGACAGCTTGGCGAAGACCAGGGAGCCGGCAAAGGCAACGACCTGAGTCGCCAGTAAGAAGATTACCTGACCGACAGTCGGCAAGCCGAGGTCGGTACCGATGTTAATGCAGTTATCAATGATGGTGCCGACACCGTCGATGTACAGGAAGAAGGCAATCAGGAAGAAGAGAACCTTCTTATCCTTGGTAGCGATCTTCTTGACGGTGCCGCCGATCTTGGAAAAGACCTTGGCGATGGCATGCTTTTCCGCTTCTACATAGTTGATCTGCTTATACTCCTTGATCAGAGGCAGGGTTACCAGCAGCCACCAGATGCCGGTGACGGCGAAACCGATGATCTTGCCGACCTGCGGGGAGAACAGCATCAGGCTTTCCTTCAGACCGCCGGAAAGAACATAGGCGATCATGGCGAGGGTGAAGGGGATGCAGGAGCCGATGTAGCCCCAGGCATAGCCATAGGATGAGACCTCGTCCATCCGCTCTTCGACCGTGACGTCATTGAGCATCGAATCATAGAAGGTCAGAGATGTGGAATAGAAGATCTTGGTCAGAACATATACGATGATGAAAGCGACCCAGCTGGTGGTGAAACCCGTGATGATGCAGCCGATGACACCCAGGGCCACGGAAGTGGTGAAGAAGATCTTCTTCATGTCCTTATGGTCAGCGATGGCACCGCAGATCGGGCCCAGGATGGCGACGATGACGGTTACAACGGAAATGGCTATGGAATAATAGGCCGTAGCGGTGTCACCGTCAAGCTGCCCGGGGTTGGGACCGATGGCCAGATTCTTGAAAAAGATCGGAATCAGTGAACAGGCCAGCATGGTATAGGCGCTGTTGCCGACATCGTACAGCACCCAGGCTCTTTCAGTTTTTGTCAGATTCTTAAACATAAAATTCTCCTTGCAAATCAATCTCTATTATGTGTTGATTGATGATATCAAATTTATTATAACTGTTTTGCGGTTTTCATTCCATATAAATGTATGAACGGGATAAAGAAAACCCCGACCTGCGGGGTTGCGTTCTAATGATTGCTCAGTACGTCAACGAAGAACTTGTTGACTTCTTCCATGGTGTCGAAGTTGGCCATGAACATGTAGTCAGCCATCGCACCGGAGAGGGCTTCGGCTACGCGTCCTTCTTCCTTGAGATTGTTGCGGTACAGAGCCCGGATCTCTTCCGGTGTCTTGTCAAAGTTCTTGCCGTCACGGCGGGAGGCGAAGACGCAGTACTGGGAATTGGCCTTGCCCTTGGTGGTGCTGTCAAAAGCGATCATGTCGGCCCAGATCTTGTAGACGTCGGTGCCGTTGGCATAGTTCATCATGGTCGGGGAGATGCCGCCGCTGGGGCGCATGTTGACTTCCAGAGCGACGATCTCATCCTTCTTGCCGATGTGCTGATCGCGGTTGAGCTTGAAGAATTCGAAGTGGACGAAACGGCTCTTGACACCGAAGGCCTTCAGGACCCGGCGTCCTTTTTCCCGCAGTTCATCCGGCAGTTCATTGCGGATGTACAGCAGGCAGTTGTCGTTGTTGTTGACGATGTCCATCAGGGAATTGGGGGTGACATTGCCGGTTTCAAACAGCGGTTCACCCTTGGAGTTGACGATGCAGTCGTAGGAATTGACTTCAGCATCGATGAATTCCTCCATGATGTAGCGGGTATCGTCCTTGTGGTCGATGAAGTTCTTCAGTTCTTCATCGTTCTTTATCTTGTGGGTATCGCTGGCACCGACGCCGTTGTCGGGCTTGACGATGACCGGGTAGCCGACTTCCCTGCAGAAGGCAGCGCTGTTTTCAAAGTTGTCGATGATGTGGTAGCGGGCTACTGGAACGCCGGCGATCTTGTAGAAAGCCTTCATGGCGCTCTTGTACTTGACGTTGTCCATGTCCTTGCTGTGGAAGCCGCTGTTGATGTTGAAGTCATCCCGCAGTCGGGCATCTCTTTCCAGCCAGTACTCGTTGTTGCTTTCAAGCCAGTCGAGGCGGCCGTACTTGTGGATGAAGAAGGCACAGGCCCGGTATACTTCATCGTAGTTCTCCAGGGATGAGACCTTGTAGTACTCATTCAGGGAGTTCTTGAGCTGCGGGGTCAGATCGTCATACGGACAGTCGCCGATGCCTAAGACGTTCAGACCGTTTTCCTTGAGGCGGGCACAGAAGTTCCAGTGGTTGTCCGGAAAGTTAGGTGAGATGTATACGAAGTTCTTCATGTTGATTAATCCTCCATTAAATACGGCATAAAGTAAGGAATCTGCTTATACCACCAGGGCCAGTCATGGTTGACGTCATATCCCCAGAAATCGACCCAGATGTTGATGCCCAGTTCCCGGCAGCGGCGGTCAACGAAGCGGGTATCTTCCGGAATCTCCCAGGCACCCTGGCCGACGCAAACCACGGCCTTGTGAGCATTGTACAGCGGGATGAACGGGTGGTCGGCCGGCATGTTGGCCAGGTAGTCGGTGATGGAGTTGCGGTAGACAACTTCATCCATGTAGTTACCCATGAAATAGGAGGCATGGTAGACACCGCTTAAGGCCAGACAGCGGTCAAACAGATCCGGGAAGCGCAGGTAGAGATTCAGGGCATGGGTAGCACCCATGGAACAGCCGAAGGTCATGATGCCCGGATAGCCGTCCCAGCCGTTTCGGTAATTGACATAGTCTCTGATGAAGGGAACGGCTTCCCTGGTGATGTAATTGATCCATTTTTCATGCTGCCGGATCCGCCAGTAGCCATCTCCGTTGGTATCGCTCCAGGACTCCTTATCCACGGAATCGACGGCGAAGACCATGCACTGGCCGCTTTCGATCCAGGGAGCGAAGGAATCCGTCAGATGGAAGCTTTCAAAATCGAAGAAGCGTCCGTCCTGACAGGGGATGAACATGATCGGCCGGCCCTGATGGCCATAGACCTTGATCGGCATCGTTCTCTCCAGCTCGTTGCTGTAAAATTCAAAGTAATTCATTTCCATGGTCTTTTACCTCTAGTCCAGATCATATAACAGGGTCGGAATGAAGAAGGGCAGCTGCTTTTCCCAGGAGGCCTCGTTATGGACGCCCCGGGGCACGATGCGGCTGGTGAGCAGGACCTTCTTGCGGCACAGGATGGCAGCAATGCCGCTGTAGAGTTTCAACTGTGACCGCAGGTAGAACTCCCGCTGGCCGTTATCCATGTACAGGACGGTATTCTTGCCGTAATGACCTTTCATGATCATCTCACTGACTTCCTTGGGGGAGAAGTACAGGGAAGGCGACAGGGCCGCCCCGCGGGAGAAGACGTCATTGTACTGGCTGATGGCATACAGAGTCATCAGGCCACCCATTGAACTGCCGGCGATGAAGGTATGCTTCCGGTCCGGCAGGGTCGGAAAGTTTTCATCGATGTAGGGCTTGTATTCGTTGATCAGCCACTCCATCGTGATCTGGCCCCGTCCCTTGATGTTGCCGAAGTGGCGGTCAATGAAGGAGAAGGGCGAATACTCGGAAAGCCGTCCGCCGTATTCACTGTCTTCGGGGAAACTGTTGCAGGAGACGCCGGTCACGATCAGCGGTACGTTGTTTTCCTCCAGGTAGTTTAATAATCCCCAGGACTTTCCATAGGAAGCGTCCTCGTCATAGAACAGATTCTGACCGTCAAACATGTAGAGTACCGGATAACGCTGTTCAGAGCCTTCTTCATACTCGTCGGGGAGATACAGATAGGCGGTTCTGACGGTGTCACCGGTAAGTTGCGGTATTTCAAGTTCCCATTTAATTACCATGGTGATCCTTCTTTCTATCTAAAGATATATGATTATTTTACAGTATTTTTTCAGAAAATGATTAGATATTTTCATAAACGGTAAAAATTCACTTCAGTGGAAAACTAATGATGGTTTAATGCTATAATAGAACAACAGAAACAGATGGTCAGCAGATCATGATCAGAAGGGGAAAACATGGATTTTATCAGAACCAGAGACAAGATCCTGGCGGCTTTCGGAGAGGTCTTCTATTTTCGTCTCACTCCGGTGACCGGCCGCTACAAGCAGAAGTATTCCCGGCTGTTTCCCAACAAGCAGCATGTATTGAGCATTTACCAGGTCTTTGACTTCGGCAACATCTTCTCGCTCATCAACTACGGTCGGGATCAACAGCAGTCTTTGATCATGGTCTTTGCCCCCAACCAGCGCCGGGGAGCCCCGATGCTGATGATCACGGTGGCTCATGCCGGAACCAAGGTGAAGGTCTTCTACGAATATTTCAATCATTCCGGTTCCCGTTTCCCCGAGGAGAAGTTCATCGCTCTGAAGGAAAAATACGGCGACATCCCGACCATTGCCGGCCGGGGCAGCTGGAACATCCCGGAAAGAAGGGATTATTCCCTGCTGAAGCAGTCCGATAACCTGTTCGATCTGGAAAAGATGCTGATAAGAGCTGCCAATACCTATGGAAGAGAACTAATCAAGTGGGGTGATGATCCCTATGATGACTTCCTGGTAGCCATGAACCGGAAGCTCAAGAGCACCCGCAATGTCTGTTCAACGGTTCTTTCCCAGTCCGTGGGCCGGCTGCATCTTTCGGATTTCGTTGACCGCTTTGTCCTGCCGCCGCTGCCGCTGGAGAAAGAAGAGGAAGAAGATGAATGAACCGCCTGTCAAAGGCGGTTTTAAAGTACTTAGATATTGTAATAAAGATTGATTTCCGCCGGATTGGGAATTCTCTCCAGGGCGGCAACATCCTTCTTCAGCATGTTGGTCCAGTTCTTCAGCAACTCATCGGTGAAGACCTCGCCGCGGGTGAGGAAATCATGATCCTTTTCCAGCTCTTCGATTGCCTGGGACAGGGAAGTCGGCAGATGGTCGAGCTTCTTCTTTTCCGCGTCGGAGAGTTCGAAGAGGTTGATGTCGAACGGTCCCCAGTTGTGATCAACCGGATCGATCCGGTTGATGATGCCGTCCAGGCCGGCCATCAGAATGGCGGCATAGGTATAGTAGGGGTTGCAGGTGGCATCGGGGCTTCTTAGCTCAAAGCGCTTGACTCCGGGATTCTTGGCATAGCTGGGGATCCTGATGACGGATGAGCGGTTGGCAGAGGCGTAGCCGATGGTGACCGGTGCTTCAAAACCCGGAACCAGCCGGCGGTAGGAGTTGGTCGAAGGGTTGGCAAAGGCACAGATGGCCTTGACATGCTTCAGTAAGCCGCCAATGAAGTACATGGCGGTCTGGGACAGCTGGCAATAGCCGTTTTCATCGTAGAAGACCGGCTGGCCGTCCTTCTTCAGAATCATGTGCACGTGCATGCCGTTGCCGGCTTCACCGTAGATCGGCTTGGGCAGGAAACAGGCGGTCTTGCCGTGGCTGCGGGCCGTGTTGCGGACGATGTACTTGACTGCCATGGTGTCATCAGCCAGTTTCAGCATTTCGCCCAGGGAAGTTTCGATCTCCAGCTGGCCGGAACCGCCGACTTCGTGGTGATGATACTTGACGTCAACGCCGAAATCGGCCAGGTTAGAGCAGATCTCATTGCGCAGATCAAAGGTTGGGTCATTCGGCAGGGCACTGTGATAGCCGTCATGCGGAGCATTATTGAAGCCGTTTGACTGGCTGAAGCTGTTCTCAGACGCATTGATCGCGTACTTCATCTGCAGAGGGGAGACCTCGTTTTCAATCCGGTCAAAGATGTGAAATTCGTATTCCGGTCCGATGATCATCTCATCGGCGATGCCGCTTTCCTTCATGAAGGCCAGAGCTCTTCTGGCCACGTTGCGGGGATACTGGGCAAAGGGATAATTAATCTTGTCGATGACCATAACGTCGCCGATCATCGAAAGGGTCTTCTCGGTGAGGAAGGGATCGAGGTGGGCGCTGGACAGGTCCGGAATGAAGACCATGTCGCTCTTCTTGACGGAAGCATAGCCGTAGTTGGAACCGTCAAAGCCGACCCCGTCGGTCATGATGTTTTCGGTAAAGCGGTGAGCCGGTATCGTCAGGTGCTTCCATCTGCCCCGGATATCGGTCATCTTGAAGTCGATGTATTTAATGTCGTTTTTTTCAATGAAGGCTTTTACTTCGCTGAATTTCTGATCCATGTTATCATTTCTCCTTAAGTACTATGATTATAGCACGGCTGAACATTAAAGAAAACAAAGTGCGGTTAACCGCTATGGGAATATGTCAGCAAGTGTGCTAGAATATATCTGTCATTACGGAGGAATAATAACATGATAGATTATGCAGAAGGTACAGGAAAGCAGTACCATATCGGTGTTGGCAGGGAAGATGTCGGTCAGTATGTCATCATGCCAGGCGATCCCAAGAGATGTGCCAAGATCGCCGCCTATTTTGATGATGCCGTTCTGGTCGGTGACAACCGTGAATATACGACCTATACGGGTTATCTCAACGGCGTCAAGGTCTCAGTGACCTCGACCGGAATCGGCGGCCCCAGTGCTTCCATCGCCATGGAGGAACTGGTAGCCTGCGGTGCCCATACCTTCGTCAGGATCGGTACCTGCGGTGGCATGCAGCTGGATGTCAAGAGCGGCGACATTGCGGTCGCCACCGGCGCCATCCGCTTTGAAGGAACCACCAAGGAATATGCCCCGATCGAGTTCCCGGCCGTTCCGACTCTGGAGGTCGTCAATGCCCTGGTCAGCGCCTGTGATAAGCTCGGCGTTTCCCACCATGAAGGCGTCGTCCAGTGCAAGGATGCCTTCTATGGACAGCATCGCCCGGAGACTCTGCCCAACGGTCAGGAACTGTTGAGAAAATGGGATGCCTGGGTACGCCTGGGTGCGATTGCCAGTGAAATGGAATCAGCAGCTCTGTTCATTGTGGCTGCCTATCTGAAGGTCAGAGTAGGAAGCTGCTTCCTGGTGGTCGCCAATCAGGAGAGAGCCAAGGCCGGGCTGGATAATCCCCAGGTTCATGATACCGATCTGGCCATCAGATGTGCCGTTGAAGCCCTGAGGATCCTTATTGAAAACGATAAGAACAGGAAGTAGAAACCAAGACAGGGCGGTGCCCTGTTTTGCGTTGAGAGGTGAAAGAGAATGGAATTAGCGATTGAAAGAGTAAAAGACGTGATTTATGAGATAACCCAGGATAACGATGCCTATTATCTGCCGGCGATCGACCGTTTCGTCTTCAGCAGCGATGATGACATCGATCTGGACGACTACAGCGGCAGGATCGTGCCGCTGCCCAGCCGTCAGCAGATCAACGGCTACCGCATGATGGAAGACTTCATTGAGGAACGGGTGACCGGTGATCCTCAGGACTGGCTGCGCAATGCCATCCGGGGAAAGGGGGCCTTCCACCGCTTCAGGATCACCTGTGAAAGATTCGGACTGCTGAAGGACTGGTATGACTTTGAGGATACCCGGTACGAGGACATCGCCGTCAACTGGTGTGAGGAAAACGGCTATGAATACTACTTTGAAAGAAAGGCCCGCGGGCTCTACGAGGAAGACATCCGCGAGGTGACCGAGAAGAAGGAAAACGTCAGGATCGTCAAGATCGATGAGAAGAATGCCTATGTTCTGGGCTACATGGTCATCGAATTCCGCAAGGAACTGGCGGCCTTGAGAGACTGGCAGAGTGAGACCGATCTGGAAGGGGCTCAGGAGGAGATCAAGTACTATCTTTCCAAGCATTATCCGATCCTGGCCGCCAGCATTTCCGGCAACTATGTCGGCTATGCCGTCATCAAGGAAGAAGACGGCATCTACTGGCTGGAGTCGATCTATGTCAGGAAGGAGTTCCGGAGAAGGCACATTGCCACGATGCTTTTGAAGGAAGCCGAAAAGATCGCTCAGGAAAACGGGGAGGAGACCCTCTACATCAACATTCATCCCAACAATGCCGCAGTGATCAATCTGTTGGGGAAGAACGGTTATGATGTCCTTAATCTCATCGAAGTGAGAAAGAAGTATCCCGCAGAGAAACTGAAAACGGAATACCTGATCGGTGACGTTAAGTTCAAATACTGATTATCGTAATAAAACAATGAAAAAAGCACGCCTCAGGCGTGCTTTGATCGTTTATGACTGAACTATTTCATCAGGGCTGACAGCAGTCCCAGCAGTTCGGTACCGTTGGAAGCGCTGTTGTTATTGGCTCTGGAGGCTGAGGTGTCGGTTGACAGCAGAGAGCCGAGCAGGTTCAGGGCATTGTTGCCGGTGGCCGCCTTGGGCTGAACGGTCTGCTGGACCTGAGCACTCTGACCGCCGCCTAACAGCGAACCTAACAGGCTGGTGGCGAGATTGCCGGAATTGTTGGTGACGGTCTGTTGCTGTGGCTGAGCGGCAGCACCTGTGAACATGGAGAACAGAGATCCCATGTCAAAGCCGCCGGAAGTATTGTTCTGAGCACTCTGCGTGGTGGCAGCGGAAAGACCTGATAACAGAGCCGGAGCAATGTTGCTCAGAGTCTGGTTGACCTGCTTGTTGGTCAGGCCGGTCTCGGTAGCCAGATTGTTGACAACGGCTTTCTTGTCGGTGCCGAGGATGTGGCTGATGATCTTGTTGCCGTCATTTTCATCGGCATCGGAAATCTGGGATTCCATGGTGTTCTTGTTGGTATGCTGGCCCAGGGCGCCTAACAGTGACTGGGCACCGGACTTGGATGACTTGGCATTCTTGGTCATGTAGGTAATGAGGATCGGAATGGCAGCGATGAGCAGTTTGCTGGTGAGATCGCTGGAGACTCCGGTCTTCTTGGAAACGGTGTTAACCGTACTGGTATTGGTCATGGACCCTAATAACATCTGTAATAAGTTCAAAATTATTTCCTCCTTGTTTCCGGCAGTGTGATCACTGTCATTTTTCTTCACTTTTTATTATATTCTTTGTACGGAAATTTTTAAACAATCTGTTTTATGATGATTCGTTTTAAGCATGATATATGCTGGTTTTCTGCAGAAAATACTGTTAAAAGCCGGGAAAAAATGGTAGATTTTATTTAGAAAGAGGGTACCTATAATTATGGCATACTATAAATGTACGAGATGCAATACGCAGTTTGAATTTGACAGCGACCGGGAGGCGCTTTTCTGCCCGTTATGCGGTTCGACTGCCCGGATGACCACGGCTCCCAGAAAGACCGTTTCCGTCAGCGGCAACAAGAACGTCTCCTTTGTGGACGGAACCTATGGCTATACCATCGCCAGTGCCACTTTGCCGGCCAGCTGGAATTATTCAGCCCAGATCCAGAATTACGCTCAGAGCAAGGCTGAACCGTTTCTGACCTTTGTTCAGGCTACCAGAGACGGCAGTACGATCTTTGCCAAGAGCGGTGAGAATTTCCTCGACATCAGAAACAGCATCATTCAGGATGAGGTCTTCAGAGAAGGGCAGATGGACCAGTATTTCTCCACTCCGATGATGACGATGAAAAGCGGTGCCGACTATGTTAATTCCATTGCACCGTCCCTGTTGGGCAATGTCAGCGGTCTGAAGGTGATGGACTCCACGACTCTCCCAAGCTACTACGGTCAGAACAGCGATGTCCTGAAGAAAAAACTCACGGCTGAAAGCACCGAACTGTCCAAGCAGTTTGCTTCCTCTCAGGTCAAGTACGAGACCATCGCTGCCGTAACGGAATTCCCGCTGGTTCAGTATACCTTTACCCGGAACCGCAAGAAGGGGATCATGCTGCTGGGAGCTGACATGGGCGCCTATGAATTCCATCTGTCAGTCGCCAGACAGCAGACCATGAACATGATGGGCCTGCTGAGCAACCTGATGGGTCAGAGCACCGCCGGTATGGAGACCGGAATCTACATCAACTGGGGAAGCCGCAATGTCTTTGGCCTGATCACGGATGAGGAGCATTTCAACGACGATGTCCAGGCCTTCATCAACTTCGTCAAGACCTACCGGGTCGATAAGGACATTGAGAACCGCAAGGCCAACGGCACCGCCTTTACGACCAAGCAGACCAGGAATACCACGACCGTAAAGAATACTCAGGGTGTCAACCGTCAGCAGACTACCACAAACAACAACCAGTCTCTGAACGTAACCGATATCCTGATGAGCCTGCTGAACATCAATAAATGAGAGTAATCTGCTTTCACGATCCCCAGGGGGAAAACGGCTACCTTTCCAATTGGTATCCCTGTGAGTTCACCGTAGACGGCAAGAATTTCACCAGCAGTGAACAGTATTTCATGTACCGCAAGGCTCTGCTGTTCAAGGACGAGGGAGCGGCTAAGAGAATCCTGGCGGCTGATGACTGCCAGCAGATCCAGCAGATCGGCCGGCGCATCAGCAACTACAATGACAAGGTCTGGAACGGTTACCGTCAGCTGATAATGTACGAGGCTCTCTGGGCCAAGTTCACGCAGAATCCCGAACTGAAGAAGAAACTGCTGGATACCGGCAATGAGGTTCTGGCGGAAGCCAGTCTTTCCGACCGGATCTGGGGAATCGGCTTGAGAATGAATGATTCCCGGATCTTCAGCATGAAGAACTGGCAGGACGGCAGAAATCTGCTGGGTTTCACGCTCATGAAAGTCCGGGAAGACCTGAAAAAATAAGAAAAATCGTTCGGCCAGCTTGTGAAATGCTGGCCTTTTTTATCAATGCATGTTATAATAATTCTGCATAATTATAATATTCTTTTTAAATTGCATATAATAGAAGGAAGGTGGACATGGACTTGTTAGGTGCCGTTGTTTTACACAACGAAAAAGGCAGAGGAAAGATCATTGAGCAAAGCGGAAACAAGTTTGTTGCAGAGTTCTCCGGCGGAGAGAAGATGAGGTTCCTGTACCCGAAGAGTTTTGAGAGCTTCCTTAAACTGGAAGACGAGGAACTGGGCCGGGAATTGAACAAGGATCTTGACAATCACGTTCAGGAGGTTTCCAACAGGATCGAGGCGATGAACGCCGTAAAGAGGAATGAGATCGAGGAAAGAAACCGGCTGAATGAAAAACTGATGGGGAAAAGAAAATCTAGGACATATATTAAGTTATAAAGTCTGTTCTGGCGGAGATTACGGATTGATGCTGTAATCTTTTTTTTGGGCATCAGGCGGCATGATGAATATGGTTTTCTTTTTGGTCTCTTAAGTGTTACAATTAACATATCGTGGAGTAGGTGCGATGGACAGAATAGTAATTGCCAGCCGCAAGCCGGCGTTGAAGTTTCAGATAATCAGTCTGCTGGTTATGACAGCTTTTTCTTTGTGGCTGCTGACCAAGATCCCTCAGGGGGTTCAGTTCTTCCGGACGCTGGTCATGATCATGGCCTTCATACTTGCCTATCTGCTCTACAGCAAGATCTCGCTGCTTACCTCGGGCGAACCGTTACTGGTCATTGCGGCCGAGGGCATCTGGGATAATACCTGCTATTATTCCTTCGGCGACATCAGCTGGACGGAGATCGAAGCCGTAACCCTGAAGCACGGCCGGCTGGGCAGTTACATCGAAATAGAGATCAATGATTATGACGATCATTTCTATGACGCCGCCTTCTTCAGTCAGATAACGCTTTCGCTTGTGAACATGGTCTATGCCCGAAAGGTCTATCTGAAACTGAACAATGCGGAGAAGACGGCTGAGGAAGTGTTCAGCCTGATGAATCAGTACTGCAAGCGCCACGTCGCTCACAGCATCGCTTTCGTTGATGAGGCGCAGGTGCCTGATTCCTCCCGATAATCTTAGTGGTGAATGAGATGAAGATAACCAGAAAACATATAGGAATATTTCTTTTTTCGCTGCTGACGGTGGCGACTTTGGTCATGGGCTACCTTTACTTTCACCGTGATGCCCATTTCACGGGCTTCAAGTGGGTAAAGGATGAACTGTACTATTACGTTGACGGCAGCGTGGCCGAAGATCTGACCGGCATGGTCGAGTTTGACGGGGAAACCATCTACCTCAACAAGGGCCGCTTTGACGATTCGCTTAACGGCCTGCAGGAATTTGACGGGAAGGTCTATTCGATCCTAAACGGGAAAACCGTCAAGAGCGCCAGCGGCTTGCTGGATTATAAGGGGGAGAAGTGCTATTTCCTCAATGGAGTCTACAGCCCCGACTTCAAGGATGTCGTCGACATCAAGGGAGAAAAGTACTACATCGTCAACGGCAAGGTCGACACAACGTTTAACGGCCTGGCTCCCTTTGCCAACATCGTCTACTACTTTACCGATGGACAATGGGACCGGACCTATTCCGGACTGTTCGGCAACATTCTGGTTGAGAAGGGGATCCGAAACACTTCGTTCACCGGTTTCTATGAGGATGAAGGGGTGGAGAAATACCTGGAAAACGGTTCGTTTGACAAAACCAGAAGCGGCCTGGTAACCATTAACGGTGAAAAGGTCAGCGTCTACAACGGCATCAAGAACAAGAACTATACCGGTGTCATCCAGTATGGCAATGACATGGTCTATGTCCGCAAGGGCATCGTCGATATCACCAGGAACGTTCCGGTACTGTCTGACGGTCTGGTCTACCAGATCAAGAACGGCTACGTTGACTATAACTTTGACGGAGCAACGATGTATGACAGCCGGGTATACTACATGACCCACGGCATCCAGGATGTTGAATTCAACGGTCTGATCACCTATAAGAACAAGAAGTATCTGATCACGGCCGGGGAAGGGGTACTGAGTTATGTCGGCAGTTTCTACAACAAGACCGGTGTCAGCAAGAAGACCTTCAAGAACAAGGACGTGGCGCCGACACTGGAACTGCATGAAGACGGCACCTATGTCTTTACCGACCGCTGGGCGGAAGGAACCGTCACCTTTGAAGGAACCTACAAGGTCACTAAAAATTCTATGACCCTGGTAACAAATGGCAAGTGCATGATGGAAAAGAAGTCTGAGGACGGCAAGAAGACCTATACCGAAGAAGTTCAGATCAACCTGACCCAGATCATCTTTACCATTACGGATTACAATAACCTGGTTTTAAAAACCGCGATAACCTGTGAAAATGATGCAGCCACCAAGACGGCTGTTTCCGATAAGTTTGTAAGAAAGGAATAAGAAGATGGTCGAATTAACAACGGAACTGAAGGTCAGTGCCCATGAACTCTACAACGCCATTATTCAGCAGTCAGTAATGGAGATCAAGCAGAAAACCGGAGAAGATGTCTCTGCCGAGGAGATCGAAAAGAATGGCTACAAATACAAGGTGACCAAGAAGAGAGGAAAGGAATTCTACGAGGCGTCCATCAACATCAGAAAGCCGATCGCCGATAAGCTTTTCACTTCGAGCTACAATTCTCCCCAGGGCCTTTATGAAATGCGTTACGAGATTGAAGCTCTTGAAGAATATCTCTGCCAGCTTCACTTCACCCAGAAGAACGGAGCTAAGGATGAAGCCAAGGGTTTCTGGAACTGGTATGCCAGCCGCAAGATGAAGTCCAACTTCCGCAAGCTGGCTGATTACATCATCTCCCAGCGCGACAAAGAGCAAAAAGAAGGCTGATCCTCTTTACAAGGGAAGCTCATTCTGTTAAATTAACTACGGTGAGATTTCACCCGATCAGGCAAAAAAAGCAGACAGGACGCATGGAGTTTTTCCATGTGGAAGAAAGGTCTGCTTTTTATTGGCAGAGAAAGGGTAAGAAAATGAAATCAACCGTTATCATCAGGCAGATGCCTAAGAAGTACTCCAATTATCTTTTGGAAACCATGCAGGAGATCGCCCGCGGCAACCACCGTCTGATCATGCTGAAGAATGCCGCCAACGGTGAAAAACTGCCGGCCAGCATCATCAGCGTTGACCGGCACGCTGCCAGTTTCGTCATCAGTTACAGTGAAAGAAAATACTGCAGCTTCCTCAGATGGTGCAAGTCGCTGTGTCATGAAGCCTCCTGGTATCTGCTGGTAAAGATCAGCTACCGTGACGGCGATCTGGACTTCAGCGATGAATTCAGGATCTGCAGCAATGCCGTGACCCTGGTCGCCAGCAATTAAAAAAGGCTGGCGCCTTTTTTATTGATGTATCATTATTTTTCCCTGATCAACGGTGACGGTTATTTCACCATCACTGGTGCGGTAGGCGGTACTGCCGTACTGGCTGAGCAGAGCCAGAGTCTTTGCCACTTCCACCGGTTCCGGATCGCTGTCGCTGCAGCAGATGATGGAAGCTGTGGGGTGGTATCGGTCAAGGATCAGGGCCAGATTCTTATGATAATCGCCATGATGAGGGACTTTCAGAATGACATTGGTTTCTGACTTTACGGCCAGTTCGGCATATTCCTTCAGCCGCAGATTCTCGGCATCGCCCATCAGCAGGAAACTGCAGTCCTGGAAAGCAAGCATGGTGATGAGGGAAGAATTGTTGCTGGGATCCTTCTCATATTCCTTCTCGGCGGGCGGATTGATGTTCAGCCTGAGGGAACCGTAACTTCTTTCCAGGTCCCTGTCGACCAGTTTGGCGGTCAGTCCCCGGCGGCTCAGGGCTTCGATGTAGGATTTGTAAGGGGAGGAATCCTTGACGTAACCGCCCTGAAGGACCTCCTTAACGGTAAAGCTGTCAATGATGGCGGCTGCTCCGCCGATGTGGTCCTTGTCAAAGTGAGTAAGGATCAGCAGGTCCAGTTCGCTGACGCCCAGTTCTTTCAGCCGGCCGGTCAGCTGCTCGGCGGTTTCCCGGTAGCCGGTATCCACCAGGATGCGGTGTTCGCCATCGCTGATCAGAATGGCATCAGCCTTGCCCAGGCTGAAGAAATGAACGGTCAGGGTTTCCTGCTTTTCGGGAGGAACAACGTTGTTGGAATTATTGCCGGGGGTGTTGTTGCCGGCAGGGGTACAGCCGGCCGCCAGGAAGATGATGATCAGCATGAGTAGCAGTTTCTTCATGTCGGCTTCCTCCTTTCTACTACATTATAGCGGCAAAAAGGGCAGAAAAAAAGTTGGGGAATTTATGATCATTGGTACTTGCAAATGGGTTTTAGGTATGCTAATATAGTTAAGCACACCGAATTGGCATGGAGAAATACTCAAGAGGCCGAAGAGGCGCCCCTGCTAAGGGTGTAGGTCGGGAAACTGGCGCGAGGGTTCAAATCCCTCTTTCTCCGCCAATTTCTGTTGATGGTCCAGTGGTGTAGTGGCTAACATGCCTCCCTGTCACGGAGGAGATCGCGAGTTCGATCCTCGTCTGGAC
>JAFSUN010000015.1 GCA_017445225.1 Erysipelotrichaceae bacterium | reverse complement strand
CCACGCTTCCGTAGATGACGGCCTTGCCCTGGACGACCAGTTTACCCAGAATGGATCCTCTGATCTCGATGTTGCCGCCGCAGGTAACGTTGCTGTTGACAACGGTGGAAGCACCAATTACGGTGGTTTCATCATCTGCCGCTGAGATGACTCTCGGCTTGCCGGCAGCTGCCTTCGGCTTTTCTACATGAGCGAACGGTGTCTCAAAGGCGGTCTCCTGGAATAAGGGGACATCCGCCATTTCCGGACCGTCAATGTTGTCCATGTCTGAAATAATTTTCTCTAAATCTTCTTCGTTCTTAATTATTTCACTCATATTGCTCTCCGTTTCTATACCTTTCCTTTATTATAACTTGAATTATGTCAAGAATAAACAGTTTTTCATTCCACTATCGTGCTCTTGAGATAGGCATTGATGAACTCGTCGATTTCGCCGTTCATCACCTTGTCAACATTATTCTCCGCGTAATTGGTGCG
The DNA here is from genome assembly GCA_017445225.1 of Erysipelotrichaceae bacterium. Classification (GTDB taxonomy): domain Bacteria; phylum Bacillota_I; class Bacilli_A; order Erysipelotrichales; family Erysipelotrichaceae; genus RUG521. The sequence goes on along the minus strand of JAFSUN010000015.1, from coordinate 1,194 downwards.
GTGATCCTTGACCAGGGTGTAGGGACAGAAGACATAGCTGCGGATCTGTGATCCCCATTCGATCTTCTTCTGCTCGCCCTTGATGGCCGCCATGCGGCTCTCCTGCTCCTCGATGTAGCGCTGATAGAGCTTGCTCTTGAGCATGTTCATCGCCCGCTCGCGGTTCTGGATCTGGCTTCTTTCCGACTGGCAGGTGGTAACGATGCCGGTCGGCTTGTGGATGATCCGGACCGCTGAGTCGGTCTTGTTGATGTGCTGGCCGCCCGCTCCGGAAGCCCGGTGGGTCTCCACCTCAATGTCCTCCGGCTTGATGTCGATCTGAATGTCGTCGTTGAATTCCGGCATCACATCGACGGAAGCGAAAGATGTATGCCGGCGGGCGCTGGAATCAAAGGGAGAAATGCGCACCAGGCGGTGCACGCCCCGTTCACCCTTGAGATAGCCGTAGGCCATGTATCCCTCGATCAGAATGCTGCAGGACTTGATGCCCGCTTCTTCCCCGTCCAGCATGTCCAGCAGGGTCACCTTGTAACCCTTCAGGGCTGCCCAGCGGGTGTACATGCGGTAAAGCATCAGTGCCCAGTCCTGACTCTCAGTGCCACCGGCACCAGGATGCAGTTCCAGAATGGCGTTGTACTGGTCATACGGGTGGGACAGCAGGACGCTGATCTCAAAGTCCTCGTAGTCATGGGACAGCTGGCGGTATTCCTCCTCCAGCAGCATAATCATTTCCTCGTCCGACTCATCCTTCAGTTCCCTTAACAGGTCTTCCGATTCGCTGATGGTCTTTTCCAGGGAATTCATCTTGCGGAGGATCTCGTTGTTGTGGTTGGCTTCATTGATCAGGGCCTGGGCTTTCTTTCTGTCATCCCAGAAACCCTCCTGAAGCATCAGCTGACCGATCTCATCGCTTCTCTTCTGTTTCGCTTCGGTGTCAAAGAGACTCCTTCAGCTTGTAAAAGCGTTCGGCACAGCTGGATAAACCCTGTCTGATTTCATATAGTTCCATCAGTCTTACTTCCTTTCGATGGTAATGCGGCAGTTCATGCAGAAGCTGACGACTTCCCGGGAGATGTTGTTCATCATCGTCTCAAACATCTCGTAACCTTCGGAAGTGTAGGCCTTCAGCGGATTGTCCTGAGCATAGGAGCGCAGGTGAATGCCGTCTCTCAGCTTGCTCATCAGATCGATGTG
>JAFSUN010000014.1 GCA_017445225.1 Erysipelotrichaceae bacterium | reverse complement strand
CTATACAGTAGAGGGCAAGTGGACAGCCCGTTAAGAATAAGGATAGCCTGATCATGGTACACTAACTATTGTCAGGTGAACAAAGCTTAAATATCAAACTTCTTAAGAAGCCCATAAGTCTTTAGCTTATGGGAGGTTCACCGATGTTAACTTGCCGGGACAATTGGTGTAGAATAGTTAATGTATTCGGAGGAGAAGATGGGCATTTTCACAAGACGCCGGTTTCTGGAGAACTTTGAGATGAGCGATGGGGAGATCAGACTGGAGATCGACCGCTCGGCGGCCAGACAGTTTGCCTTTACCATCCGCCGGATCTCAGACGATGCTAACGTCGGGTATTGCGATCTGCGACTGGGCCACAGCATCTCTCTTTATTACTACGGAAACATCGGCTATCATGTCCATCCGGAATACCGCGGCCATGAGTATGCCTACAAGGCAAGCCTGTTACTGTTCCGGCTGGCCCGGGAAATGGGAATGGACTATCTGCTGATAACGGCTTCCCCGGATAATCTGCCTTCGGTCAGAACCTGCGAAAAGCTGGGTGGCACCTTTCTGGAATGCACGGAAGTACCTCTCTGGCATCCGCTGTTCAGAATGCATGAGTATACCAAGAACGTCTACCGCTACGATCTGCCCCGGTAATTTGACTTTTGGCCGATTGTTTACTAACATTTTGGTGAGGATGAAGCAATGATTGAAAAAACAGCATTGGTACTTGAAGGAGGAGGGTTCCGCGGTGCCTATACAGCCGGCTGCATGCAGTGGCTGAAGGACCACGGCATCGATTTCCGCTATATCGTTTCCATCAGCGCCACGGCGGTGTATTCCTTTTACTATGCCGGCGATGAGATGGAAGCCCTTCATGATCTCAGTACCAGAGGAATCATTGACAAGCACGTGATCGGCCTGATCCCGCTGCTCAACGGCGGCACCCTGGTCGGTTATGACTACCTGCTGGAGGAATATGTAAAACCGGTCTATGACCGCATCCTGCCGAAACTGCAGAACTCCGATCTGAAATTTGAGGTCGGGGCCTATAACATGACTCAGCAGCAGCTTCAGTATAAGAAACTCAGCGATCTTGATCCGGAGGGTCAATTGCTAAAGGCGACCTGCGTTCTGCCGCTGACCGGAAGAATGACGGCCGTGGATGGGAATAAGTATCTCGACGGCGGCATGAAGACCATGGTATCGGTCGATCGGGCTGAGGAAATGGGGTATAAGAAGCAGCTGGTCATCGTCACCAAGGATAAGAACTATGTCCGTAAACCCAACGGCTGGTTCATCGATACCCTGATGAAGATCGTCTATCACAACTACCCGGTCATGCTGGAGACGCTGGACCACCGGGTCGATGCCTATTATGAACAGATGCAGAGCGTATACGACAAGGAAGCGAAGGGGGAGGCCATACTGATCAGACCTTCCGACAACTGCGGCGTCAAGCGGTTCTTCGGAACCCAGCAGCAGCTGGAAAAGCTTTTCCGGGTCGGCTGGCAGGACATGGAAGACCGCCGGGACGAGATCCTGGAATTCCTGAAGGAAAACTAAAAAAACGGCCTCAGCCGTTTTCTTTTAGGTAGTTTTTCCAGAACAGATAGGCGATGATGGTCTTGGCATCCTTAATGCGGTTGTCAAAGATCATCTGCTCAAATTCCTGTCTGCTCACCGTCCTGACGCGCAGAAATTCATCGTCGTCAAGGTTCTGATGGACGTAATGGAGATCGCCTGCCAGATAGAGGTGCAGGGTTTCCTTTACCACGCCGGGGGAAGTATAGAAGTCGGTCATATGAACGATCTTCCCGCAGGCATAACCGGTTTCTTCCTGGAGCTCTCGTTTGGCAGCCACAAGGGGATCTTCTCCCTTTTCCAGCATCCCGGCCGGCAGTTCCAGAACTTCATCCTCAACGGCATGACGGTACTGGGAGACCATCAGGATCCGGCCGTTTTCATCAAAGGCCAGAATGGCTACAGCTCCCGGAAGGTGAAGAACATCGCGGTATCCTCTGGATCCGTCTTCGAAGGTGACCTCATCGTGGGTCATTTTCAGTATTCTTCCCTGATATACAATGTTTTCGCTTAAAATATCATTCATTTTATTCACCCGGAAAAATATTATCACAAAACGTCAGGTTTTTTAATGCTTTGCATACTAAAAAGTATTAGCAGGAGATGATTTATATGAACAACATGAGTATGGAAGAAAAAGAATTCCTGGTCAGATACTATCTGAGAAAAAGACAGAAGAAGGAATCACTGATCAAAAAAGATGAAGAGGCGAGAAGATTTGTGGAACTGATCGACATTGTCCTCAGTCAGATGCCCCGGGAGGAGAGGGAGATCCTGATCAACGAATTCATCACCAACCGTGAAGGTCTGTGGTGGGATGAGTTTTATTCAAAAAGCACTTACTACCGGATCAAGAATCTGGCTCTTAACGACTTCCTGTCGCTGATTCGGGAGTAAGAACTGATTAGCGGGTTGAATTAGCGGGTGAATTAGTGATAAAATCAAAATAGATAAGTATGTTGAAAACCAACATCCGGGAGGGAAAATCACAATGCTAAAAGGTATAGCGGCTAGCAGCGGCGTAACCATCGCCAAAGTTTACAAGTATGAAACACCTGCTATCGTAATTGAGAAAAAGAGTGCTGATCCGGCTGTCGAAACTGCCAAGTATGATGAGGCAGTAGCCGTAAGTAAGAAGGAAATCGAAACAATCAAGGAAAAGGCTGCCGGCCGGCTTTCCGATGAGGAACTGGCCATCTTTGATGCCCATCTGATGGTTGTTGAAGACCCGGCCATGGCTGATGAAGTCAAGGGCATGATCGAAAACGAAAAGGTTAATGCCGAATATGCGCTGGATACCGTTGCCGGCAACTATATCGCCATGTTTGAATCACTTGATGATGAATACATGAGAGAAAGAGCCGCTGACATCAGAGACGTTACCACCAGGATCAAGTATCACATCCTCGGTGTCAACATCGCTGACCTGTCACTCATCGATACCGAATCCGTCGTTGTTGCCCATGACCTGACGCCTTCAGATACCGCTCAGCTGGACAAGAAATACGCCAAGGGTTTCGCTACCGAGATCGGCGGACGTACATCCCACTCAGCCATCATGGCCAGAAGCCTGGAACTGCCGGCTATCGTCGGTGTCAAGGGCATCCTGGAAGCCGTCAAGACCGGTGATGTCGTAATTCTCGACGCCCTGAAGGGTGAAGTAATCGTCAATCCGGATGAAGCTACTATCGCCAAGTACCGCATCAAGGAACAGAAGTACAATGAAGAAGTCCTGGCCTTAAAGGCCTTCAAGGACAAGGATACCGTTTCCGTTGACGGCCACAAGATCACGCTGGCAGCCAACATCGGCACTCCTGATGATGTCATCGGCGCCAATGACAACGGTGCTGAAGCCATCGGTCTGTACCGTACTGAATTCCTGTACATGAACTCTCAGCAGCTGCCAACCGAAGAGGAGCAGTATGAAGCCTATAAGAAGGTTCTCGAAGCCATGAATGGCAAGCAGGTCGTTGTCAGAACTCTGGACATCGGCGGCGACAAGAAACTGCCATATCTGCCGATCGATCCGGAAATGAACCCATTCCTGGGCTACAGAGCCATCAGACTGTGCCTGGACCGCAAGGAAATCTTCAGAACGCAGTTAAGAGCTCTGTGCCGGGCCAGCGTTTACGGTAACCTCTGCATCATGTTCCCGATGATCGCTACTCTTAATGAATTCAACGCTGCCAAGGCCATGTTCCAGGAAGAAAAGGCCAAACTGCTGGCGGAAGGCATTCAGGTCGCTGACAACATCCAGGTCGGCTTGATGATTGAGATCCCGGCTGCTGCCGTTCTGGCTGATCAGTTTGCCAAGGTTGCCGACTTCTTCTCAATCGGAACCAATGACCTGATCCAGTATTCCATGGCCGCTGACAGAATGAGCGAAAAGGTTGCCTATCTGTATCAGCCGTTCAACCCGTCCATTCTCCGCCTGATCAAGATGACCATCGACGGTGCTCATAAGGAAGGCAAGTGGGTTGGCATGTGCGGTGAAATGGCCGGCGAACCGGATGCCATCAGCGTACTGATGGGACTGGGTCTGGATGAATTCTCCATGAGCGCTACCAGCGTTCTGAGAGCCAGAAAGATCGCCAACGGCTTGAGCTATGAAGCCATGAAGGATCTGGCCGCCAAGGCTCTGCAGCAGACCACTGCTGAAGAAGTGCTTGACCTGATCCACGCAACTGTTAAATAAGTCTCAGGCAATAAACATTGACCGCCGGTAACATCTGTTATCGGCGGTTTTGTGTTACAATACAGATATGATAAAAGCCATACTTCTCGACGTGGATGATACCATCCTTGATTTCCATCAGTCTTCGCTTCAATCGATCCTTCAGGCCGCTGACAAGGCCGGTTTAGAGCTGCCGGAAGCGTTTTTTCCGGTCTTCACCAGGATCAATGTCTCCCTGTGGGAAAGCTATGAGAGAGGGGAGATCGAGCGACAGGAGATCTTTGAAAGAAGATGGAAGGAAGCCTTTGGGGAAGTCGGCATCGAATTTGACGGCATTCTGTTTGAAAAGCTGTTCCGCCATAACCTGCGGCAGTGCGCGGTCAGGGAACCGGGAGCCGAAAGACTGCTGAAGTATCTGAGTGAGCGCTATCCGATCTATGTCGCCAGCAATACCGTAATTGATCAACAGGTCAGCAGGATGATCATCGCTAACTTCCATAAGTACATTACCGCATACTTTACCAGCGATAACATCGGCTTTGCCAAGCCCAGCCAGGAATTCTTCAGATACTGCCTGAATCATCTAAAGGGAATAAGGGCTGATGAGACTGTGATGATCGGTGATTCCCTGACCGCCGATATTGCCGGGGCGCGTAAGTGCGGCATCCGGACGTTGTGGTATGACAAGTACGGGAAAAACGTTTCCGATGCAGCTGACTGGCGGGTAACGGACCTGGCGGAAATAGAGAAAATACTGTAAGATTTTCCTTTTTGGCAAATAGATGTATTTTCCTCTGTTTTTTTTTGGAAGTTTTGTTATAATAATTAGGCTACCTTGGAGAGTTGGCCGAGCGGTTTAAGGCACCATCTTGGAAAGGTGGCGTAGTTAACAGCTACCGTGGGTTCGAATCCCATGCTCTCCGCCATGAGTTCAGAAGAGTGCGTTACCAGCGCACTTTTTTGATTTATGAAGATGATTTGGCAACGATTTGAGAAAGATCAGCCTGCGACATTTACCCATTAGAGGGACTCTAATGACGGAAACTGACGGCTTTAATGGCGCTTTTTCCGGCATCTGAAGCCGCTGTTTTCAAAAACTACTTGTAAAAAGGAATTTATGATATACTATTTCTATTAGGTAACAGAAGTCTGAGAGGTAGAGAAATGACCGAAAAGAAAGTCAAGTATAGAAAAAAGAGACCGGCAGCGAAGTTTGTTATGATTTCTCTTCTTTTCGTTTTTCTGGCGACCGGAATCTACAGTGCCTTTCAAATCATTGATATTATGAAGGACTACAAGGTCGGAGAAGATGAATACAATGAGATCGCCAGAGATGCCGTGATCATTAATCCCGAAAAGAATAAGAACAACAACGAAAGCAGTCCCAATGCCAACAACGAAACCGAAGAGGAAGCGGCTTTCAGCGTTGACTACGATGCCCTTTATGCCATTAACAAGGAATACATCGGCTGGATCTACATACCTGACACCAAGATCAATTATCCGATGGTCAGGGCCAAGAACAATGACAAGTATCTGCACCGTTCCTTCAAGGGCCAGTATGCCGGCTGCGGAACCATCTTCATGGATTACCGCAACAACAAGGATTATACCGATTCCCATACCGTCATCTACGGACACCTGATGAAGAATCATACGATGTTCTATGATGTCAGAAGATTTGAGAAGAAGGATTATTACGACAGTCACCGCTACATCTACATCTATGTTGACGGCGGGTACTATGTATACAAGACATTCTCGTTCTTCCAGACAACGGCCACCAGTGAGGTTTACACCTTCAAGTTTGACGGCGTGGATAAATTCAATGATTACTGTGCCATGCTGCAGAAAAAGTCCAAGTTCGGCAAGGACGTAACGCTGAGTTTTGACAGTAAGGTCATCACTCTGTCTACCTGTGTCGATGCTTCCAGTGACAAGCGCTGGGTTCTGCATGCGGTTCAGACGGAGTTTGTCCCGGTTCCGAAGAATTAATGCAATGAAGAAGCACAGATGTCATTTGTGCTTTTTTGTGAGAGGAAAGAAGATATGAAAACAGCAAGATTATATCCTCAGATAACGGTCAGTAAAAAAGGGGAAAAGTGGCTCGACAGCGGTCATGTCTGGCTGTATGAGAGCGACATTACCGATTGCCCAGATCAGCTGGAAAACGGCCGGCTGGTCGATGTCATCGGCCCTAAGGGCAAATATCTGGGCACCGGCTTTTACAGTTCCCTCAGCAAGATCAGAGTCCGCATCTTCAGCAAGGATGCCTCGCTTTCCTATGACCGCAGTTTCTGGAAACGGCGCCTGGAGCACGCTTATGAATACCGCAAGAGTGTCATGGGCAGCGACGTGGTCTGCTGCCGGCTGATCTTCGGAGAATCCGATCAGTTCCCGGGCTGGACCGTCGACCGCTTCGATGACATCCTGGTTTCCCAGATCACCACCGTCGGCATTGAAAAGATGAAGGATCAGCTTTTTGAACTGCTGGTGGAGGTGCTGGAAGAAAACGGCCAGAAGATCAGCGGCATCTATGAGAGAAATGACGTTGCCGTCCGCAAACTGGAGGGAATGGATCAGTACACCGGTTACTATCAGCTTAAGGACCGTAAGATCCCCGATCATACCGAGACGGTAATAACGGAAAACGGCGTCCGCTACTATGTCGATTTCGCCGACGGCCAGAAGACCGGTTTCTTCCTGGACCAGAAGTTCAACCGCCGTCTGTGCGCAGCGCTGGCGGCTGATAAGAAGATCCTGGACTGTTTTACTCATACCGGCTCATTTGCGCTTAACTGCGCCTTAAACGGGGCCAGAAAGGTAACGGCCGTCGACATTTCGGAAACGGCCCTGAAACAGGCTCAGAGAAATGCCGACCTTAACGGTCTTACCAACATTGAATTTGTCTGCGATGACGCCTTTGAGTATCTGAAGAAGGTAAACAAAAAGGAGTTTGACTTCATCATCCTGGATCCGCCGGCCTTTACCAAGAGCCGCAGCACCGTTAAAAATGCCTATAACGGTTACCTGGAGATCAACCAGACGGCGATGAAACTGCTGGGCCGGGGCGGTTATCTGGCTACCTGTTCCTGTTCGCATTTCATGCCGCATGAAATGTTTGAGAAGATGCTGAAGGAAGCCGCCTTCAGGGCCGCCGTCAATCTGAAGCAGATCTCCGTCAGTCAGCAGGGGAAGGACCACCCGATCCTCTGGAGCGTTCCGGAAACGGATTACCTGAAATTCTACATTTTCCAGATCATTTGAAAAAATGGGCGTGAGCCCATTTTCAGATGATTATGACTGATGATACGCCGACCTCGGCAACCGGACAGACGGCTGACAGGGCGATCTTGGCTTTCAGATCGGTACAGTGACAGGGGTAGAGAACTTCCGGGGAGATCTCGCGGAAGTATTCACAGACCTCACTGGTGGCCTGCGGATCATCAAGCAGATGGAAACCGCCCAGGACCCCTCTGATCCGGGAAATACCGGTAAGCTTACGGGCCTGTTCGCAGATGTTGACGATGCCGCTGTGGGAACACCCCGTGATGATGAACAGTTCCCGGCCGTCATCATAGACCAGGGCGCTGTCATCGAGAAGGGGGTCATCCTCCAGCCAGCGGCGCTTCTGGCGGGTCTGCTCTATCTGGCCTAAGAAGGTCAGATGCTTACTGATTCGGCAGGGTTTGGCGGTGCGGATGACCTGCAGATCGGAATAATCCTTCAGGTTTACCGGCATCGAAATGTCCAGATGACGGTAGATCTTTTTTTCTTCCGCCTGCGGATGCATGATCAGCCGGGCCTGGGAATTCTTCAGATAGCGCAGGCCCCCGGTATGATCGTTATGGCCATGGGAGATGACGATGGTGTCAACTTCATCAAGATCAATGTTCAGAGCCTGAGCATTTCTGATGAAGACATCGGAATAGCCGGTATCAAAGAGGATCCTTTGATCTTCATCCTCAATGTACAGGGAAAGAGCCGGTTCTCCCAGATAGTAGCGGTCGATCAGAGTATTGTTGTCGGCAAGTACGGTTATCTTCATGTTCATGTCCTCATAATCATTATAAACGAAAAAAACTCCTTTCGGAGTTTAAATGGTAGCCTGTACGGGGTTCGAACCCGTGAATGCCGCCTTGAGAGGGCGGTGTGTTAAGCCCCTTCACCAACAGGCCGTGTGCAACTATGTTAGCACACTTTATTTTAAAAAACAAGTTTTTCTAATGCAGCAGCGGTGATATTCTCTTATATATCAGCAAAGTCACCAGGCTTACAACGATGCCCTTGAACAGATTGAACAGGGTAACGCAGATCAGAACCAGGGTCAGGGTATTACTGATCACCGGGAAGATCTTGGTGCCGGCCGCAATGATGGCTTCCAGCGGGAAGTGGGAAATGTTGACATAGGCGGGTATCAGCACGAAGTAGTTCAGCAGGTCACCGGCGATGACGGAAACGATGATTCCCATCAGCAGGCCCTTAATGGCGTTCTTCCGGGTCTTTTCCTTCTGATAAATGATCCCGGCCGGAACCGTCAGGGCACAGCCCATCAAGAAGTTGGCCAGTTCTCCGATGCCGGCCGTGATGGTACCGTTGAACAGCAGATTGAGGAGGACCTTGACGAATTCAATGGCCACCGCTTCCAGGGGTCCCATGGCGAAGGCGCCGATGAGAACGGGAACTTCTGAGAAGTCAAACTTGTAGAAGCTCGGGGCAATGAAGGTCAGGGGGAAGTCAAACAACATGATGATGACACCGGCGGTTGCCAGAATGGCGATCTTGGCCAGGGTCTTGATACTGAGATTTTTCATATGAATTCCTTTCCGCTCCTGAAAAAGGAGGCTTGCTAAGCCCTCCAGGAATTACTTGTTAAAAAGAAAAAACTTCTTTCATCCAGACTTTACTGTCGCCAACGGAATCTCACCGTTTCAGCCTGCGGCTCGTGGGGTCTACCACCGGTACGGAATTTCACCTGTCCCTGAAGATCTTACATTACTTATTCTAGCACCTTTTTCTCATATGTAAATCAAAGTGAATTAAAACCCCGTTTCCGGGGTTTTATTTCTAGATTTCCAGCAGGTTCAGCAGGGCCTTGGCATAGCACTCGGTCTGGATCCTCAAACTCTCCAGCGTGACGAATTCGTTATCGTCATGGATGTGCCAGTTATACTCGCCGGTATCGCAGCCGAAGGCCACGATGTTCGGCATCGTGCGGGCATAGGTGCCCCCGCCCATGGTCATTGGTTTGAGGTCACTGTTGGTGACTTCATAGTAGGCATCCAGCATCGCCTTGATCATCGGATGGTCCAGAGGGAAGAACAGGGGATTGACGCCGCCGAAGCTCTTGAAGTAGCGGCCGCCTTTGGTCTCCATGATCTCCTTGAGGTCGCGGTTGTAGTCCATGGTGACCGGGAAACGGATGTCGACGGTCGTGCAGACGTCACCGTCTCTGACGAAGGCCATTCCGACGTTGAAAGTCAGACGGCCATATTCATCATGCAGGTCGAGTCCCATCTTTTCCCCATAGATGCCCAAGCCGACGTGGTCATGGTATTCCCTGACAAAGGAATCCCTGATGCCGGCCGCATGGAGGGCTTCCATGGCATGGGAGATGGCGTTGACGCCCAGTTCCGGGGTGGAAGCATGGGCAGCGACGCCCTTGACGAACAGTTCATCGTAGTCGATGTCTTCGCGCAGCCGGAATTCAATTCCGTGTTCCTTGAGGTAGCCGGCCAGAATATCCTTGTCAAAGCACTCTCTCTTGAGTTTGATGGTGACGTAATTGGGTACGGCATTGCTGGCAGTACCGCCCTTGATGTCGATGATGTTTTCGCTCTTGCCGGCGAACAGGCCGTGAGCCATGCCTTTTTCACCGAAGACGATCGGGAAGGAGCCGTCCGGCGTAAAGCCGCAGTCGACGGGTTTCTCTTTTTCAAGGTAGTATCTGATGCCGCGGGAGCCGCTTTCCTCGTTGCAGCCCATGATCAGACGGATCCGCTTATTGAGATCCGGCTTGATCTCGGAGAGGATCTTCATGGCGGTCAGGGCGCAGATCACGCCGCCCTTGTCATCGGAAGTGCCGCGGCCGTAGTACTTGCCGTCGATCTCCGTCATCACAAAGGGATCGGTCTTCCAGGTATCGGAAACCGGAACGACATCCAGATGTCCGACGATGCCGATGACCTTTTCCCCCTGGCCGATCTCAATGTAGCCGGCATAGTCATCGACGTTTACGCTCTTAAAGCCGTATTTCTCACCCATTCTGAGGGCTTCGTGCAGGCATTCCATGTTGGCCTTGCCGAAGGGGCCGCCGTCTTCCGCATAGACGGAAGGGTAGGATACCAGAGTCCGGAGGTTTTCCAGGATCTCCGGAAGATACTGTTGGGTCTTTTGCTTGATAATGTCCATAGGATCCTCTTTTCTAGTTTATTACCGTATAGGTATTTTCATCATATTCGGTATAGTACCGGCTGATGAGCTCCTTGCTCTTAACGATCAGTTCATCGATCTTGCGGAAGTATTCCTCGGAAGGACTGTCGAGTTCCTTCAGCTTGATGCCTTCCTGAATGATACTGATGATCTCCTCGGAGAGGCTGATCTCTTCGAACAGTTCCGCGGTGAAGTCGCTTAGCCAGTAACTCTCCGCCTGGCGGAAGGAAATCAGATCTTCCCTCAGGGCGATGAAGGTGCCGAGAATGCTGGTCAGCAGCAGGGATTCAAAATCCTTTCCGTCGGAAAATGTCTTGGGTATGATCATCTGTTCAGCCTCCTGTCTTATTAATTATATATTAAACTTCCCGCCAGTTCCTCAAAAAATGACCCGCTTTCAAAAGGTTGAACAAAAAAACATTAAAAGGTATAATCTAAATGTATGTGAAGTTGGAGGGTAAGCATGAAGACTTTCGCAAAGATATTGTTAATACTGATAGCGTTCGCTCTGTGTTATGCCGGAGTAATGCTGTTTGCATATAACTATCTCTATCCGTATCCGACCGGATATCTGGATGAGATTGAGAGAGCTGACGAGAAGCTCAGTTACAAGCTCGTTTACAGCAAGTACTTTGATGACGGCAAGACCATCTTCTATTTCACCCGTTCCAGCAACGGCGCCGGAAATCAGATGCATGTCGGCACCATCGAATCTGACAAGAACAAGTACATCGCTTCCTTCTTCTGCGAGTCGACCAGTTCGCTGTACTATCCGAACAATGCCTATGGCTACGTTACCACCAACCGGGGCCGCAACCATGTCTATCTGTTCGGCTCCACCTCGGATGAGAACACGGTAAGAGTTGAGTTCCTGTTCTACCTGACACCGGATAATCCGACAGTGCTGGAAGCGACTTACGAGGATCAGTACTACTATGTAATGGACTTCGACGTAACACTGGCTTCCTATTCCAGTGAAGTCATCGGCTACAACGAAAATGACGGTGTTACCTTCCGGTATGGCGGCCCGACGCTGTCCGACGGATCGGTCATTGTTCAGGACAAATAACCGATAAAAAACATTGAACAATCCGCAGGAGTTATGATAGAATAGACACTGCGAATTGATAGGGGATTAGTTTAGTGGTAAAACAACGGTCTCCAAAACCGTTGATAAGTGTTCGATTCACTTATCCCCTGCCATGAAACTGCAGCCTCAGGCTGCGGTTTTCTTTTGTCCCTGTGAAGGTTATAATAGTAGAAGAACATCAGGGAAAAGGAGGAATTGAAATGCTGGAAATGGTCAGAGGCTGCCGCCTGAATTATTCACAGCTGCTTAATGAGGGATACATCAATCTGGCGGACCGGATCCTGGCCAATGTCAATGCCGGCAAGATCCTGCCGCTTTTCCTGGACTTCATTGACATTGTAAAGGAGGACAATCTGTTTCTGTGCCTGGAGGTTCCTCAGGATCACGGTCTGATCGAATCCAGCGAGGATGACATCCTTTACGAGGTCTATTATCTCGATAATCAGAAACCGGCCCGGCTGCGGGAGCTGCTTGAAAAATACGGAAACATCCTGGTGCATGACGGCTTTACCGGTTTCGGGATCGGTTCCCTGGATAACCATCAGGAACTGAACAAGACCCGCTTCAACATGGTCAGCCTGCTCAACTATGGCGAACAGGCGGATCGCTTCATCCAGATGTTCCATGACAGCGGCATTGAGGAAAGGGAAGGAATGTACCTGAGCGGCGACATCATGAATTCCGACAATGTCGGTACGATGATCAGATATGAGGAAAACGGGCTGACCGTTTATGACGTGATAGATGAACTGAGGAAAGAGGGACTGTACAATCCCCAGGAGGCTAAGGGCTGATGAAGGAATTCGGCGTAATCGACATGCACTGTGATACCATTACCAAACTGGTTTATGAAAAGAAGGATATCCGGGAAAATGACGGACATATCTCTCTGAATAAGATGCAGAAGGGCAACTACATGATGCAGTGTTTTGCCATCTTCCTGTATCTGAAGGCCTATCCTCATCCCTTTGCCAGCTGCGACTCCTACATCGATGACTTTTACCGCTTCATGCAGGAAAACAGCGACGTCATCAAGCCGGTCACTACGGCCGATGAGATCGAGGAGAACTGGGAGAAGGGCTTGATGAGCGGAATGCTGACGATCGAAGAGGGCGGTGCCCTTGAGGGAAATCTGGCTAATCTTCAGCATTTCTATGACCGCGGCGTCCGGATGATGACCTTAACCTGGAATTTTGAGAACGAACTGGCCTATCCCAATTACATGGACAAGTCAGGAATGCGTCCCGATACCGAAAGGGGACTTAAGCCATTGGGAATCGAGTGCGTAAGGAAAATGCAGCAGCTGGGCATGATCGTCGATGTCTCCCATCTCAACGATGCCGGCATCTACGATGTCTTCCGTCTGGCCACCAGGCCGATCGTGGCTTCCCATTCCAATGCCCGGGCCGTCTGTAACGTGCCGCGCAATCTGACCGATGACATGCTGCGGAAACTGAAGGAAAACGGCGGCATTACCGGCATCAATTACTGTCCGGACTTCATCAGTGAGAAGACCGATGAAAACCAGATCCCGATGATCGTCAGACACATCAATCACATCGTTTCCGTTGCCGGCGTGGAAACCGTCGGTCTCGGCAGTGACTTTGATGGCATACCGACTCCGAATGGAATGTCCGACTGCACCAGAACGCATCTGCTCTATGAAGCCCTGAAGCAGGAAGGGTACAGTCAGCAGGACATTGATCTGATGTTCCACGGCAATTTCCTCAGGGTCTTAAGAGCCAATCAGGTGAGATCATGAGGGTCCTGGCCATTGACTTTGAAACGGCCAACAGTTCTCCGGCCTCAGCCTGTTCGATCGGACTGTCGCTGTTTGAAGACGGTGAACTGACGGTAAGCCGGGAGATCCTGATCCGACCCCATCCCCGCTTCAGCAGTTTCAATTACTTCAACATCCAGATCCATCACATCACCCCCGAGATGGTGGCGGATGCCGAAAGCTGGCCCTATGTGTTCAATGACATCTACCGTTATTTTGAGGACAGCGTGGTGATCGCCCACAATGCTGCCTTTGACCTGACGGTTTTAAGATCGATGAACACCGTTTACGGGATCGAGATGGAGGATTTTCCCTATCTGGATACCGTGGCGCTGTCAAGAAGGATCTATCCGTTTCTGGCCAACCATAAGCTCAATACCGTGGCCGAATATCTGAATCTGGACTTCAATCACCACCAGGCCGGAAGCGATGCCCTGGCCTGTCTGGCCATCGTGGAAAGTGCCATGGATGTCTATGGCGTATATGAGATCGAAGAACTGGCAGAAGTCATGCATCTTCATTATCATTACTATGCTGATGTGGCCTGCCCGCTGACTAAAAAACCGCGCCGATATGACAACTGGGGTTGAAAAGGATTACAGCTTTTTGAAAAATTTTACAGAAACCTTGTTTTAAAAAATTTCATGCTATATAATAGGTGAATAAACAGGGGGTTGATCATGGAGTTTGAAAACAATGCTTATTTTTGGCAGAAATTAGATACTCTGTATATGTCCTGCGGCGTAAAGATCGACAGACCCAGGGATTCGGTCCATCCTTTGTACTCGAATCTGGTCTATCCGGTCAATTACGGCTATCTGGACAGTGGGGAAAGCGAGGAACTGCGCATTGATGTCTTTGAGGGAACCGGCGGTTCTCTGAAGGTGCAGGCAGTTGTCGTTTGTGCCGACATCCTGAAAAAGGACGTTGATGTGAAACTGATCGTCAGATGTTCTGCGGAAGAAGAAACGCAGATCCTGCAGTTTCTGAATCAGACGGACTTTCAGAAAACAGTGATAATCAGAAGAGGGAAGAACATTCCCGATTGGGCGGTAAGTAATTAATTTGCCGCTTTCGCTTTGTAACGGGAGGATGCCGCAATGGAATTAAAGATAATCAAGATGGGAATAAACGGTGAAGGCATCGGATATCTGAATGGCAAGCCGGTTTTCGTGCCGGGATGCCTGCCCGGGGAAAGGGCCGAAGTCATCGAGGTCAGAGATCATGGCAGTTATGCCACGGCTGAACTGACCGAGGTCGTGGAAAAGTCCGAAGACCGGATCCTGGCCCGCTGCCGCAAACAGAGAGCCTGTGGCGGCTGTGCACTGATGCCGATCCGATATCCCCGCCAGCTCTACTACAAGCAACAGCTTCTGAAGGAAGCGCTTGGCAAGTATGCCGGCTATCACGGACCGATCGAAAAGACCGTGGAATGCGAGCACATCTTCGGCTACCGCAACAAGGCCAACCTGCCGGTGGTGGAACGCAACGGACAGCTCTTCAATGCCATGTACCGCCAGGGAACCAACATCCCGGTCATCATCGAAGAATGTCCTCTGCATGATCAGAAACTGGAAGCGGTCAGAAAGCAGGTCCTGTCTGTGCTCAACGAATGCCGCCTGGGCGGTTATAAGGATAAGAAGGGGATCAGGCATCTGATGATCCGCGGCTTCCGGCAGTATCAGGTCGTCCTGATCACCGGCAATACGGAAATACCGGAAAAGGCCATCAGTCAGATCAGCCGGATCCCGGGAGTGACCGGACTGTTCCAGGGGATCAATACCCAGAAGGATCCGGTATCGATGATGCCGGACAGCCTTAAGCTGCTTTGGGGAGATAGAAACATCAGCCTGAAGATGATGGATCTGAACCTGTCCCTGCAGCCGCAGGCCTTCTTCCAGCTCAACCGGGAGCAGGCGGAAAAACTGTACGGGACCGTCAGAGAGATGACGGATGGCCATGAAGTGGTGATTGAAGCCTATTGCGGAACCGGACTGATCTCGCTGTTGCTGGCGCAGAAATGCCTGAAGGTCACCGGCATCGACATCAATGCCAGTGCCATTGAAGATGCGCAGAGCAATGCCGCCGCTAACGGCATTACCAATGCCGAATTCATCTGCAGTGATGCTGCCAAGGAAACGGTAAGGCTGCTGGAGGAAGGAAGGGCCGACACCCTGGTCGTTGACCCGCCGAGAAGCGGCCTCGATGACCGGTTGCTGGATGTCATCAATGAAAGTTCACTGGAAAAGATGATCTATGTATCCTGCAACCCGGCGACCCTGGGCAAGAACATTGCCCGCCTGAAGAACTTCCGGATCGAAAGAGTCGTTCCGCTGGACATGTTCCCGCAGACGGCCAATGTGGAAGCCATCGTCCGGCTGACCAGAAAGAAGAAGTGATGAAGATCTGTGAGAGCAGATCTTTTCTTGTGCGAAATGTTTGATAATGGTAAATATTTTTTTTAGAAAAATCAAACAAAGGTATTGCATACTGCCGGAAATGTACTATAATACCATTGTTGTTGGATTTAACTTTTTGTTAAGTAATACAAAACAACAGAAGGAGGTGTCTCATGGATCTGGGTAAGAGAGTAAAACAGCTCAGGATCAAAAGCGGCATGACGCTTGAAGAACTGGCCAGCCGCACGGAACTTACGAAGGGTTTCCTTTCCCAGCTGGAAAGAAACCTGTCCTCACCGTCGATCGCGACGCTGGAAGACATCGTTGAAGTTCTCGGCGTTTCCCTGGCAGATTTCTTCAGAGACAGTGATGAAACCGCCAAGATAACCTATACGGAACAGGATTATTCGGTCGATGAAAGGGATCAGATGACGATCACCTACATCGTTCCGAGTGCGCAGAAGAATAAGATGGAACCGATCTTACTTACCCTGGCTCCGGGAGGAAGCAGCCGCATCATCGATCCGCATGAGGGTGAAGAACTCGGATATGTCCTGCAGGGCCGGATCGAACTGCAGAATCTTACGGTAATGGGCAGCCATACCGTCAAAAAGGGAGAGACCTTCTACATCAAGGGCGACTTCCGCCATTGCCTGGTCAATACCGGCAAAACCGAAGCAAGAATACTGTGGGTATCCACACCGCCGCTTTTCTAAGCATTTATGAGGGGATAGAATTATGAAAAAGCTGATTGAATTTCGCAATATCGTCAAGTCATTTGACGGAAATGTCGTCTTAAAGGGAATTAACCTGGATATCTATGAGAATGAGTTCGTGACGCTGCTGGGACCTTCCGGCTGCGGCAAGACCACGCTGTTAAGGATCCTGGGCGGCTTCCTGGATGCCGATGAAGGTGAGGTCATCTTCGACGGTGAAGACATTTCCAAGGTTCCCGCCTACAAGAGGGAGGTAAACACCGTCTTCCAGAGGTATGCTCTGTTCCCTCATCTGAACGTCTATGATAACATTGCCTTCGGTCTGAAGATCAAGAAGCAGTCCAAGGACGTCATTGACCAGAAGGTCAACAGAATGCTGTCGCTGATCGGCCTGGAAGGCTATGGCGACCGTGACGTCAATCTGCTCTCCGGCGGTCAGCAGCAGCGTGTTGCCATTGCCAGAGCTCTGGTAAATGAACCGTATGTTCTGCTGCTGGACGAACCGTTAAGCGCCCTGGACAAGGCCTTAAGAAAGGAAATGCAGTACGAGCTGAAGAGGATTCAGCAGGAAGTCGGCATTACCTTCATCTTCGTAACTCACGACCAAGAAGAAGCCCTGACCATGAGTGACAAGATCGTCGTCATGAAGGACGGCAACATCATTCAGATCGGTACTCCAACCGAGATCTATAACGAACCAATTAACGAATATGTCGCACACTTCATCGGTGAAAGCAACATCTTCGACGGTGTCATGAAGGATGACTATCTGGTATCCTTTGATGACAAGGACTATAAGTGCGTGGACTTCGGCTTCCGCCGCAACGAACCGGTCGATGTCATGATCAGACCGGAAGACCTCGAAATCGTGGAAAGGGGCAAGGGCCTGATCCCCGGTGAAGTCAAGTTCGTTCTGTTCAAGGGACTGCACAATGAAGTCACCGTTCAGACTGTCTCCGGCGCTTCCAAGACCGTAACCATGCATGTCACCGCCAACCACGACCTGACCAATGCTGAAGCCGGTGAAAAGATCAGCGCCAATGACTTCTACATGGACCTGGAAGACGTTGAAAAACTCACCGATTACGAAGTCATTGCCCGTGCCAATGCCCAGGCCTGGGACGAGGAAGATGAGCTGCTGTCGATCCGCAATGTCGAATACGACATCAAGGCGGAGCCGGGAACCTATGAGGTGACCTTCTCTACCGCCAAGGATACCAGCATCACCATCAAGGCCTATGTCATGGAACCCAAGTATACTGAGGATGACAAGCAGGGTGTCGGCGTTGCCGCCTTCGACTTCTTCATCACCGCTGATGAACTGAAGGAAAGCATCGCTCTGGATACCGATTTATGCATCTGGGCCAAGGCCGAAGCCTGGGATCTGGAAACCGGCAAGCCGATCGAGATCTACGACGTCATCTATGATTTCGATGAAGAGAACATCAGTGAAGGCGACTACAAGATCACCTATGCCGTTCAGGGCCATGAATTCAAGGTCCATACCACCAAGAACGTGGAGGAAGGACGCAAGGTCGATCTGATGTTCACCCCGGAAGACATCCATGTCATGAGCAAGATGGGGTACTAGAACATGAAGACCTTCTCCAAACTGACCTGGCCTTACATAGCCTGGATATCGGTGTTCGTGGTGGCACCGATGCTGCTGATCTTCCTGTATGCCTTTACGGTTGAGGGAAACAGCATCATCACCCTGCATTTCACCTTTGAAAACTTTGCCAAGTTCTTCTCCGATTCCATCTTCCCGATGGTTCTGGCGAGATCACTTAAGATAGCGTTCTATACAACCGTCATCTGCATTCTGATCGGCTATCCGGCCGCCTACATCATTGCTCAGCAATCCGAAAAGGTTCAGACCTTCATCGTTCTGCTGATCACGCTGCCGATGTGGATCAACATGCTTATCAGGACCTATTCCTGGAAGGGTATTCTCTCATATTTCGAATTTGATGCTGAGATCAACGTCATGGTCGGCATGGTATACAACTTCCTGCCGTTCATGATCCTGCAGATCCATACCTCCCTGAGCAAACTGGACAGAAATCTGCTGACCGCTGCCAAGGATCTGGGAGCTGACGAGATTCAGACCTTCTTACGGGTCACCTTGCCTCTGTCAATTCCCGGCGTCATTTCCGGAATAACCCTGGTATTCCTGCCGGCCGTTTCCAGCTTCTTCATCCCGAAATTACTGGGAGGCGGCAGCTATGTACTGATCGGTAACCTGATTGAAAATTACTTCATCTCCGTTGGCAACTGGAACTACGGCAGCGCCATATCTCTGATCATGGCTCTGGTAATCATCCTGTCCATGTTTGTTACCAAGAAGATGGAAAAGAAGACAGGGGAGGAAGCATGATGAAAAAACTGAAGAAAATCCTGTCAAACAGCTTTCTGTGGCTGGTCATGCTGTTCTTCTATCTGCCGATATTCTATGTCATCCTCTTCAGTTTCAATGAATCGAAGAGCCTGACGAAATTCTCCGGTTTCTCCTTGCAGTGGTATCAGAAGATGTTTGAATCCCGCTCCGTAAGGGAAGCCATCTACTACACCCTGATCATTGCGGTGCTGGCCACCATCATATCAACGATCGTCGGTACTCTGACCGCCATCGGCCTGTCCAAGAGCAATAAGGTGCTCAAGGCCGTGGTGCTGCAGATCAACGACATCCCGATGATGAATCCGGATATCGTTACTGCCATCGGCTTCATGCTGCTGTTCAGTTCCCTGGGTGTTCAGAAGGGGTTTGCAACCATTCTCCTGGCGCATGTCTCGTTCTGCATTCCCTACGTGATCCTTACGGTAATGCCGCGGTTAAGGCAGTTGGATGACAATCTGGCAGAAGCGGCTCTGGACCTGGGAGCGACTCCATTCCAGGCTCTGACCAAGGTGATCATTCCCCAGTTAAGGGGAAGCATTCTCTCCGGTGCCCTGATCGCCTTCACCATGAGCTTCGACGACTTCGTCATCAGCTTCTTTACTTCCGGACCGAAGGTCAGTAACATTGCCATCTACGTTTATTCAGCAATCAAGCGTATCAATCCAACGATCAACGCTTTATCGACAATCATCGTTGTCATCGTTACCATTACGTTAACCATTGTAAATGTGGTTCCACTTATCAAAGAAAAAAAGAAGAGAGGTATTAGTGATGAAAAAGTTTCTGCTTAGTGTTCTGACGGTCTTACTGGTCATCTCCATGGCCGGCTGCTCCAAGGACAACAACAATAATAACGGTAGCAAGGAGTTCGAAAGCAACGAACTGTATGTCTTCAACTGGGGTGAATACATTGATGAAGAAAACATCAAGAAGTTTGAGGCCAAATACGGCGTCCGTGTTTACTACAAGACCTTTGACTCCAATGAGGAAATGTATACTGCCGTTGTCGGCGGAGACAAGTATGACATCATCGTTCCCAGCGACTACATGGTCGAAAGAATGATCAAGGAAAAGATGATCCAGCCTCTGGACCTCAGCCTCATTACCAACATCGGTGCTCTGGCTGAAGGCGTCAAGTCACCAGACTATGACCCGAAGCATGAATACTCAGTACCTTATTTCCAGGGTTCCGTCGGCATTGCCTATGATAAGAACAAGGTATCTCTGGAAGAACTGGAAGAAAAGGGCTGGAGCATTCTGGCCGATCCCAAGTATGCCGGCGAAGTCTACATGTATGACGCTGACAGAGACAATTTCCTGCCGGCCTTAAAGGCTCTTGGCTACTCGGTCAATACCACCAGCACCAAGGAAATTGAAGATGCCTATCAGTGGTTACTGAAGCAGAAGCAGGATGTCAAGCCTGACTGGGTAAACGACATCATCAATGATTACATGATCGGAACCGACGGTGTATCTGACAAGGCTCTGGCAGTAGTCTACAGCGGTGCTGCTACCTACATCATCTCCGAAAATGAAAACGTCGGTTATTATGAACCGAAGCAGGGAACCAATGTCTGGGGAGATGCCATGTGCATTCCGACCACCTGCACCAATGTGAAGCTCGCTCATGCCTGGATCAACTTCATGCTGGAAGAAGAAGTAGCTGAAGCCAATTCCTTATGGGTAGGCTATACCTCAAGCGTACAGGCTGTCATCGATAAGCTCTCGGGTGAAGGCGGCGATTTCTACGGAATCGAGTCCTACACCCCCAGAGTTGGCTATCCGAAGGATGAAGAGTACCATGATGATGTTACTCTTGATGACGGAACCAAGCTGAAGACCAAACTGGCCGAACTTGGCGTAAAGGTTAAGTAAAAAGATAACAGAAGAGGCGCCTGCTGGCGCCTTCTGTCCGGGAGGATAAGAAATGAGAAAAGTTAAGGTCGCAGCCATTCAGATGTCCTGCAGCAGGAATCGCGAGGACAACCTGAAGAAGGCTGAACAGATGATAAGAAAAGCCGCTTCCCTGGGAGCGAAGATAATCCTGCTGCCGGAACTGTTCGACCGTGAATACTTCTGTCAGCAGCGCCGCTATGACTTCTACTTCCTGGCTCAGAGCGTTGACAGCCATCCTTCCGTTGAGATGGCCAGAAGACTGGCCAGGGAACTGGATGTCGTCCTGCCGGTCAGTTTCTTTGAAAGGGACGGCAATGTCCTCTACAATTCCGTAGCCTTTGTGGATAATGACGGTACCGTTAAGGACGTCTATCGCAAGACCCACATCCCTGATGACCACTATTACCAGGAGAAGTTCTACTTTACTCCCGGCAACAGCGGTTTCAAGGTGTTTGACAGCGCCTATGGAAAGATAGGCGTGGGGATCTGCTGGGATCAGTGGTTTCCGGAAACGGCCCGCTGTCTGGCTTTAAACGGCGCTGAGATCCTGCTGTATCCGACCGCCATCGGTTCTGAACCAATCCTGAACGTCGACTCCATGGAACACTGGAGAAGATGTATGCAGGGACATGCGGCCTGTAATCTGATGCCGGTAGTAGCGGCCAACCGCATCGGCCTGGAAACCGTAGAACCCTGCAAGGATAACGGCTATCAGAGTTCCGCCCTGGAATTCTACGGTTCCTCATTCATGACCGATGAGACCGGAGCCTTGCTGAAATGCGCTTCCCGCGATCAGGAAGAAATTCTGATCAATGAATATGACCTGGATGAACTGGAAGAAAACCGGATCACCTGGGGACTGTTCAGAGACCGCCGGGAAGAGACTTACGGACGAATCTGCGGTAAATGAGAAAAGCCTTCGGGCTTTTTTTATATTATGATGGCCCGCTGTGAGAAGATCCGGCGGTATTTCTCCAGTTTGTCCTTGGATAGGGAAACGGTATTTCCGTCCCGGTCACTGTCCGTCAGCAGAATGTTGCCGAAGAGAATGTCGACCAGTTTGCCGTCATGAAGCAGAAAGCGGTTGGGGGCTGACCCGTTGATCTTGCCTTCCTCATTGACAATCACGTCGGCATCATCGAACAGACCGACATATTCAAAGCTGCCTTCCACCAGCTGCTGGATCGGCCGGTAGCCTTCTTCAAAGGACACGACCTCTGGAGCCCCATTGGGGGTAATAAGTAATCCTGTGATCATAAAAAAACTCCTTTCTACTGACTGTTAGCCGTGAAGGGAGCCTGTTTCCTAAAAAATATCAGAATTTCTTGATCAGATAGATCGTCAGAAGGATCAATACCAGGAAGATGCCTGACATCAAAACCGTGATCGTCCGGATGTTCTTCTCATATGAACGATCACCGGTGCGCAGAAACTGCCGCTGGTATTTTCTTAACAGGATGCTGGCCGCAAAACTGGCGATGACGATGACCACCACGATGGCCAGCAGAATGTACTTGGTGTTGTTTTCCATGACTTCTGACCTCATCGGTATTATACCATAGGCGGTCATTGCTGTCTTTAACAGATGCTTAATTCCGCTGATTGTGCCATAATAGAAGCATGAGAACAGCGTTTTTGACGAAGAAAAACTTCTGCCTGTTGCTGGCAGTGATAATGGCATTGATATTGACCGGCTGCCACCGGGAGCAGAATAATGCTCCGGAAGCGGAACAGGATCTGGTTTTAAGCCGGCTTTCCATCGGCCTGATGGTCAGCGACAAATACACCGAATACCTCAACAAGCAGGAAGAATTCGAGCAGAAGATCGGCGAAAGGCTGTCTGAAAACGGCATCATCTGTGAAGAGGTGACCTCGGAAATGGTATCCGTCAACAGCGAACTGCTGGAAAAGTTGGAGGCGGGGATCTATGATCTGGTGATCGCGCCCGCTTCACTGCGCACGGATACCTCCATCATGGCCGCCATGGCAGTCAAGCAGAGTTACTATCTTGGTGAGGGATCCCTCATCCAGGCTGAACGCAGCTGGGAAAGCGATCTTATAATCATCAAAAGTTCTCTGACCGAAGAACTGTCGGGGGAAAACGGCTGGCAGAAGGCCTCCGGATTAAAATGGGGCTTATTAACGGCAGGCAACCGCCGGGAGTACGAATGCTTCTCAGCCTGGCTGACGGAGAAGTACGGCCATGGCGGAGAGGAAGTCAGCCTGCTGCCTTATGCCCGGCTGGATGCACTTACCGCTGATTATGTAAGCGAAAGCGTAGACGCGATGATCATGCCGTCAGCCTCCTGGGTGAAACTGCTGAATGAGGAAAACGGTTACGCTCTGGAAGCCATCAGCACCGTCTATGCTGAAAGCGGCCGTCACTATAATCCGGTCATTCTGATCTGCAGCCAGCTGCAGGAAAAGAAGACCGGGATCTTAAGAGCCTTCAATGCCTATGGCTGTGAGGATAAGAACATCCTGACCAAGACCTATTCGATAACCGGCTTTACCAGGGCCGAGTAATAAACTTATGACTGAGAGGAAAAACACATGGCAAAACTGTATTTCAAGTTCGGAGCAATGAATTCATCCAAGACCGCCAATGCGCTGATGACCAAGTTCAATTATGAAGAGAAGGGGAAGAAGGTCTGGCTGATCAAGCCGGCCATTGATAACCGCGACGGCGTGACCGTCGTCAAGAGCCGCATCGGTCTGCAGGCTCAGGCGGATGTCATCAAGTCGACTGACAGCATTCTGAAACTGTGCCCGGCTGACATCGACGTCATCATCGTTGACGAGTGTCAGTTTCTGACCCCTGAGCAGGTTGATGAACTGAGACTGATCGTCAGTGAACGGGATGTGCCGGTGCTGTGCTTCGGCTTAAGAAGCGACTTTTTAACGAATCTGTTCCCGGGCAGCCGGCGTCTTTTCGAACTCGCTGACAGCATTACCGAGATCAAGTCCATCTGCAAGTGCGGAGCCAAGGCGACCGTCAATGCCCGATTCGCCAACGGCGAGATCCAGACGGAAGGCGCCCAGGTCTTCATCGGCGGCAATGAATCCTATGAGGGTTTATGCTGGAGCTGCTACCATAAGATGATTGAAGAGAAGAAAGCCCGCAGTAAGTAAAAAAAGAAAAGACTCATTACGAGTCTTTGTTCTTTCTGGTTTTACCAGTCCAGGGATAAATTTTGAAAATAGAAAGGAGAATCATTTAACAAATCTTTTCTGATTTGCAAGTATATGTTATCAATAAATTTCCGTAGAAAAATATGAAATTTATGTGAAATAATGTGATGTTGCCTGAAGAGGGAATTTAGCATAAAATGAATTCGGTGAAAAAGCATGAACGTTTATGATTTTGACAAGACCATCTACAGACGGGATTCAACCGTCGACTTCTATTTCTTTGAACTGGGCCGCCACCTGTCCCTGGTTAGGTTCTTTCCTCATCAGCTGGTCGGCTTCATCAGATATTTTCTCAAGAACATCGACATCACGGCCATGAAGAACTACTTCTACAGTTTTCTTGCGGGCATTGAGGACATCGATGCGGAACTGGAACTTTTCTGGGACAGGAACATCGGTGATGTTCATAAATGGTACCGGGAAAAGCACCGCGAAGATGATCTGGTGATCAGTGCCTCACCCCAGTTTCTGGTTGAGGCGGCCTGCAAGCGGCTGGGCATAAGCAGAGTCATTGCCAGTGAGGTCGACAAGAAGACCGGCAGGGTACTCTCACCCAACTGCAACAAAGCCCAGAAGGTCGTCCGCCTGAAAGCGGCCGGCTATGATACTGACGATATTGAGGAATTCTATTCCGATTCCCATCATGATGATCCTCTGGCAGCCCTGGCAAAAAAGGCCTGGCTGGTCAGGGGTGAACAGCTGGTGGCGTGGCATAAATAGTCATTCCGTTACTATACTACTTCTGTAAAGATAACCGGCTGGCAGGGCCGGTCTGAAAGGCAGGCAATTCAATGAACAGAAACAGCGAAGAAAAACAGGGCATTATAGAAAGGGCTGCATCAGCCGCCAGAGAGATCGGTGCCCCAATCAGCCAGTCGATCGGACGGATCTACAGTAATGTCCGCAAGGGGATCGATGAAGTTGAAAACCTGCTGGAAGGTGAGCAGACGGACGCAGGTGAAGAGGACGGCAGCGAAAAGCGCAGTGTCATGGAGAAGGCAGCCGATACTGCCCGCAGTCTTTCCGCTCCGATCACCCAGTCCCTCGACCGGATCTATCAGAAGGTCCGGGGAACCGGGGACGATCCCAATGAACTTGGTGAAGAGGATGTGACCGCCTACTGGCAGCCGGAAGCCGAGGAAGATTCCCCGGGGTTTCTGGAGAGGGCCAGTTCAGCGGCCCGTACCATTTCCGCCCCGATCGGTCAGTCGCTGGAGAAAATCTATTCAACGGTCGTTAAGAATCCTCCGGAACCGGAAGGCACTTACATAAAGGAGATCAGCGTCAACGGTGATCTCACCAGAATAAAGGCCGTCGACCAGGAAAGTGAAACCGTATATGAGATCCTGACGGATTTCCTGCTGGATGAAGGTTATCAGAAGGGGCAGCAGCTTGCGAAGGAAGACCTTGAGAAGCTTAACGGTTACCACGGCTACAGTGCCGCCTATCTGAAATGCTTAAGAAAACTGGCTGTCAGTGATTATTCCGTCAGGGAGATCAGGGAACTGCTGGCTGAATGCCGGAATGTGACCGATCAGCAGCGGCAGGACATCCTGGACAAGCTGATCACCTACGGTTTCCTCAATGACGAGGTTCTGACCAGTTACCGGTTTGACTACGATCAGAGCCGGCTGGTCGGCAAGAAGAAGATCGCCTATCAGCTGGAGAAAAGAGGGGTTGACCGATCCCTTATTGAAAAGGAACTGGAGGCCATCGATCCCCAAGCCGAGATCGAGAGGGGCCTGCAGAAGGCTGCCGTCCTTCTGAAGTCGCTCAGGAACCGTTCCGAGAAGGAGACCCTGGCCCTGTTAAGAAGGAAACTGGCCGCCAGCGGTTATGACAGCGAAAGCATTGATGAGATCATCACCCGCCTTGACTGGCATCAGGATGATGAGGAAGAAAGAAAGAGTCTGGCAGCCGCCCTGGAGAAATATGCCAGGAGCGCCGCCCACCGATATGAGAAAAAAGTACTGGACAGCAAGATCATCCGTTATCTGATGTCCAAGGGCTTCCGTCGGGAAACCATCATGGAAGTCATGCAGCAGCAGGAGGCAGAAAATGAAGATTAAAGACTTAAGAGACAGAATGAGCACCAACTTACAGCTGATGGTATCACAGGTCAATCAGGGAGTGACCAATTCCGGAGCTCCCTATCTTTCCATTACCTTCAAGGACAATACCGGAACCATTGAAGGCAAGCTCTGGGATGTCAAGGCCAGTCAGATCGCCACGGCGGTCGTCGGCCGGATCCTGGATGTCCGCTGTGATGTCATTAACTACCGCAACAACCTGCAGCTGAAGGTCCTGGAGATCGAGCCGGCTGATGAGTCAATGATCGACATGGAGGATTACGTGCAGATGGGCCCGGTAGCCCAGAGCGTGTTAAGGGAAACGATAACCAATGCCATTGAATCCATTGACGATTTCCAGCTGAAGGCCATCGTCAGTGCCATTTTCCATAAGTACGACCGGGAGATCTTCTCCTATCCGGCGGCCGCCCGCAACCACCATGAGTATTACGGCGGTCTGGCCACCCATGTCTACGGCATGGTCAGGCTGGCTGATGAGGTCTGCCGGCTGTATCCGCAGCTCAACCGGGATCTGCTGGTTTCCGGCGTCCTGCTCCATGATGTCGGCAAGATCCGCGAACTGCGTTCCGGAGCCGTTACCGAGTATACGGTTGAAGGAAGACTTCTGGGACACATCTCGATCTCGCAGGCGATGATCAAGGAAACCGCCGATGAACTGGGAATTGAAGGGGAGAAGGTCACCCTGTTAAGACACCTGGTCCTCTCGCATCACGGTCAGTATGAATTCGGTTCGCCGGTACTGCCGTGCATCCTGGAGGCTGAAGCTCTTCACTACATCGATGACTTCGATGCCAGGATGACGATGATCGCCAAGGAAACCGATAAGATCAACCCGGGTGAATTCACACCCCGGCTGTTTGCTTTGGACAACAGAGCCTTCTACAAGCCAAAGGGTCAGTAACATGAAGGTTCTGGATTCCGAAATCCTTGCAAGTCTGAAAAAGCAGATCACGGATGCCATGCAAAAACAGGCGGCCGTGGCTCTGGCCGAACTGATAAGGGAAAGAAACCCGCTGAGGGTCGTCTTTCTGGTTTCTGACGGCTTGAAGGGGACGATCGGAAGACAGTGCTGTCAGTATCTCCATCAGCAGGGGATCCTTACAGAGCTGCTGGGGGAAGGTGACGAATTCCCCAGTCAGGAAGCTGATGTGATCGTTGATGCTCTGGAAACGGCTGGCGAAGGGCTGCTTAGGGCAGCCAACGAGGCTTTTGGCCATCGCCTGAGCATTTTAGTGCCCTGCGGTATCGACATTGATAACGGCGCCATCAGGGGAGAGGTCTTTGAAGCGGCGGAAACCGTCTGCTTCGATCATCCCCTGAGCGGACTATATCTTTATCCGGGAAGTGACCACAGAGGCCGCATAACCGTTCTGGAAGGGCCATTTAAAGAGGCAGACATTGACTCATATCTGGCCGTTAACAGCCTTACAGAGGTCATAAACAAGCTTCCCGTGCGCCGCAAGCATTCACATAAGGGAACCTATGGAAAAGTGCTGCTGATCGCCGGCAGTCCGGGCAAGAGCGGTGCCTGCAAGCTCTGCGGCCAGGCCATTCTGCGCTCGGGAGCCGGATTGTTGACGGTGATGGTTCCCAGGGACATCCTGCTGACCGTGGAAAACGGCCTGTGGGAGGCCATGACGGTCAGTTACGGCGATGACTGGAAACAGGCTGCCGATGACATTGACTTTTCCCAGTATACGACCGTCGTGCTCGGCTGCGGGCTGGGAAGAGACCAACGCAGCGAATATCTGATGATAAAGGCTCTGGAAAGCCCCTGTGATCTGCTGCTGGATGCCGACGGACTGTATCATCTGGGAAAGCACCTGGATCTGCTGAAGAGAGAGGCCCTGACGGTGATCACACCCCATGAAGTAGAATATCAGCGCGTCTTTCCCCTGAAGCGGGAAACCCTGCTGAAGGATCTTGAAGAGATCACCTGCCGTTACCCAAGTCTGATCATCGTTCTGAAGGGGGAACATACGATTACCGCTTCCCACCGTCTCATCACCTTTAACACCACGGGCAATGATGCCCTGGCCAAGGGCGGCAGCGGCGACGTGCTGGCCGGCCTGATCGGCGGACTCATCGCTCAGAAACCCGATTATGACAGTGTTACGGCCGGTGTATATCTGCATTCACTGGCAGCTGACCGCTGGATCGAAAAGCACAGCCGTTATTCGCTGACGGCGCGTGATATAATAAGAGAGTACGACGACATCATCGTCGAAGCAACAGGAGGACCTCGATGACTGACTGGCTGGTTACCATCAGAGATATTGCCAACATTGAAATGTTCCGGGAACTGGGAATTGATACCCTCATTGTCGCCGATGAACGTTTTTCCAGCAGCCCCTGCGGTCTTTCCCGTGACCAGCTGGCAATGGCGGTAGCGAAGATCCGTAAGGCCGGCTTAAAGGCAGCCATAAGGATCGACCGGCTGTTCTACGAGGATGAACTGGCAGATCTGGAAAGTTACCTTAGAATGCTTGATCAGCTGCCGGCTGATCTGATCATCTGCACCGATATCGGCGTAAAGCAGATCGCTGACCGGATCAAGGCCGGCTATCAGATCATCTATGCCCCTGAGACCCTGCTGACCAATGGCTATGAGATCGAAAGCCTGAAGCGGGACGGGATGTCCGGCTGCGTGATATCCAAGGACATCACCATCAGGGAAGTCTATGACATCCTGCGCCAGGTGCCCGATTACTGTTACCTCAAGGTCCATGGCCCGGTCCTGTTAAGCTACAGCGGCCGGGGCTACATCAGCAGTTATCTGGAAAGAAAGGGGAATTATCTGGAAGGCTGGCATCTGGTGGAGGAGACCCGCAGCGACGTTCTGCCCATCGTGGAGAAGAACGGCGAAAGCTGGCTCTACTGGCAGACCCTGCAGTCCTTCTCGGAGATCAGCTATCTCCTCAAAGCTCCCCTGAAAGGTCTGATCATCGACAATAATCTGTACAAAGATGAATATACACTTAAAACCGTAAGCCTCTATCGCCGGGTAATGGCCGGTGAAATCAGCGGAAGCGAAGCCTTGGAGCAACTCAAAGGTTTCGACAGAAGCATCAAATACTTGGATATCAACGATCTGAAAGCCACCTGGCTGCAGAAGGGATAAGATGAAAAAGGAACTATTGGCACCGGCCGGTGATCTGACCCGGCTTAAAACCGCGATCATCTATGGAGCTGACGCTGTCTATTTCGGCGGCAAGCAGTTTTCATTGCGGGCCCGCGCCAGCAACTTTACCATCAGCGACATCGCCGAAGCTGTCCAGTTTGCCCACAGTTACGGCCGCAAGGTCTATGTGACCGTCAACATCATTCCCCATAACAGCGATTTTGAAGGCCTGGAGGAATATCTGAAGATCCTTTCCGAACTGGGGGTCGACGCCATCATCTGTGCTTCCGCAGCAATCCTGGAACTGTCTAAATGGGTCGCTCCGCAGATGGAAGTCCACATCTCCACGCAGCAGACCACGCTCAATTCCCAAGCCATCAGCTACTGGCGCAGCAAGGGAGCAGACCGAATCGTCCTTGGGCGTGAAGTTACTCTAAGGCAGATCGAACAGCTCGCGAAAAACACCGACATGCCGCTGGAAGTCTTCATTCACGGCGGAATGTGTGCCAATTACTCGGGCCGCTGTACCATCTCCAATGCGCTGACCAACCGCGATGCCAACCGGGGCGGCTGTGCCCACAGCTGCCGCTGGAATTACCATCTGTATCAGGGCGATCAGTGTCGGGACCGCGACGACTATCTGTTTTCAATGGGATCCCGGGACATGAATACCTCACCGATCATGGAAAAACTGCTGAAGACGGAGGCGATATCCTTCAAGATCGAAGGCCGGATGAAGACCGCTTTCTACATCGCCGGTGTCGTGAAGGGATACCGCTATCTGATCGACTGTTATCAGTCGCAGGGCTTCATCAGCGAAGAACAGTACCGTACCGGGATGGATCTGGTTTCCCTGGTGGAAAACCGCGAATCCTTCACCGGTTTCTATGAGGGGTTTGAGGGTAAGAAGGGGCAGCTCTACAGCATTCATAATTCCACGGCTTCCCAGAACTTCGTCGCCAACGTTGTCAGCTATGACGATGCCTCGTCCCTGGCCATTGTGGAAGTCCGGAATCACTTTGAGAAGGGTGATGTGCTCAGCGTGCTCAATCCCCTGGGCTTTGCCGCTGATTTCCCGGCCCAGATGTGGGATCTCGACGGCAATGAAGTGACCGTTGCCAACCGTCCTCTGCAGTTACTGAAGCTGAAGGTTCCTGTGGAGGTCAATGAATATTCATTTGTATATGCACCGGAGGTAGGTAAATGATAGTTGAAGGCGCCATTGCCGTTAAGGCGGCGATGAACAGTAAATACAGAAAGGTCATCAAGATCTACATTGATGTTGACAAGCATACCAATGATGTTTCCTATATCATTCAGGAGGCCTATCATAACCGGCTGCCGGTGGAAAGATGCAGCCGCGACATGATCGAAAGGATGGCCAGAGGCCGGACTCACGGCGGCATTGTCGCCAATGTTTCCGACCGCCGCTTCCAGTCCATCACCACGATGCTGATGAAGGAAGAACCGTTTCTGGCTCTGATCGAAGGAGTAGAGGATTCCTTCAATCTCGGCTACATCCTGCGTTCCCTCTATGCCTTCGGCTGTGACGGGGTCATACTGCCGCAGCGGGAATGGGATTTTGAGGACGGAACCATGGTAAAGAGTTCAGCGGGAGCCAGTGAGTTCATTCCGATCCATCTTACCGAAGACCTGAAGACCACCATCCAGACGCTGAAGGACAATAAGATCCGGATCGTCAGTGCCTACCGGGGAGAAAACAGCGTCAACCTCTATCACACCGACCTCAGCAAGGGCGGTCTGATGGTCTGCGTCGGCGGGCCGATGCGGGGACTGTCCCGGGAAGTCCTGGACAGTTCCGATCAGTTTGTCTACATCCCCTATGCCAATGATTTCCGCAATGCCCTGAATGCGGCCAGCGCGGCCAGCGTCCTGGCTTCGGAAGTATACCGTCAGAGAGAAAGAAAAGGATAAGACGATGAGAGAAGAACTATACATTACCGATAAGAATGCCATCCTGAACTATTCAGCCGCTTTCTATCAGAACGCTGAGGAACTGCTGAACGGTGAAGGATTCCGGCTTTTCATGGAAAACTACCTGAAGAACCTGGCCATCAGGGACATCAAGGTCTTTTCCTGGCTGACCAAGGGCCGCTCAATGGAGGACATGATCCCGGAACTGATCCTGGTCACCAAGCAGCTGCTGGTACTGGATGTCGATGAAATTTACAGCACGCTGCTGTTCAGCCCCAACCGCCTGAAGGCTCTCTATATCGTTGAGGATGCCTATAACTACTGGCGCCGGAAGGAGAGGTTTGCGATCGTCAACAGCACCTCCTCCAATTCCCTGGCCTTCAACAGTTTCATCGATGCCGACACCAGATACAACTGGATCATCCTTCAAATCTACAGGACCTGTGAGGAAAAGCTGCAGGGCCGTAAGAACCGCATCTACCGCCAGCTGCAGGCCGGTACCAATGCCTGTGCCGTTCTGCAGACCTACCGCTGGAAAACGTTCCCCGGTTATGGTGTCCTCAAGAGCATTCCGTTCATCACCACGGTGATGTTAAGGACTCCGATCCTGCTGCATACCGTCAGCAACAAGCGGGAAGGGTTCTTTGAAGAAGTCGACTATAATCCCATCAGGAACTGCAGCGTCAACCAGAAGGACTGGCTGTGCTATCCGATCAAGGTCGGAAGAATGCTCTGCTATGTCTATTTCCACCGGGATTTCATCTCCAGTGCCATCTCCCTCAGCAACCTCTTTGAGATCGCTACCGAGGAGGAATGCCTGAAGAACCAGCCGGATCTGATCGTACTGTTCGGCAACCGGGACCATAAGGATGCCTGCGTCTTCAACTATGACAGTGAAAACGATGTCTGGGTCGGCTCCGTTTCCTACAGCAGCAAGATCGAATACTTCGGCTACCTCAAGAAGATGATCCTGACCCTGCACAACGTCCGGGCGATGCAGCACGGCAGTCTGCCGCTGCACGGATCGATGATCGACATCTTCTTCAAGAACAACCAGCGCAAGACCATGATCATGATCGGCGATTCCGGAGCCGGCAAGAGCGAGACCATTGAAGCCATCAAGACCCTCAACCAGGACATCATCGGCGATCTGAAGATCTCCCGCATGGATGTCGTCTTCGATGACATGGGTTCGATGTACATCGAACAGGACGGTCACGTCTACGCTTCCGGAACCGAGATTGGCGCCTTTGTCCGCCTGGATGACCTGGCCAAGGGCACGGCCTACCGCGACATGGAAAGAACGATCTTCTTCAATCCGGAGAGCAGCGTCAATGCCCGTCTGGTCTCCTCCATCAGCAGTTACGAGATGGTAAGCTCCCATCATCCGATCGACATGGTGCTGTATGCCAATAATTATGATGACAAGGTAGGGGTCCACCGCTTCGCCACCTATAAGGAAGCCAAGAAGGTCTTCATCGAAGGCAAGCGCATGGCTATGGGTACGACTCAGGAAAACGGTCTGTCCAGTACCTTCTTTGCCAATCCGTTCGGCCCGATGCAGCAGCCAAAGATCTGTGAGCGGATCATGGATGATGTCTTTGCCCAGCTGTACCGCGACGATGTCTACGTCGGGGAGATCTACACCAATCTGGGCAGCGGCCATAAGGATAAGCTGGCCGAAAGCAGCCGTCAGCTGCTGGAGATCCTGCACAACCTCTAAGGAACTTCACAGTTCCTTTTTTCTTCGGCTCGGCTCTTGCAATGGCCTAACAAAGAGTATATAATTTTAGCAGTCAAGCAATTAGAGTGCTAAAGACAGGAGGCAAATATGGCTAAAAAGCAATTTAAGACCGAATCTAAGAGACTTCTGGATCTGATGGTCAATTCCATCTATACCAACCGGGAGATCTTCTTAAGAGAGCTCATTTCCAATGCCTCGGATGCATTGGACAAACGGCATTATATGTCCCTGACTGATGATAAATACCGCTGCAGTGAACCTCTGACCATCCAGATCATTCCCAACCGGGAAGACAGGACCCTTACCATTGAAGACAACGGCATCGGCATGAACCGGGAGGAACTGGAGGAAAACCTGGGAACCATCGCCCACAGCGGTTCCGAACTCTTCAAGGCTTCCCTGCAGGAGAACCCGGAAGTGGACATCATCGGCCAGTTTGGTGTCGGTTTCTACTCCTCATTCATGGCGGCCAGAAAGGTCGAAGTGTACAGCCGTACCGTCGATGACGGCGGTTATCTGTGGACCTCGGAAGGACAGGACGGCTATACCATCAGCGAATGTGAGAAGGAAAAGACCGGAACCCGGATCACCCTGTACCTGCGTGAGGATACCGATGACATCAAGTACTCGGATTATCTGGACACCTATAAGCTGGAAGCCCTGGTAAAGAAGTATTCTGACTACATCCGCTACCCGATCCAGATGATGGTGGAGAAGCAGAGACTGAAGGAAGGCAGCGAAGATGAGTACGAAACCTATCAGGAACTCAAGACTCTCAATTCCATGGTCCCGCTGTGGCGGAGAAACAAGAAGGACATCACCGAGCAGGAATACAACGACTTCTACCGCAGCAAGTTCGCAGACTGGGAAGCCCCGGCCAAGGTGATCCACTATTCCCTGGAAGGCAATGTTTCCTACCGGGCCTTACTGTTCATCCCTTCAAAGGTTCCCTACAATTTCTATTCCAAGGATTTTGAAGCCGGTCTGCAGCTGTACTCCAAGGGCGTCTTCATCAAGGATCATGCCAAGGAACTGCTGCCGGATTACTTCTACTTCGTCAAGGGTCTGGTCGACAGCGATGACTTCTCCCTGAACATCTCCCGTGAGATCCTTCAGCAGGACAGCCAGCTGCAGGCTCTCGGCAAATCCGTCACCAAGAAGATCAAGAGCACCCTGGTAACGATGCTGACGAAGGAAAGGGAGGAATATGAAAAGTTCTATAAGAATTTCGGCAGTTCCCTCAAGTACGGCGTCTATCAGGATTTCGGCATCAACAAGAAGGAACTGGAAGACCTGCTGCTGTTCTATTCCTCCAAGGATGAGAAGTACGTTACCCTGAAGGAATACGTTGAAAGGATGAAGGAAGGGCAGAAGGAGATCTACTACTGCACCGGCAAGAACATCAGCCAGATCAAGAGCGTTCCACAGATGGAACAGTTCCTGGAGAAGGGCTATGAAGTCCTCTATCTGACCGAAGACATCGATGAGTTTGCCCTGATGATGATGCGTGACTATCAGGAAAAGCCGTTCAAGAGCGTGCAGCAGGCGGATGTCAGCATCCAGAGCGAAGAGGAAAAGAAGCAGAAGGAAGAGGTCCAGAAGGCCAATGAAAGTCTGCTTAAGAAGATGGGTGAATCCCTGGGCGGCAAGGTCAAGGAAGTCAGGATCTCCTCGCATCTGAAGAAGAATCCGGTCTGCCTGGTCAGCGAAGAGGGCATTTCCATGGAGATGGAGAAGTACCTCAGCCAGCTGCCCAACAGTGACAGCCCCAAGGCGACCAAGATCCTGGAGATCAACGCCGATCACGAGATCTTTGAGGTCATTAAGAAAGCCTACGAGAATCATCCGGAAGACATCGACAGCTATGCCGATCTGCTCTATCAGCAGGCACTGCTGATCGAGGGTTTCCCGATCGATGATCCGGTGAAGTTCTCCAACCAGATCTGCGATCTGATGAAGAAGGCAGGATAACCAGTGAAAGCGGACCCGGTTCCGCTTTTTGTCTGCTCATAACTGTGATAGAATGACCACGGAGGGCAATATGGATTACTTCAGGAGAGAAATGCAGCAGCTACTCGGGGATGAATATCCCGCATTTGAACAGGCTTCTCAGCTGCCTCTTTTCCGTGCGCTGCGGCTCAATACCGCCCGGACAGACGAGGAAGAACTGCGCAGCTGCGGCTTCGCTCTGGAAAGCCGGACGCCCTTTGATGAGGACACCTTCTATCTGAAGAGTGAAGATAAACTCGGGAATCATCCGTTTCATTTTGCCGGTCTCTACTATCTGCAGGAGCCCAGTCCCACCATGGTGGTCAATGCCCTGGATGTTAAACCGGGTCAGCTGGTAGCGGACCTCTGTGCCGCTCCCGGCGGCAAGAGCACCCAGATCCTCAACCGCCTGCAGGGGGAGGGTTTGCTCTGGAGCAATGAATACGAAGCCAGCCGGGCCAGGATCCTGCTTAGCAACATTGAGCGCTGGGGTGACGGCAATTACATCATCACCAACAGCGATACCGCCTTCCTGGCTGACCGCCTGGAAGGGCTGTTTGACCGCATCCTGGTCGACGCTCCCTGTTCCGGGGCCTCGATGTTCCGGAAGTTTCCCCAGTCGGTCAAAGACTACACCCCGGGAAATGTGGAGGCCTGCAGCCGGCGGCAGTTAATGATCCTGGATAATGCCTGGCGGATGCTTAAGAAGGACGGTCTGCTGGTCTACTCTACCTGTACCTATAATCTTCAGGAAAACGAGGATACCGTGGCCGCTTTCCTCAATAGGCATCCCGACATGGAACTCATTGATACCGGACTTAGCTGCGGCAGACGGGGATTCTCAGTTCCGGGAGTCGACGGTCAGCTGGTCACCAGGGTCTTCCCGATGGATGGCGGAGAAGGGCACTTTGTCGCCAGGATGATCAGAAGATCGGAAACTTCGGCTTCCCGCCTCACTTATCTGCCGTATTCCGCCAACCGTACGGTTGATGAATTCATGAAGGACAATCTGACGGAGAAACTGCCTTATACCGTCATCCGGGATGAGGTCTTCGTTTCCGAAAAACCGCTGATCAGATATGACGGCCGGATCATCAGACAGGGGGTATTGCTGGGAACCCTGGAAAAGGGGCGGCTGGTACCGCACCATCATTTCTTCGTCTCGAATTTCGGCCGTTATTTCCGGCAGGTCTGCAACATTGAAGATGAAGAGTTGATCAGCCGCTATCTCCATGGCGAATCCCTGCGGATACCGGGTCATAAGGGCTTTACGGCCATCGCATATAAAAACCATCTCCTGGGCTTTGGCAAGGGAGATGGCGTTCAGATCAAGAATCACTTTCCTAAAGGACTGAGACTGATGTAAAGGGGACCAGGAGGTCATAAACCTCCCACAGGTCCTTTTTTAACAGGTCGATGCAGTTCATCAATTCAGCGTCTGGCTGTACCAGGTCGGGGACCATGCAGCTGATGCCTCCGGAGCGACGGGCTGCCTTGATTCCGGAGAAGGAATCTTCGACGATCAGGCATTTTTCAATGGGGACGGCGATCTTTTCCGCGGCTTTCAGGAAGATCTCGGGATCGGGCTTGCTGCGGGTGACCATTTCACCGCAGATGAAGTTCGCAAAGGGATTCTTTCCGAAACGGGAATTATCAAAGCCGAGATGGATCGATTCTTCGGACCCGGAGGTCGCCAGGCAGATCGGGAACTTTTTCTCATTCAGAAAGTTGACCAGCTCATAGGCGCCGGGCTTCAGGGGGACTTCGCCGTTGCGGTAACCCTCATCGAAGAGCTGCTTGAAGACCTTGCGGAATTCAGTGTAGATCTCTTCGGAGCCGAAATGGGCGGTTATGCGGGCCTTGACGGCCGGATAGGTCCTGCCCAGCAGGGTGTTGTAGAATTCATCGGTCAACTGGTAACCGACATGCCGGAAGCCCATGGCCATCTTGCTGCGGGCAAACACTTCCGAATCCAGCAGGACTCCGTCCTTGTCAAAGATGACACCCTTGATTTCCATAAGCTTTCTCCTTTCTGCCGTGCACTGAAAATATATCATAATTGAAGCCGACTGCCTACACATAAACCATTATTATGTGGAGATTAGGACCGTTTTGGCGTATAATTTTCTTGATAGATATTTATCTTGGCTTTTCTGTGGAATGACGGAAAAGCAGGATTCTAATAAGGAGGAATTAGACCATGATATATGCCGAAATACTTGCCGGCGGCAAGGGCACCAGGTTTGGAAACAATGATCTGCCGAAGCAGTTCATGATGCTGCAGGGCAAGCCGATCATCATTCACACCATCGAACAGTTCATCATGAACGAGAAAATAGACAAGGTCGTCGTTGTCTGTCCGGCTGCCTGGATCGACTATACCCGTGACCTGATCAGACAGAACATCGGCGACAATCCGCGCCTGTTTATCACCGTCGGCGGCGCTACCCGCAATGAATCCGTCATCAATGGCTGCAACTTCATTAAGGACAGCTTCGGACTCAGCGATGATGACTTTGTCCTGACTCATGATGCCGTCAGACCATTCGTCAATCAGCGCATCATTGAAGACAATATCAAGGCTCTTGAGAAATATGACGGCGTTGATACCGCCGTACCGGCTTACGATACCATCATCGATGCCAGGGACGGTGTCATCAGATCGGTTCCCGAAAGACAGTATCTGTACAACGGCCAGACTCCGCAGAGTTTCCGCATCACCAAGCTGATGAAGCTCTATGACAGCCTGAGCGATGAGGAGAAGGAGATCCTCACCGATGCCTGCAAGATCTTCGTTCTGAAGAATGAACCGGTCGGTGTTGTCAGGGGAGAAAGCTACAACATCAAGATCACCACGGTATTTGACCTGAAGATGGCGACCGCCATCACGGAAATGGATAAACATGTTAAATCAGCGTTATAGACTTTATGCGATCAAGCAGTTCCGCATCGACATCGTTGATGAAGTGATCGGTGAAAACGACATCGTGGTCCGCCCGGAGTATCTTTCCGTCTGCGAAGCTGACAAGCGTTACTATACCGGCAGCCGCGGAGAGGCCATCATGGCCAAGAAACTGCCGATGGCGCTGATCCACGAAGCGGTCGGCCGGGTCATCTATGATCCCAAGGGCTTGCTGGAAAGGGGAACCAAGCTCATCCTGCTGCCCAACGAAGCCTACGAAGAAGATCCGATCATCAAGGAGAACTACCTGCGTTCCAGCAAGTTCCATTCCTCAAGCTGTGACGGCTTCATGCAGGAAGTCGTCGTTCTGCAGCGCAATCGCGTCATCCCTTATCAGGGAGTTGATCCGGAAGTAGCGGTTCTGTCAGAGATCATGAGCTGCATCTTCAATGCTGTTGAGCATTTTGAACAGTATTCCCATGCCCGCAAGAATTCCATCGGCATCTGGGGCCCGGGAAACATGGGCTTTGTGACGGCCGTCATTCTGAAGAAACTGTATCCCAATACCAAGATCGTTCTCTTCGGTCTTGACTATAACCAGCTGGGCTATTTCCCGTTCGTCGATGAGAAGCATCTCGTCAGCAATATCCCCGCTGACCTGATGGTCGACCACGCCTTTGAATGCGTCGGCGGGCCGGGTGCCGGCAATGTCATCAATCAGATCATTGATCACATCAACCCGCAGGGCACCATCAATCTGATCGGTGTCTCCAACGACCCGGTTCCCATCAACACCCGAATGGTGCTGGAAAAGGGCCTGACCCTGTTAGGCAACAGCCGTTCCAGTTATCAGAACTTCTATGACAGCATCAAGTTGCTGGAGAAATATCCCGATGTCTGCCGCTATCTGCAGACCATCATCTCCAACATTGTCGAAGTAAGGTCCGTGGCCGACATGAACAAGGCCTTTGACTTCTCCATTTCCCACCCGTTCAAGACCATCATGAAATGGGAAATCTGATGAGGATGGGTAAATGATATACTTCATAATCAAACTGGGACTTCTGCTTCTGAATTTCATATATCTGTTCTTCAAACTGCTGCCGGTAAGGCACAAGGTGAGTTTCATCTCCCGTCAGAGCAATGCCGTTAACAGTGATTTTGTCATGCTTGCGGATCGGCTTAAGAAGGAAGACAGCACGGTGGAAACCGTCTTTCTGTGCCGGACGCTTGACGGTGGGATCCTCAACAAGATCCGCTATGCCTTTCACATGCTCACTCAGATGTACCACATTGCCACCAGTGAGGTGGTAGTGCTGGATACCTACTGCATCGCCGTCAGCTGTCTGCATCAGCGCAAGAGCCTGAAGGTACTGCAGATGTGGCACGCTCTGGGCTGCCTGAAGCGCTTCGGCTTTTCCATCCTGGATAAGGGCGAAGGCTCATCCGACACTCTGGCCAGGGCCATGCACATGCATGAGGGCTATACCAAGGTACTCTGTTCGGCGGAAAGATGTGCCGAACCGTTCGCTGAGGCCTTCAATGTTTCCCGGGATAAGATGTATGTCTGTCCGCTGCCCAAGGTCGATACCCTGCGCAGTGAAAGTTACCGCCGGGATCTCAGGGAGAGGATCTTACAGGCTCATCCCCAGCTGAAGGAAAAGAAGAACATTCTCTACGTACCGACCTTCCGCAAGGAGGAGACGGAGTTCATCAGCCAGCTGCAGAGACTGATCGAGAAGGTTGACTATTCCAAATACAACCTGATCGTCAAGCTTCATCCGGTTTCCAAGGCTGAAGTTCACGATGACCGGGTCATCACCGACCGCCGTTTCAGTTCTCAGCAGTTTGCGGCCGTAGCCGATTATGTCATAACCGACTATTCAGCCATCGTTTATGAGATGGCCTTAATGGATGTGCCGATGTACTTCTGGTGCTTCGATAAGGAAGAGTATGTCAATAACCGCGATTTCTACTCCAGTTATGAGGATCTGCCGGGTGCCAAGTGCATGACGGTGGAAGATCTTTTGAAAGCCATCGATGAGGAGAAGAGCGACATGACGACCCTGAAGCAGTTCCGGGATGAATTCATCAGTCCGGAAGTTACCGACTGTACCGGTAAGCTGGCTGAACTCATCCTGTCATGGATGAAGAGGTGAGGGTATGACGCTTAAATCGAAGATCAAGAAGCAGCTGCAGCTGTTAAGGCTGCTGGACTGCCGTCTGCTGTACGAGCATTACTGTAAGAAAGAAGCGGTTAATCCCCGCCAGATCCTGATGACTTCCCTGAGCAGGAGCAGTCTGTCCGGCAATCTTTACTACATCGATCAGCAGCTCAAGGGCACTGATTACGAAGTAAAGTACGCCTTCTACCATAAGAAAACCCTGTCATGGTCTGAGAAGAAGGAGCTGTGCCGCCTGCTGGCGACCAGTGCCTTTGTCCTGATCGATGACGTCTATTACATCGTCTATGGCATTCCCTTCCGCAAGGAGACCAAGCTGATCCAGGTCTGGCATGCCTTAGGGGCCTTCAAGAGAGTAGGCGCCGCCATTGAGGGAAAGCAGGATGCCATGCCGGTGACTCACCGCAACTATGACGCTACGGTGGTATCCTCACAGGGAATTGTTGATGACTATGCTAGAGCCTTCGGCATTGACCGAAAGAAGGTCCTGCCACTGGGCGTGGCCAGAACCGATGTCTTCTTCTCGCAGGACTACCGCACCAGCGTCCGTCAGCGTCTTTACGAAAAATATCCGCAGCTGGCCGGCAAGAAGGTCATCCTGTTTGCGCCGACCTTCCGGCAGAAGGGCAGAGGTGCTCAGTATTACGACTTTGACCGGATCGATCTGGAAAGATTGCAGGAACTGGGTGATGACTACCGCTGCATCATCAAGCTGCATCCGTTCATCACCAATACTTACCGCGGCTGTAAGTCGGACTTCTTTCTGGATCTGACCAGTGAAAGGGAGATCAACGATCTGCTGTTCATTACCGATTATCTGATCACTGACTATTCCAGCGTGATCTTTGAAGGAGCACTGCTCAAGGTAAAGACCATCTTCTATGCCTATGATCTGGAAGAGTATGCCTCCGGAAGAAGCTTCTTCTATCCGTTTGAAACCTATGCGATCGGACCGGTCGTCAGAAATGAAGATGATCTGCTGGCCTGTATCCGCAACTACCGGCGGGATGAGACCCGCTTTGAGGAATTCTATCAGAAGTTCATGGGGGCCTGTGACGGTCACAGCGCCGAAAGATTTGTCCGTACCGTGATCCAGGGAGGTCTGCATGATAACACATAGAGAATCACAGGAAATAATGCTCGGCATTCTTGAATACTTTGATGACTACTGCAACCGCAAGGGCTTACGCTATACGCTGGCCTATGGAACGCTGCTGGGTGCCATCAGGCATAAGGGATTCATTCCCTGGGATAATGACATCGACGTCTACATGCCGCGTCCGGACTATGAGCAGTTCATTAAGGACTTTCAAGCTGACGCCGAAGGTACGCATTACCGCCTGCTGCATTACTCCCTTGATGATAAGT
This sequence comes from Erysipelotrichaceae bacterium, assembly GCA_017445225.1. GTDB lineage: Bacteria > Bacillota_I > Bacilli_A > Erysipelotrichales > Erysipelotrichaceae > RUG521. The sequence goes on along the minus strand of JAFSUN010000014.1, from coordinate 67,735 downwards.
TTCCTTATATCATCTCCCGGATCGTGGACACCAGAACGGTAGTCACGCCGACCTATCTGCGGGAGATCCCCGATAACCTCGGACTGTGGATCGACATCTTCGTCGTTGACGGCCTGTGGGAGCGTCCCTGGCTGCATCCGGTCTATTGGAGCCGCCTGCAGTTTGGCCGCTGGATGCAGAGAACCATAGCCTACTATGATCCCCGCAAGAAGACCTTCAACAACAAGATAAAGCGCGTTCTGCTGGCACTGTTCCCCAACGACGGCAACTGCCGGATGAGGAATGCCGATAAGGTGGCAGCCAGCTGCCGTTATGATGAGCATGCCAAGGGCATCGACGTAGTGGCCTGGGCCTGGAAATCCTATAAACAGTATCTGACTCATGAGGACTTCGATGAGCCGGTCATGGTGGAATTTGAAGGCCATCAATTCCGCGCCCCGAAGAACTGGGACCGCTATCTGAAAAATCAGTACGGCGACTACATGAAGCTGCCGCCTGAAGAGGACCGCAAGGTTCACGACTTCCATGCTGAATGGAAGTCAGCTGATCACGACTGAATGAAAGAAATGCCCGGAAGGGCATTTTCATTTTCTTCAGGATTCTTTCCTGAGTTTTCGCAATATCATGAAGGCCGATGCCGCAGACAGCAGCATGACAAAGCTCGGCAGAATGATCCGGTTCTCATCACCGGTCGCAACGATCTCGATTTCCCGGATGTTGAGGATGTCTTCCCGGGCTGTTTCGTTGGCGGTGATGGATCCGGAGGATTCACTGGCCGGGAAGCCGTTGATCTCAACAAGATAGTCATCCGGCTGGATTTCCTGAATCAGATAGCGGGTATCTGCTTTGATGCCGCTGACGGTAAGTGATTCTCCGTGTTTCATCATCCTGACGGCTTCGCCGCCGGTCAGTTCCAGTTCGCCGAAGGTGCCGTTGATGGTGGAATCAGAGAAACTGATCAATACCGGAAATTCGTGAGCGGGATCAGCGCCGTTTCCGCTGGTATTCAGAGTAACCTGCAGAGATCCCCGGGGTATCTGGCGGCAGTTACTAAGGTGAACGGCTTCCAGCTGATCCTTTCTGATGGTACCGGTCATTTCATCAAGCGGCAGACAGGAGTCATCATTATGACCGATGCTCACCTGATAGTCATCGTAATCGGTTTCCCGGAGAACGTAATCGAGGTCAGACGGAAGCTCTTCCAGCCTGAGTGATTCTCCATCCTTCAGATAGAAGACGGCTTCGCCATCGGTAAAGGACAGATCGCCGATCACGGCTGTCAGCGGTTGTGAAAGCCTGAGAACGATGCGGAAGGGACGCTGGGGGTCACTGTCAGCTCCTGACGTAACCAGATCGACCAGCAGGCTTCCGGTAGGACGGGGACGGCGGTTTATCAACAGTACCTGACTGATACTGGAGGCGTGGATGGTTCCGTTTATGACATCATCGTCAGCTTCCCGATGAAGCAGATCGTCGTTGACGGCATGTACCGTATGACCGTCATGTTCAGTTTCCCTGACCGCATATTCCGTCAGGGCCGGCAGATCGCAGGCTGTTACCTGTTCGCCGTCCTTAAGGCTTACCGTCGCCCGGCCCTGTTGGAAATTCAGTTCGCCATACTTCCCCTCGATGGTGGGATCGGACAGGATCACTTCAATGGGGAAGGACTTTTCGTGATCACCATATTCGCTGACCTGCAGCCGGACGGTCAGATCACCGTTTAAGACGTTTGTAAGAGAGCCCAGGGGATAGCGGTCTTCATTGATACGTAGGATGGCTGAATTACTGATGTGCTGGCAGTAAAGGGCTTCATCATTGACCACGGCCTGGTAGCAGAGGGCATAAGCCTTATCAGGAAGCAGATCATTCAGTTTCCAGATCAGAACCCGGTCATTGATGTCCGGTTCCCCCATGTTACATGAAGATGGCAGATACTCTAACCCAGGGGAAAGAGTGTCGATGATAGTGACCTCAGCATCTTTCTGATTGGGGGAAAGGCCAAAATTCAGTTGGTAAGTGATCTGCTGGCCGATCTTTACGGGGTCGTCTTCCTTCAGGTGCTCATCAGGACCATAGGTCTTGGAAATGATCGGATTGATCAGTTCTTCGGTAGTTACTACATCGTGCTCACTGGCGATTTCCGCCCTGTTTTTCAGAAAGCCCTCATTGCTGATTACCCGGACGGTAACGCTGAGCTGACCCGGAGTTTCGGGGCTACCGAGCTTCCAGATCACGCTGTGGCTTGCGGGATCATAGATACCGTCGTCACTGCATCTGACGAATTCGGCCAGAGGAGAAAGCCGGTCGGTAACGGTCAGGGGAGAGGAACATTGAGAATAGTGCAGGTCATAGGATATCAGCTGATCTTTTCTGACCGGGATCATGTCTCTGATCTCGCTGTCTTCACCGTATTCTTTCCAGCCGTCAATGGCGGTATTCTCCCATTGACTGATTACTTCTTCCGTACTGATCTGACCGTTATCGTTAACTTTTCCGGTCAGCTGATAAGCGTGATCAGCGGCTTCCGTTATCTGATAACTGGAACCGATCGGCAGTTCAATTCGGATGCTTTCATCAGACTTCAGAGTAAACTGAGCCTGTCCTGCGGTAAAGGTAAGCAGGAATTCTTCGTTTTCTCTGGCGGCCAGGTAATGGCCCTGCAGAGGCTGACCGTCGGGATCCTGAACGTCCAGGGTAAAATGGAATTCATCCTCGCGGTTTAGCGGTGAACCGAAGGCCCGTCTGGCCGTCTTCCTTACTTCCAGAATCCCGTTAAGGCTGACGATCGCCTCGGCCTGATGGGAAATGCTGCCGGACTGGGTTGAACCTTGCCAGTAGAAGACCCGCTTGAAGGTGGAACCGGAAAAGGTCTCGGTAAAGCTGTTGTCAGGATTGAAGTAACCATCTCCGGCCTGATTGGCCCCGTCATGGATCAGCGGAAGCTGGTCAAGAAGACCGTAGTTAAGTTTGCAGGTATCAAGATAGTAGAGGCCGGTTACCCCGCCGTTCATCTGGATGCCCTGGCCGGCATCGACATCCCAATAGCTGGTATGCCCCTGAACTTCCAGGGGAGTGTCGGTACCGGACAGCAGGAACTGATAGGTCAGTTCGATCCAGTTGATCCGGAAGACTACGACCCCGATCTGCTTTTTGTTTTGGGCACCGTTGGTATAGCGAAGTCCGATGATGCCGTTGCCCTTGCTGGACTCTTCCCAGTCGCTGATTGTGATCTTCAGATCGACCGTCTGGCCATCATAGGTCCCGATGTTATGATAGATGCGGCCGAAACGGCCCTTAAGCCTGTCATCAGCCATCGAGATGGTCTCACCGCAGATCTTCTTATGGGTTTCCACCCAGGAAGCGTATTTTCTGACGGCTTCACCTTTGAGTTCGACGGCCATTTCCTGCCCGAAGGCTTCGGTGGTCTCATAGTCAGAGAGAACGAAGCGGGAATAACGGTAGGGGATGGAGTTGCTGCCGCAGAGCAGTTCGCCTTCCGCATCATTCAGTTTCTCTCCCTTGAAACGGAGATATTCCCGGCTGTCATAGCCCCGGACGGTAACCGGTGTAAAGAGCGCCGCTACCGCCATGATCAATATCAGAAATTTCTTTTTCACTGTGTTTCTCCTTTCACACTTCCTAATAGTTCATTGAAGGACAAAATACTTTTCAGAAAACCGTGTTGTGGTATCATATCTCTGTGAGAGGTAACGTTTATGATCAAAGCACTGTTACTGGACATCGACGGAACTTTGCTGCCGCGCGGTGTTGAAAAGATCGATGAAATGACGGTCAGGGCAATCTGGCAAGCCCATGAAAAGGGAATAAAGATCATCATTGCCACCGGCCGTGGTTATAACATCATGGCTCTGGACGTCAAGCAGAGCCTGCCCGTAGACTACTTCATAACCGTTAACGGCGGCTGCATCAATCAGAAGGACGGCACCGTCGTCTTCAGTTATCCGATGGATCCAGAAGACGTCGAAAGGCTGATCGAAGTTGGCCTGAAATACGATGCTCCCTTTGCGTTCAAGTTTTCCGACCGCATGCTGGCCTATAACCGCTATGAAGACTTTACCCGGCTTTACTGCTATGGCCCGATAAGGAAGGAGTGGATCGGTGATGAGACGGAAAACCGCCGCTATCATCTGGAACATGAAATGCCGATCGGCTGTTTCTTCTTCCCCAATGGCTTTGATGTTCTGGCACTTCAGCAGGAATTTCCAACGCTGAAGTTCGTACCGGCCGGGGTCGGCAGCGGTGCCGGCGAGTGTTACAGCATCCGGATCAACAAGGGCAGGACGATCAAGCGGCTGATGGATTCGATCGGCATCAAGCTGGAAGAATGCGCTGCCATCGGCGACAGCCCCAATGATGAGGAAATGCTGCAGATGTGCGGTATCGGCATCGCCATGGGCAATGCTCACGAATCAACGAAAAGGGTAGCTGATTATGTGACCGCTGATGTATATCACCAGGGAATACCCAAGGCCCTGAAGGACCTTAACATAATCTAGGTAGAAAACCTCCTGAAGAGCTATTAGTTCTCAGGAGGTGTTTTTATGCTTATCAACAAGGAAGAATGCCGTCATCTTTACGGGTTGGGAGTAACTGCCAGCTCATTGATCCTCTATCTGAGTATCGCCGCTCTGGCCGCCGGTATCCTCAAGATCCTCACCAGTAAACGCGGAAGGGTTTCCCTGGGAGGACTGAACATCCAATGGGGCAATTAACCGGAAGCCGGTAAAAAGCTGGCCTGCCAGGATGCGGCCGCGCGAGAAAGCCCAGATGCTGGGGGTGGAATCACTGTCGGACAGCGAACTGCTGGCCATCCTGTTATCCAGCGGCTATAAAGGGGTTTCCAGTCTGCAGCTGGCCGAAGAGATCCTGCAGAAGGTCGGCGGCATCAATGGCCTGATGAAGCTTTCGATGAATGAGATCATGGAGTTCAAGGGAGTGGGACTGGCCCGGGCCAGTCTGCTGGTGGCATCCCTGGAACTGGTCAGGAGAATCAATTATGAGGAGGCGCTGTCACAGGATGTGATCGCTGGTCCGCAGGGGCTGGTAAGGTGGCTGCAGAGCTTCATCGGGATGAAGGAACAGGAGTATTTCATCGTCGTCTTTCTCGACAACAAGAACCGCATAACCGGTTACCGTAATCTGTTCCGGGGATTAAGTGATTCCGTCAGCGTTCAGAGCAGTCTGCTGTTCCGGGAAGCCCTGAACTGTCACGCCAGCAAGCTTATCATTGCCCATAACCATCCCAGTCAGTCGGTCAAGCCATCGCTGGATGATCTTTCGGTTACCAATCAGCTTCAGAAAGCCGGCGAACTGATGAACCTGCCGGTCATCGATCACATCATCGTATCCCAGCATGATTACTTCAGTTTCCGGGAAAATAATCGGATCTGAAAGTTCTATTGATCCTGCCGATGTGATATAATCTTTGATAAGGAAAACAGTTTTCATCATGGCTGTTTTAACGGGAAAGGATCACGGCAGATCGCAAACAGATCGCTGATTATGGATAACGTATGAAAAAGAGAGTTAAACTGCTTATTATTATCGCAATGATGCTGACCTATCTGAGCGGATGTGAGAACAAGAGGGCGACCATCTGTACCACTGTCTACCCCGTAAAGTACATCATTGAACAGCTGGCCGGCAACAAGGTCGATGTGGAATACATTACCGAGGATGTCTTCATCCAGCGGGCCGGGATGGTTGACAACTACAAGTCGATCCTGGAAAAGACGACGCTGTTTGTCTACATCGGTGAGCTGGAACCCTACATGGACCTCTATGAGACTGACATTCAGGGATACAGCTTTGACATCATCAATCTGGCTCAGCTGTCAGCCATTGACAAGTTCAAGAGATATACCACTTCGGTGACGGAGACCGGCATGCGGGTCGTAACCGAATCGGAATACTATCCGGAAAGCGAGTTTGACCTCGTAGATGTCTATAACAAGGATCCTTTCATCTGGCTGGACCCGATCGCCATGAGCTCCATTGCGTCCACCATCAAGAGCTGGCTGATCGAGAAGTATCCCGAAGATACCCTTTACTATGAAAACAGCTTCAAGGCTCTGCAGGCTGACCTGGTCAGAATGGATGTCGAATTCCGGGCTCTGATCAGCCTTGATAATGTCAGGATCGCTACCATCGGCGCTACCTTCGGCAACTGGCAGAAGACCTATGGCGTTGAAGTCTATCCGATCGTACTGTCCAAGTACGGCGCTCTCCCGGATGATAAGCAGCTGGCCATCATCAAGCAGACGATGCTGAATAATGGCGTTGAATACATCGCCTGGGATGATACGCTCCCGCAGGAATTCCTCGATCTGGCGGAAACCGTTGCTGAGGACCTGAATCTTACCAAGATCAGGATCTCCAGTCTGTCCCGGCTTTCCGATAATGACAAGGCCAAGAACAAGGATTACATGACCATAATGTATGAGAATCTCAATGCGCTGGAGACTGTTTTCAAACAGAACACTGAAGAATAAGAAGGCATTTGATGACTGGGAAGGGGAAAGACAACATGAAGAAATTACTGTTGATTGACGGCAATTCGATGCTGTTCAGGGCCTATTTTGCCACGGCATACGGACCGGTTATGAGTACTACAGGCGGCATTCCCACAAATGCCGTTTTTGGTTTTATTACGATGCTGACCAAGGCTCTGGAAGTCATTGAACCTGACAGCGTGGTGGTAGCCTTTGACCATGACAAGGACAACTTCCGCCATGAGGTCTACAGCGAGTACAAGGGTACCAGGCAGAAGACGCCTGACAACCTGGTAGCTCAGTTCCCGATCATCAGGGAATACATCGACGCGATCGGCATGCTGCAGTATGAGCAGCACGGCATCGAAGCCGATGACATCATCGGTTCACTGGCCAGGAAGTATCCGGATCACGATGTCAATGTTCTTACTTCCGATAAGGACCTGCTGCAGATCGTCGACGATCATACGACCGTCTGGCTGATGAAGAAGGGCATTACCGAGATGGAAGGCATGACCCCGGAAAAGGTCTTTGAACGCTTTCAGCTGCAGCCGCTGCAGATCATCGATCTCAAGGGCCTCAGCGGCGACCCCAGCGACAACATCCCGGGCGTAAGAAAGATCGGCGACAAGACCGCCATAAAGCTGCTCAACGACTACGGAACCGTGGAAGGCGTCTATGAACACCTGGATGAACTGAAGGGAAAACTGCGTGAGAACCTGGAACTGGATAAGGAGCAGGCCTTCATGAGCAAGTGGCTGGCGACCATCAAGACCGATGCCGAGATCAACATCGATCCCGAAGGACACCGCTATGATCTCCATTCCCCCAGGGCTAATGCCTTCCTGCTCAAATATGAAATGCGTTCCCTGATGAAGGATACCGCTCCCAAAAAGGAAGAGCGGGAAGTCCGGGAACAGATTATAAAGAAACTGAATAATGACATGCTGGCTTACCGGACCGCCGCTTTCCTCGATGAGGATGACGAGGGTCTTCAGGGTATCGCCCTGGCCAGTGAAAACGGCTACTACTACATCAAGGCCGCGGACGCCCTGAGCGATCCGGTCTTTGTTAAGTGGCTGCAGACCGACAATGAAAAAATCGTCCATGATGTCAAGAGATGGCATCATCTGATGCTGGATAACGGACTGACCATCAGCGGAAAGATCCATGATCTGATGATCGCGGCCTTCCTGGTCGACAGTAAGATCAAGAGCCTGCACGATCTGATGGTGCATTACGGAATTACCCTGAATGAGAAGAAACAGGAAGGGGAACAGCTTGATCTGTTTGCCGTGAGTGAACGGGACACCAATACGCCCTGTCAGAAGGCTGCCGTGCTGCTGGAGGTCTGTGACCGGGTCTATGCCAGCCTGAAGGAAAGGGACATGGAAGACCTCTACTGGAAACTGGAACTGCCGCTGGCGGAAGTTCTGGCTGACATGGAAGACTGCGGGGTCCGCGTCGATGAAAGCGTCCTGGACCGCATTGCTGCCGAAACCAGTCTCAAGATCGACAGACTTGAAAAGGAGATCTGGGAAGCTGCCGGCCGGCAGTTCAACATCAATTCACCGAAACAGCTGGGTGAAGTCCTTTATGATGACCTTGCCCTGATGAAGAGCACCAAGAGATCGACGGATGCCGCTACCCTGAAGAAGATGGAAGACCGCCATCCGATCATCGGTCTGATCCTTGAATACCGCAAGTACAGCAAACTTAACAGCACCTATGCCATCGGCCTGAAGAAATTCATTACTCCGGAAAAGCGGATCCACACCGATTTCAATCAGTGCGTTACCGAGACCGGCCGGCTGTCCTCATCCAATCCGAACCTGCAGAACATCAGCGTCCGCAATGAGGAAGCTGCCCAGATCCGTTCGGCTTTCATTCCCGATGAGGGATGCGTATTTGTCGGCGCTGACTATTCCCAGGTCGAATTGCGGATCCTGGCTGACATGGCCGATGAAAAGGCGCTGATCGAAGCCTTCCGCAACGGCATGGACATTCATACCAAGACAGCCATGGATGTCTTCGGCGTCAGCGAGGAAGAGGTTACTCCGATCATGAGAAGACAGGCTAAGGCCATCAACTTCGGCATTGACTACGGGATGACCGACTTCGGTCTGGCTGACCGGCTGGAGATACCGGTCTGGCAGGCCCGCGATTTCATAAATCAGTATTTCCAGAAGTATCCCAATGTCCGGAAGTTCATGGATGAGACGATTGAAAACTGCCAGAAGACCGGCTATGTCGTAACGATGCTCAACCGCCGCCGCGAGATCCCGGAGATCAACAGTTCCAACCGTTCGCTGAAGGAATTCGGCAAGCGGGCGGCCATGAATGCTCCCATCCAGGGCAGTGCGGCTGACCTGATCAAGGTAGCCATGCTGAATGTCTACCGCCGTCTGAAGGCTGAAGGACTGAAGTCCCGCATGATCCTGCAGATCCATGACGAACTGATCCTGAACGTGCCGATGGAAGAAAAGGACCGGCTGATGGTCCTGGTTGAAGAAGAAATGGAAAATGCCATGAAACTGAAGGTTCCGCTGGTAGCCCAGACGGAATACGGTTATAACTGGCTGGAGGTAAAGTAATGCCTGAACTGCCGGAAGTAGAGACCGTTGTCAGAACCCTGGAAAAGAAGATTCAGAACCGCATCATTCGAAATGTCCGGGTCATTTATCCTCGGATCGTTTCCTCTCCGGATGCGGAGAGCTTTTCGGCCGATCTGACCGGTCAGCGGTTCATCGGCTTTGACCGAAGAGGAAAGTTTCTGATCTTCCGGTTAACCGATAAGGTGCTGGTTGCCCACTTACGGATGGAAGGGAAGTTCTTCGTCTATCCTAAGAAGACCCAGCCTGACAAGCATACCCACATTGTCTTTGAACTGGATCAGGGTGAATTGCACTATAACGACGTCCGTAAGTTCGGCCGTTTCTGGCTGTATGATAATGATGAGGAAATCGAAGCTGTCAAGGGCCTCAGATACGAACCCTTTGATGATAGACTGACGCCTGAATACCTTAAGGGTTATTGCCATGGCAAGAAGGAACCGATAAAGAGCCAGCTGCTCGATCAGTCGATGATCGCCGGCATCGGCAACATCTATGCCAATGAGATCTGCTTTGAGGTCTCCATGGATCCTGAACACCCCTGCGGACTGATCTCCCTGAACAAGTGGGATGAGATCATCAGGGCGACCCGGAAGATCCTGGCCCGGGCCATCGAGGCCGGGGGAACGACCATCCGTTCCTATACCTCATCTCTGGGGGTTACCGGCCTGTTTCAGCAGGAACTGAACGTTCAGAGCCGGGAAAAGGAAGCCTGTTACACCTGCGGAACGCCGATCAGAAAGATCAGGGTCGGCGGCCGGGGAACCTATTACTGCCCGGTTTGTCAGAAGAAAAGGGCCGTGTTTGCCGCCATTACGGGAACCATCGGTTCCGGAAAGTCGACGGTCAGAGAATACATCGAAAGCCTTGGCTATAAGGCCATCAGCTGTGACGCCATAAATGCCGATCTGCTGAAAGATGAAAAGGTGATCGCTGATCTTTCGGCCATGATAGGATGTGATCCCGCTTCCTTCAGCAAGCCGGTTCTCAAGGAAGCCATCTTCAGGGATGCCCGCCTTAAGAAGCAGGTTGAAGAGTATCTTCATGGTAAGATCTGGCAGGTCATCTGCCGCTTCCGGCAGGAAAACGAAGATGAAAAAGTCGTTTTCGTGGAAGTGCCGCTGCTGTTTGAAACCGACTGGTACCGCCGCTTTGACTGCTGTCTGCTGGTATACAGCCGGGACGAAACCGTAATCAGACGCCTGAGGGAAAACCGGGGAATGAGTGGCCAGGAGGCTGAAAGATTTGTGGCCAGCCAGATGTCTTCGGATACCAAAAAACAGATGGCTGATTACGTGATCATGAATGAAAATGATCTTGACAAGCTGTTCAATAACGTTGAAAAGACGCTGAATACTGTATTAAAATTAATATGAGGAAATTTGGACCATGACGAAATACGAAATGCTCGCAGGAGATAATTATCAGGTATACCTGTCAGAGCCGTTAACGGAAATGGACAGGAAAAATCTGACCGCTCTGTACCTGCCGATGATAGGTATGGAGTCTTTCTGCGTGTATTGTTTTCTGGCCGGGGAAGCTGAAAATGAGAAGACCCGGGTAGAGAGGATCCTGGTCATCCTTAACATGAACATCTACGATCTGGACCGCTGCATCGTGACGCTGGAAACCTTCGGACTGCTGAAGCGCTATTACAATGCTCTGGAAAACAACTGCAAGTTCTTCCTGAATGCTCCGCTCAGCGCTTCCCGTTTCCTCTCTGATGCCTTCTTCGGCCGCAAGTACATGGAGACGGTGGGTGAAGAACAGTTCAGACTCTATGTGGCCCGTAATACCAGGGATAATCCCCTGAACGACAACGATATTGAAGTGGAGACCAGCGTTGATCTGCGAAAGCTGAAGAACTGGGCTCAGGGTGATGAAGCTGTTTACCAGGACATCAGAAAGTCGCTGGCCGCAACCGATACCGCCGCCTTTGATACCCAGAGCCTGCTGGCCGGCATGTCGGATTTCATGTTCCCGGCGGTCTTGAGGACCGTTGACAACATGGATACCATTGCCTCGATGGCGCTCACCTATCACGTTGATGAAGAGAACATGCGGCGTCTGCTGCTTAAATCCATTGATGCCCGTAAAAAGGAGATCGACTGGCAGGGACTGAAGAACCGCTGTCTGGAGTATGCGGAAAACGCAACTGCTGACCAGCCGGCCAGTTACACTGATGATCCGATCACCTTCCTCAGCCGCCTGCAGAACAATCTGCCGGTCGTAGCCTCTGAAAAGAAACTGATCGACTACCTGAGAGATACTCTTAAGTTAAGTGATGAGGTCATCAATGCCGTCATCGAGTATACACTTGCCAATAACAACAAGCGGCTTTCCCGCCGTTACGTGGAAAAACTGGCTGTAACCCTGGCCCGCAAGGGAATTGAAAACTATGCTCTGGCGAAGGAGGAGCTCAACAGCGTCAGAACCGGGGATCGCAGCAGCCAGGGAAAATATCAGTTTACGGCTTCGGAAGTTGAGGAACTGTCAACGGATGAGATCAGCAATCTGCGAACCCTGATGTTCAAGGAGGGGAATGATGAGAAAAATGGAAACTAAGCTGAAGAGTGACTTCAGATTTGACCGGAATAAACTGGAAGACGAAGTCCTGGCCGATTACCGCATCGCCAAGCTGATCAATGACGGTCAGCTGAGCATTGAGGAAGCCAGGGAGAATGTCTTCATGCTGGCCGGTTGGCTGAAGAGCGAGAAGAAATGCAGCGAATGCCGCGGACTGGCTGACTGCAGCTATGATCCGAAGGGCTATCACCGGACCCTGGAATTCGTGAATGGCATTCCCAATGAAGTGATGGCGGTCTGCCGATATCTGAAGGAAAGCCGGGAAGCGGTTCGGCATGAGAAAAACTACCTGATGAACTATCTCTCCCGCAAGCAGCTGCTCTATTCCCTTGATAAGATCGACCGCCGTGAGGAATCACCGCGTTATCTGGAGATCGTCGATACGATCGAAAAATGGCTGGAATCGGGAACCTGGAAGGGCATCTACCTCTTTGGCAGCATCGGTGTCGGCAAGAGCTATCTGGCCGCCTGCATCAGTAACCTCATGGCCAGGGAAGGAAAGAAAACTGCCTTTGTCCATGTCCCATCCTTCTTCTCCGATGCCCGCAACAGCATCGGCAGCGACGAGGATTTCGTCGATGACAGTCTGAGAAAGCTGAAGAGAGCGGAATTCCTGGTACTGGATGACATCGGAGCCGAGAACATCACCGAATGGGTCCGGGATGATCTGCTGCTGCCGGTACTGGACTACCGGATGGAGAATCATCTGACGACCTTCTTCACCAGCAATCTCTCTCTTAACGATCTTAAGAAGCATTATACATACACCTCTAACGGCAGCGATGAACTGAAGGCTGAGCGCATCGTTGAAAGGATCCGGGCGATCACCTATCAGCTGCCGATGAGCGGAAACAGCAGGAGATAATTCTCGTTTACGAGAAAAAATAGAAAAGAGGCAATTATATGAAACGTACGATTGGAATTTTGACCAGCGGCGGCGATTCGCCGGGCATGAACGCAGCGATCAGAGCTGTTACCAGAAGTGCCTTGCTGAAGGGCTTTGAAGTATACGGTATCTACGATGGCTATGACGGACTGGTAAACGGCCGATTTGAGCGCTTTGAAAGAGAGAGTGTTTCCGACATTCTGTTCAGAGGCGGCACCATCCTGGGTACAGCCCGCCTGCCGGAATTCGTTGAGGATGCCGTGCAGAACAAGGCCATCGAACAGATGGAGAAGGTCGGCATGGATTCCCTGATCGTGATCGGCGGCGACGGTACCTACCGAGGCGCCGGCGATCTCTGCAAGAAGGGCATCAGCTGCATCGGCTTGCCGGGAACCATTGACAATGACTGTCCGGGTACGGACTATACCATCGGTTTCCATACTGCTTTGAATACCATCGTTGAGTGCATAGACAAGCTGAGAGATACTTCAGCCAGCCATCACCGCTGTTCCGTTGTTCAGGTCATGGGCAATCACTGCGGCGATCTGGCCCTGTATTCAGCCATCTGCTGCGGTGCTGAGATCGTCATCACCCCGGAGATCGGCTTTAACGAAGACGAGGTCATCTCAACACTGAAGCACTTTGATGAGACCAGAAAGAAGAGACATGCCATCGTCATTCTCTCTGAGAAGATCACCGATGTTGACAAGCTGGCGAAGAAGATCTCAGCCAACACTTCCTTCTCCGGCCGTCCTACGGTTCTCGGTCACATTCAGAGAGGCGGTTCACCGGTTCCTTTCGACCGTCTGTTGGCTACCAGAATGGGCAACTATGCCGTTGAACTGCTGGCCAATGGCGCTACCAACCGCTGCGTTGGTGTCCGTCATGATGACATGATCTCCACGCCGATTGCTCAGGCTCTGGTACAGCCTAAGAGATTTGATCTGGATATATACAGCATGTTTGAAAAATTAGCATAAGGAGAATTGATATGCGCAGAACTAAGATCATTTGTACGATAGGTCCGGCCAGCGAAAGCGAAGAGATGCTGGTAAAGCTCTATGAAGCCGGCATGAACATGGCAAGACTTAACTTCTCTCACGGCACTCATGAGGATCATCTGGCCAAGATCCAGAAGATCCACAAGCTTAACGAGGAAAACGGCTGGCACATCGGTGTCATGCTCGATACCAAGGGACCGGAGATCCGCGTCGGCACCATGGAAAACGGTGCCGTCGAATTCAAGAAGGGTGACATCGTAACCGTTACCCCGGATGTCGTCGTCGGCAACCATGAACGTTTCCACATCGACTGCCCGGAACTCTATGGTGACGTTGTCGTCGGCAACCGCCTGCTGATCAATGACGGCAAGCTGACCCTCAACATCAAGGAGATTACCGAAAAGCAGGAACTCATCTGTGAAGTATACAACAGCGGACCGATCGGCACCCGCAAGGGCGTCAATGCCCCGGGCGTTACCCTGTCTATGCCGTTCATCTCTCCGAAGGACGATGCTGACATCCGTTTCGGCTGCCGCAATAACGTCGACTTCATCGCGGCTTCCTTCGTCAGAAGAGCTTCCGATGTCAAGGCCATCAGAAGGATCCTGAAGGAAGAAGGCCATCCGGAGATCGAGATCATCGCCAAGATCGAAAACCAGGAAGGCTATGATAACCTGGAAGCCATCCTGAACGTCGCTGATGCCGTCATGGTTGCCAGAGGTGACCTGGGTGTTGAAGTATCCGTCCAGCTGGTTCCGCTGTATCAGAAGCACATCATCGCTGTCGCCAATAAGATGGGCAAGTCGGTCATTACCGCTACCCACATGCTCGACAGCATGACGGCCAACCCGCGTCCGACCAGAGCGGAAGCTGCTGACGTTGCCAACGCCGTCTTTGACGGAACCGACTGCGTAATGCTGTCAGCCGAGACCGCCAGCGGTGAATATCCGATCGAAGCCGTCAAGACCATGGCCATGATCGCCGAGGAAGTCGAAAGGGTATATCCTTATGACAAATACCTGGCCAACGCCATCGACTACTCCACCAGAAGCATGTCTGACGCCATCGGCATCTCTGTTGCCGAATCCTGCCTGTCGATGCAGAACGTTTCCGCCATCTTAGCCTTTACCGAGACCGGCGGTACTCCGAAGAGACTTACCAAGTACAAGCCTCATGCACCGATCATTGCGGCTACCAACTCACTGGCGACCTGCCGCCGGATGTCTCTGTATTCCGATGTCTATCCGGTCTATGATCAGGACATCACCGATGTTGACCTCTACGATACCACCGCTCACCGGATCACCAAGGCCATGAAGCTTCCGTTGGGCAGCACCTACATCATCTGCGCCGGCTGGCATGCCGGTCACGGCAATACCAATACCATGAGATATGCCGAGGTAGAGAAATAATGAAAAAAGAACTGATGGAGAAGTACGCCAGACTGATCGTCCGTTCCGGAGTCAATGTTCAGAAGGGACAGCTGCTGGTGATCAACGCGGCCGTCAAGGACTATGAGTTCATCAGAATGTGCGTCAGGGAAGCCTTTGAAGCCGGGGCTGGAGAAGTAGAAGTAAAGTGGAGCGATGAGATCGTAAACAAACTGGTCTACGAAAACGAGACTGCGGAAGTACTGGCCGATGTTCCGGACTGGGTTCCCGAAAGGACCAGGCGGGAACATGAGAAGAAGGCCTGCTATCTTTCCGTTCACAGCGGTACTCCCGGCCTGTTAAAGGACATCGATCCCGCCAAGATGAAGCAGTCCCGCATGGCTTACATGAAGAAGATGGCTCCCTACATGTCCTATACGATGAATAACGAAGGACAGTGGTGCGTAGCCGCTCTGCCATCAGCCGGCTGGGCAAAACTGGTATTCCCGGATCTGGAAGAAGAGGAAGCCATTGAAGCACTGACAAAAGCCATTCTGATGAGCGTTCGGATCACCGATGATAACGATCCGGTTGAAGAATGGAAGAACCATGACCGTGAACTGATGGAGCATTGCGACATTCTCAATGAATTCAATTTCAAAACTCTGCATTTCGTCAGCGAACTGGGAACCGATCTGTATGTCGATCTGGTAAAGGATCACATCTGGGTAGGCGGCGGCTGTACGACTCCTGACGGTGTGTTCTTCAATCCGAACATGCCGACTGAGGAATGCTTCTGCATGCCGCACCGGCTGGGCGTCAATGGCAAGGTCGTTGCCTCCAAGCCATTAAGCCATAACGGCAAGGTCATTGAAGGGTTCTGGTTTGAATTCAAGGACGGCGTCGTCGTCAATTACGGAGCTGAGAAGGAGTACGATACCCTGAAGGACATGCTGGAGACCGATGAGGGATCCAGACATCTGGGTGAAGTAGCCCTGATCTCCTATGATTCACCGATCTCCCGCAGCAACATCCTCTTCTATAACACCCTGTTTGATGAGAATGCCTCCTGCCATCTGGCCCTAGGCAGATGTTATCCGGAGAATGTCAAGGGCGGCATTGAGATGAACGAAAGCGAACTGGCTCAGGTCGGCGGCAACAGTTCACTCAATCACGTGGACTTCATGTTCGGAACCAGAGACATGCACGTTACCGGCATCAGGCATGACGGCAGCGAAGTAACGGTCTTTGACCACGGTAACTTTGTCGTCTGATGGTAAGGATCGCTCAGCCCAAACTCTACATTGAAGAAAGAAAACCGTTCATCGAAACTGATGAACGGTTCTACTATCTCAATGGGGAGTTCAGTGAAAATCCGGCACAGGCCCTTAATCTGCGGGACATTACCTTTGACAGCTGTCTGTTTGATCACATCGACTTCAGCCGGATCGGGATGACCGGTGTTTCGCTGATCGACTGTGAGTTCCGCAACTGCGACCTCTCCAACCGGACCTTTGACGGCTGCCAATGCCGCCGGGTGATCTTCCGTGATTGCCGGCTGGTCGGCATTTCCTTCATCGAAGCCAGCCTGAAAGACGTGCAGATCATCAATTCCAAATGTCAGCTGGCCAACCTGTCGCAGAGCCACATTGACCGGCTCCTGTTTAAGGACAGCGACTGTCGGCAGATCTATCTGAATAATGCGGAAACGCAGCATCTGCAGTTTGAACGCTGCGACCTGGAAAGGGCCGAGATGTGCCGCTGCAGCCTGAAGGGGACTGATCTCTCCAGCAGTGACATCAGCGGACTGATCACCGATGCGGAAAGCGTCCGTGGTCTGAAGGTCTCCCGCTGGCAGGCGAGTGAACTGGTCAGCCTGTTCGGTATCGAGGTTAAGGATTAATGAAAGAATGCGGAAGGGAAGCTAAAGCTTGCTTTCCGTTTTTTGGGAAATGTAGTAGTATATTAATAGTGAGTAATAAGGAGAAATGAAAATGAAACTATCACCGCTGCAGATCGCCAGATACAAGTATGAACCTAAACTTCCGGGCATGCTGAGAAACGGCATCCAGGAAATCAGTGTAAAGACCGGTGAGGCAACGGCTTCCGTTGCTGACCAGGAAAAGATCCGTGAATTATTCCCCAACACCTACGGCAAGCCGGAGATCACCTTTGAAAAGGGAACCAATACCGCCCCGGCCCGCAGGCAGGTAGTCGGTGTTATCCTTTCCGGCGGACAGGCTCCGGGCGGACACAACGTTGTCTGCGGCCTGTACGATGCCTTAAAAGCCACCAATAAGGATAATGTCCTGTATGGCTTCAAGGGCGGCCCCAGCGGCATCCTGGAAGACAAATATGTCGTCTTCGATGATGAATTCATCGATCAGTACCGCAATACCGGCGGCTTTGACATCATCGGTTCCGGCCGTACCAAGCTGGAAACTCCTGAACAGTTCCAGGTAGCCTATGATGTCTGCAAGAAGCACGGCATCAATGCCATCGTCATCATCGGCGGTGATGACTCCAATACCAACGCTGCCGTTCTGGCTGAATACTTTGCCGCGCACAATACCGGCATCCAGGTAATCGGCTGTCCGAAGACCATCGACGGTGACCTGAAGAACGAAGACATTGAATGTTCATTCGGTTTCGATACCGCCACCAAGACCTACAGTGAACTGATCGGCAACATTGAGAGAGATGCCAACAGTGCCAAGAAGTACTGGCATTTCATCAAGGTCATGGGCCGTTCCGCTTCCCATGTCGCTCTGGAGTGCGCCTTGAAGACCCAGCCCAACATCTGTCTGGTCGGTGAGGAAGTAGCAGCCAGAAAGATGTCACTTTCCGACATCACCAATTACATCGCCGATTCGGTCAATGCCAGAGCCAATAACGGCAATAACTTCGGCGTTGCCATCATTCCGGAAGGCATCGTGGAATTCATCCCGGAATTCTCCGTTCTGATCAGAGAGATCAACGAACTGCTCGCCGGCAAGAGGACCGAGGAATTCAACGCCCTGGGAAGCTGGGATGAAAAGTATGAATTCATCAGAAAGGGCATCAGTGCCGAATCAATGAAGGTCTTTGCTCAGCTGCCTGTCGGCATCCAGCAGCAGTTATTCCTGGAAAGAGACCCGCATGGTAACGTTCAGGTATCCCTGATCGAATCCGAGAAACTGTTCTCAGCCATGGTCAAGGAGGAGCTGGCCAGAAGAAAGAAGGCCGGAACCTACAAGGGCAAGTTCTCCGCTCAGCATCACTTCTTCGGTTATGAAGGCAGATGCGCCTTCCCGAGCAATTTCGACGCTGACTACTGCTATTCACTGGGCTACAATGCCTGCATGCTGATCCAGTACGGCTATACCGGATACCTCTCCAAGGTTTCCAACCTGGCCAAGCCGGCCGAACAGTGGGTAGCCGGCGGCATGCCGATCACCAAGATGATGAACATCGAAAGAAGAAACGGCGAGGACAAGCCGGTCATCAGAAAGGCTCTTGTTGAACTGGACGGCAAGCCGTTTGCCTACTTCTGCGCCAACCGGGAACAGTGGGCGGTGGAAACCTGCTACACCTATCCAGGTGCCATCCAGTACTACGGACCGGCGGAAGTCTGTGACATTCCGACCATCACGCTTTCTCTGGAAAAGGAATAGTTATCCGATCCGCACTGCAGTAACGCTGCAGTGCTTTTTTTGGGTTGACTTTTGGCAGATAAAGGCTTTTAATAATTCTATACGAAGACCAAGACAACAGGCTTTCAGACTAATCAGAGAGAATTCTGGCCGGTGAAAAGAATTTGCGGAATGACTGCCTTACCGCTTGCGAGTAGGATCCTAGGAAAGGATCCCGGTGACGACGTTACAGTCTCGAGTGCATATTCATTGAATATGAATTAAGGTGGTACCGCGTTTATGACGTCCTTATGCTGGGGCGTCTTTATTTTTTAGCAAAGGAGAGTCGTTATGATCAATTACCGTAAAATGAATCTGAAAGAAAATCCGCAACTCAATGTTCTGAACCATTCCTGTGCTCATCAGCTGGCTCAGGCTGTCAAGCATCTCTATCCGCATGCCAAGTTCTGGGTCGGACCGGTCATCAGCGACGGTTTCTACTATGACATCGATCTGGGTGATGATGCCATTCAGGAAGCCGATCTGCCGAAGATCGAGAAGGAGATGAAGAAGTGCGCCAAGGACGCCAAGAAGATCGTCAGAGAGGAAATCAGCAAGGCTGACGCTCTGGAGATGTTCAAGGACGATCCCTACAAGATCGACCTCATCAGCAACATGGATGAGAATGAAGTCGTCATTTCCTGCTACCGTCAGGGTGATTTCACCGACCTGTGCCGGGGACCGCACGTTGAAAATACCAAGTTTCTGAAGCACTTCAAGCTCACCAAGGTTTCCGGAGCCTACTGGAAGGCTGATGCCAAGAATAAGATGCTGCAGAGAGTTTACGGTGTCTGCTTTGAGAACGAAGAAGACCTCAACGGCTATCTGAAATACATGGAAGAAGCCAAGCAGAGAGACCACCGCAAGATCGGCAAGGAGATGGACATCTTCATGCTCAGCGATCTGGTCGGCAAGGGCCTGCCGATGTGGCTGCCCAACGGCTATACCGTCTGGCGGATCCTGAACAATTACATCACCGACAAGGAGATCGCCCGCGGCTACAAGCACGTTCATACCCCGGATCTGGGAAGCGTCGATCTGTACAAGACTTCCGGACACTGGGATCACTATAAGGCTGACATGTTCGCTCCGATGGTCAAGATCAATGAAGGCAACCGTGACCGTACTCTCGGTGCCATCCTCAAGGACATCGATGATTCCAAGCTGGAAGACGATGTCTACGTCTTAAGACCGATGAACTGCCCGCATCACATGGTCATCTACGGATCAAGGATGCATTCCTACCGTGATCTGCCGTTAAGGATCGCTGAGATCGCCAATGACTTCCGCTTTGAGGCGCAGGGCGCCGTCAAGGGCATTGAAAGAGCCAGGAGCTTTACTCAGAATGACTCCCACATCTTCTGTACCCCGGCTCAGATCGAAAGTGAATTCAAGGGTGTCGTTGACCTGATCCTCGATACCTACCGCGACTTCGGTTTCAAGGATTATACCTTCCGGCTGTCTCTGAGAGATCCGGCTGATACCGAAAAGTACTTCCCGGATGATGAAATGTGGAACTCCGCCGAGGCTTCCCTGCGTAACGTTCTGGACGATCTGGGCATCAATTACTTCGAGGCCATCGGTGAAGCGGCCTTCTACGGACCGAAACTGGACGTTCTCGTACAGCCGGCCGTCGGCAACGAAGTAGCACTGAGCACCATTCAGCTGGACTTCCTGTTACCGAGAAGATTCGAACTTACCTACATCGATGAAAACAACAACAAGCAGACCCCGGTCGTCATCCATCGAGCCATTCTGGGTTCTCTGGACCGCTTCATTGCCTTCTTGCTGGAAGAGACCATGGGCAACCTGCCGTTATGGCTGGCACCTGAACAGTTCACCATCATTCCGGTCAATCCCAATGTCCATTCCGATTTTGCCTATGATCTGTGCAGGAGAATGGCCGCTGAAGGATTCCGAGTCAAAGTAGATGACAGAAACGAAAAACTTGGCTATCGTGTAAGAGAAGCGCAGGTCAAGAAGGTCACCATTCAGGTCGTCATCGGCGATAATGAAGTCCAGAATGACCTGGTCACCATCCGTCGGCATGGTCAGAAACAGCAGCTCACCATGTCTGTCAGCGATTTCCTGGCTGCCATGCACCGGGAAGTCGCTGAAAAGCTGCTGAACCCAGAGGGAGAGGAGTAACACTATGGAAAACGCCTGGAAGAAGTACAACAAGAAGGAGAGAAAGGATCTCTTCAACTTTACGGAAGGATACCGTAAGTTCATTTCCGACTGCAAGACCGAAAGGGAATGCGTCAGAAGAGGAATCGAAATTGCCGAAGCCCACGGTTTCAAGAACGTCAATGACTACATCGACAGCGGCCGGAAGCTGAATCCGGGAGATAAGGTATATCTCAATAACATGGGCAAGGACCTGGCTCTGTTCATCATCGGCAAGCAGCCGATGGAAAAGGGCATGAACATCCTCGGTGCCCACATCGACTCACCGCGTATCGACATCAAGCAGAATCCTTTCTATGAGGATCATGACATTGCCCTGCTGGATACCCATTACTACGGCGGCATCAAGTCCTATCAGTGGGTAACCATTCCGCTGGCTCTGCACGGCGTTGTCTGCAAGAAGGACGGTTCCGTTGTCAACGTAGTCATCGGTGAAAATCCGAAGGATCCGGTCGTCGGCATTTCCGACCTGCTGATCCATCTGGCCGGCAAGCAGATGCAGAAGAAGGCCTATGAGGTCATCGAAGGTGAGGATCTCAACGTCACCGTCGGCTCCATCCCGCTGGAAGGCGAGGAGAAGGATGCCGTCAAGGCCAACATCCTGAAGCTCTTGAAGAAGAAGTATGACATTGAGGAAGCTGATTTCCTGTCCGCCGAGATCGAAGTTGTTCCGGCCGGCGAAGCCAGGGACTACGGTCTGGATGCCAGCATGGTCATGGGCTACGGCCAGGATGACCGCGTCTGTGCCTATACTTCCTTAATGGCAATGATGGAAATTGAAAACCCGGAAAAGACCGTTTCCTGCATGCTGGTCGACAAGGAAGAAGTCGGCTCCATCGGTGCCACGGGAATGCAGTCCTATTTCTATGAAAACGTCGTCGCTGAACTCATTGAACTGACCGGCGGCTACAGCGATCTGAAGATGAGAAGATGTCTGGCCAACAGCTGCATGCTGTCAAGCGATGTCTCCGCAGCCTATGACCCGAACTATCCGCAGGTCAACGAAATGAAGAATACCTGCTTCTTCGGTCACGGCATCACCATCAACAAGTATGTCGGTTCCCGCGGCAAGGGCGGCAGCAACGATGCCAACCCGGAATACATCGCCAGGATCAGAAAGATCTGGGACGACAACAAGATCTCCTGGCAGACTGCCGAGATCGGCCGTGTCAACGAAGGCGGCGGCGGAACCATCGCCTACATCATGGCCAAGTACAACATGCAGGTGATCGACAGCGGTGTCGGTGTTCAGAACATGCACGCACCGTGGGAAGTCACCAGCAAGGTTGACGTCTTCGAAGCCAAGAATGCCTACGTGGTATTCTGCAAGGAAATGTAATAAAAAGTGGCTAAGCCACTTTTTTTCGATATATAATTTAGTAAAGAGGTAAGAAAATGGATAATAAGGACATTGCGAAAGAAACCGAAAAGCTGCTCAATGAGCAGTCAGAGAAACTGAGTGACACGGTTCAGAAGCTGACCGATGAACTGGAGGATCTGCAGAAGACTGCCGAATCCTTTGAACAGGAGGTCAATGAGCTGAACCGCGAAAGCGTTACCCAGCTGAAGTTCGAGAACATGGAACTCGCTGACAAGGCCCGTGCTGATTTTGATAAGAAATACGGGGCCGGACGTAAGAAGGAAGAGGAGAAGATTGAACTGACGCTGGAACCCAACAAGAACTATCAGAAGGTCCGTCAGGACATGGACAAGGAGATCAGGAAACTTGATCAGACCCGCATGGGCATTGAATCCGACATCAGTGAAAAGCGGGCCGTCGTGATGGAGAAGGCTTCCGAAGCCGCCGATAACGTTAAGAAGGCCGTGGCTGAAGGCTCAGAGAAGGTTCGGGAGAAAGCCCAGGAAGGCGCTGAGAAGTTTAAGGAAAGCGGCCTGGGCAAGGCTATTCTCGGTGATGACGGCAAGTTTGATAAGAAGGATGTTGTCCGCATCGGTGAGAACATCTCGGAGGCTGCCGGCGATCTGGCCGATACCATCAAGGGTTTCTTTAAGAAAAGATAGTGATTAATTCATGAAGAAAATCGGCCGCGGCCGTTTTTCCTTTGCATGAAATTTCTTATTGGTTATATGCTTCCGGGAACAGACCAAGGGAGATCTCCAGATTCCCGTTTCTGATCCGCAGATCATCGATGAACTGCTGCTTCTTCTCGGGATCAAGCAGTACCACGTCATAGGTGAGGGAGAAGAGGGAGCCCATGTTGGTAGTCTTGACATTGATGAGTTCATACTGAGAGGCATAATCGGTGAAGACATCCCTGAAGACTTCCAGATAGTTGAGGCCTTCAGGTACGGACACCTTCAGCAGCAGATGATTGGAATTAAGGGCACTGCCGGCAAAGCGGTGCAGTAAAAACAGCAGCAGAGCGGCAATGAGGGTAAAAAGGGCAGCGATGGCCAGATAACCGCTCGAAGTGGCCAGGCCGATGGCGACGGCGGTAAAGATCACGGCGATCTCTTCCTCCTTCAGCTGGCGGCTGCGGAATTTCACCAGGGAGAAGGCCCCGGCTACGGCAATTCCGGTACCGCTGTTGCCGTTGACCAGCATCAGGACCGTCTGGACGATGACGGGAATCAGGACCAGGGTCATGAAGAAACCGTTACTGGTCCGGTTATACTGACGATGGACAATGGCCAGCATGACCGCCAGGAAGATTGAAGCTAATGTGCATAGTAAGTATGCGGTGATGTTAAATTCGGAATATACTGACGTGAATAACTGTGACATGTGAATTTACCTCCTTGCGCCAGTTTAGTGGCATATACGGTCCCGTACTTGGAAAAGCTTCCGGGATAGATTTTCATTTCCTTCAGGGCAGCTGTTAACCATAACGGCATCGCTGCCAGTGACTTGATCTCCATGATGCATTTATCGTCGGACAGCAGGATGTCTTCCGGCTGCCGGTTGGTGAGAGTCATGTCGGTGGTACTGTACCTCAGCTGATAGTCAAAGGTGATTCGCAGACTGGCATCATCTTTTGATTGAAAACTGTCGCGCTGATATCTGATCAGGACCTTGGGCTTGAGATCGCAGCTGGTCAGCAGATAATCGATCTCATTGGTGATCTGGCTGTTGTCAGGCTTACGGTCAAACAGCAGGTAATCGCGCATCTGCCGGTAAGTCAGATCGATCCGGCGCTTATAGGTCGTACCCTTGTATTTCTTCTTCAGTTCCATGAAGACCGGAGAGTCATCGCTGACTTCGCCATAGCAGCGGATCCGCATCTTTTCCTTGTAATTTCTGCTGCCGTTGGCATTTCTGATCAGGCGGAAGTCATCACTGTCCAGATAGATGCTGGTGATGTCGCTGTGAGGATAGAAGTCGGGGATCAGCTGTTCTCTTAACCGGGCCAGAAGTTCCTTCTTCTGTTCCACGCTGATCACGTATTTCATCTCCGTTCTTTCAAATATGTACTGGTTTTCCATCTGTGATCACCTCCGGTTCACGGTTATATGATAGAAAACGAATCTGTTTTTCAATTGTTGCCAATGTGAAGTTTTTGAAAACATTCCCGGACCTTTTTCTGAAGATGGAAAATCCGTTTCTTTATGGTAAAAAACTGCAGAGCGGCATTTTTGATAGTATAATGATTTTATAAGTGATAAAGATTGAGAGGATTCAGCATGCAGACAGCGAGAACAGAATTACATTTACATCTTGACGGGTCCCTGAACATCATGTGGGCTTATAAAAAGGCCTTACAGAGAGGCGTCATCGCTCCTGATTCCACCTTTGAGGATTTTTACGGTCTTCTGTTTTCCAATAATGGCTATCATTCGGCCCAGAGCATTAAGAAGTTTGATCTGGTCTGTGATCTGCTGCAGTATTATGAAGACCTTTATGATGCCACCTATGATCTGGCCCGCCGGCTGAATGACCGGGGACTTATCTATGCGGAGATCCGCTGTGCCTCCCAGCAACATAACAAGAAGGGTCTGAGTCAGCTTGAGGCCCTGCAGGCGGTAAGAGACGGGGCCGAGAAGGCCATGCAGGATCTTCCGATCCGGATCGGCATCATCAACTGTCTGATGCACAAAGGTGACTCTGCTCAGTTCAACATGAAGGAAAACCTGGAAACCATAGAGGTGACCAGACAGTTAAGAGGAAAGACCGTTGTCGGTCTTGATCTGGCCGGTTTTGAAAATAACTGTGACTATCTTGAGTATGCACCGCTGTTTGAAAAGGCCCGGGAATATGGAATACCTTATACGATGCATGCAGGAGAGATGGGCATTGGCAGCCATATCCTCGATGCCATAGCCATGGGAGCGCACCGCATTGGCCACGGTGTTAACTGCGTTCAGGATGAAAGATACATTCAGGCGCTGCTGGATGCCGGTCTGACCTGTGAGGTCTGTGTATCATCCAATGTAAAGGTCGACCGCAACTATGCCGGCCATCCGGTCAGAAAGATGATGGAGAGGGGAATTAAGGTTACGTTAAACAGCGATAACATGATCTTCTCGCGGACTGACTGTCTGAATGAACATAACCAGTTAAGGATGCTGGGCGTCAGCGAAGAACAGCTGATGCAGTGTACGTACAATTCCATCGATGCCGCCTTCTGTGATGCAGAGACCAAGGCATACCTCCGTAAGAGGTTGGAGGAACTCTTATGTCAGTAAAAAGACCCATAATCATCGACTGCGATACCGGGACCGATGATGCCATCGCCATCATTGCCGCCCTGGGCTGTGAAGAGATCAGCATCCTGGGGCTGACATCGGTCAACGGCAATGTCAGTGAGAATTATACTTCCCAGAACAATCTGGACATGATGGAATATCTGGACCGGGACATCCCGGTGTTTCACGGAGCCTGGCTGCCTTTGAAGGCCAGCCGGGATACCGGTGCCGGTGACAATGTTCACGGTAAGACCGGTTTAGGGGATGTGGAACTGCCCCGGGCCGAAAGAAGGAAAATGGAAGGGGAAAGGGCGGCGGAATTCATCTACCGCATGGCTCTCCGTTATCCCGGTCAGCTGGAGATCATCGCCACCGGACCGCTGACCAATGTTGCCCTGGCCATCATCGAGCATGATGACATCAAAGCGCTGATCAGAAAGATCTACTTCATGGGCGGTGCCACCGAAGGCGGCAATGTGACGCCCAGCGCCGAGTTCAACATCTGGGTCGATCCGGAAGCCTGTCATACGGTACTGGCCAGCGGCATTCCAACCGTCATGGTCGGACTCAATGTCTCCAATCAGGCCACCATGGGCAACGGGGAAATTGAAAGACTGCGGGGTTACGGCAGCCGGGAAGGCCGGCTGGCAGCTGATATCATCCACTATCAGATGAACCGCTTCGGCATCGGAATCGGCTTTTCAAGGATGCACGATCCCCTGACTCTGGCCGCAGCACTGTATCCGGAGTGCCTGAGCTTCCGGGAATGCTTCGTTGATGCGGAATGCCGTGGAGACTATACCAGAGGTCATACCTATGTCGATCTGCGTAATCGCAGCGGACGGCAGCCGAACTGTTCAGTCGCCGTCGGCATTGATGTTGAAAAGTTCAGAGAATGGCTCTGTGAAAGAATAAGAAGAGCAGGAGAGTGAGGGAGAAGTCATGAGAAAATTTGTTATAGACTGCGATACCGGCACCGATGACGCCATTGCCTTGATGGCGGCCTTCGGCTGCGAGGAGATAGAAATACTGGGCATTACTTCGGTTAACGGAAATGTTAATGAGGATAATGTTTCCCGTAACAATCTGAACATGTGCGAATATCTGGGCTGGGAGGTACCGGTCTGCCGGGGAGCGGCGTATCCGTTTACCATGGGATTCCGCAATTCCTCCGATCAGACCCATGGCAAGACCGGCCTGGGATCCGTTGTCATTCCCGAGGCGGTCAGCCATACCTTTGACAGGCGGATCTCTTCCCGCTTCCTGTATGAGAAGGCCGTTGAATGTCAGGGCGAACTGGAACTGCTGGTGACCGGTCCGATGACCAACATCGCCGCAGCCATCATTCAGTACCCGGATTTTGCGAAACTGATAAAACACCTGTGGTTCATGGGCGGCGCCGTTTATGGCGGAAACGTCTTGCCAACAGCCGAATTCAACATCTGGGTCGATCCGGAAGCTGCCCTTACGGTCTTTTCCAGCGGCATTCCGCTGACCATGGTGGGCTTGGATGTAACTCTCAAGGCCATCATGACCAGGGAAGATATTGAAGAATTAAGAGCCAATGGGTCTAAGGCCGCCGTACTGACGGCTGATCTGCTGGAATTCATGGAGAAAAGATTTGCCCGGGGTGGAGAAGACATCATCATGCACGATGCCCTGGCCCTGGCCGCTGCCGTCTACCCCGAATGCCTGCAATATCGCGATTACTGGATGGACGTGGAGACCAGAGGTGATTACACCAGAGGTCATACCTATGCGGATGTCCGCAACAAGCTTAATCGCCAGCCCAATGTCCGGGTTGCCACTGAAATCGATGTACCGGCATTCCGCCGCTGGCTGGTTGACAAGATCTGCCTATGCAAATAATCAGAGAAAAGAGCTTCTACCGGGAACTTTTCGCCCTGGTACTGCCGATCTATCTGCAGCAGCTGTTAAGGATCTCCGTTGATACCGTTAACTCGCTGATGCTTGGCAGCATTGACCAGGTTCAGATGTCTGGCATCTCCCAAGCCAATCAGGTCTTCTTCGTGTACTATACGATCTGCTGCGGTCTTTCAGTCGGTGTCAGCGTTCTGGTATCTCAGTACTGGGGCAAGAAGGATGTTGACCACATTCCAGCCATCATCGCCCATGGCTTGCGGATGGCTGCCGTGCTCGGATTAGTCTACGGCTGTGCGGTCCATTTCTTTCCGGAGGTCTTCATGCGGATCTATTCATCTGATCCGGAAATCATCGCTGTCGGGGCCGGACATCTCAGAAAGGTGTCCCTGATGTACATGGTCTGCGGACTGTCGGTTGTCATTTTCGGAGCCAGTCGGGGTATGGCCAAGATGAAGATCATTCTGTTTACCAACATCATTTCCTACAGCATCAACATCCTGCTGGACTATCTGCTGATCTTCGGCAGGCTGGGATTCCCGGTAATGGGGGCAGTCGGGGTTTCCTATGGAACGCTGGCAGCCCGCTATGCCGAGTTCTTCATCTGTACGCTGTTCTTCTTAAAGGCCTCAGACATACCTTTTGAACTAAGGCATCTTAAGGTTGTAGATCCGCAGATCAGAAGAAGCCTGTTCAGCGTTACCGCTCCGATCGTCTGTCACGAGGTGGTCTGGTCTCTGGGAACTTCCAGCGGTGCGATGATCACCGGTCAGCTGGGCCGGGAGGTGGTCGGCGGCTACAATGTCACGACCGTACTCTATGATCTGGGCGCCAGCTATGGCAACGGCCTGCTGAATGCCAGTTCAGTAGTGCTGGGCATGACGCTGGGAAGGGGAGAACTGGAAAGAGCGAAGAGGGAAGCCAACACCATGATCCTGCTGGGACTGCTCAGCGGCATCGTTCTGGGCACCATCACTTTCCTGGTCAGGGATCTGTTTCTGGGCTTCTATGCCCTCAATGAGCAATCGGCACATTATGCCCGCCAGTTCATGACCGTCATTGCCTTCATATGGCCGTTCTCTATGCTGGAAATGATCGGCATGATCGCCATTCTGAGATCGGGCGGCCAGGGTAAGGTCGGATTCTATACGGATATCGTCGTGATGTTCATGATCTGCATACCGTTTGCGTCATACCTGGCTTTCAAGGTTCAGGCGGAGCCCTGGATTATTGTTCTGTCCATCAAAATGATAATTGTTTTCGAATCAATAATTGGTATAATAAATGTGTACAGATACAAGTGGCTGCGGAATCTGACCGCCGCCTGAAAAATAAGGAACTTTCTTCCGTAACAGGAAGTTAAGATAAGTTCAGGAAAGAGGAGGAAATATGAAAAAAATTCTTACTATTCTTGTTGCCCTTCTGATGGTTGTAACCTTATTCGGCTGCAACAATAACAACAATGGCGGCAACAACAATAATGTAAAGCCTGACGAAAAGAAGCTGAAGATCGCTTACGTCGTAAGTGGCTTAGGCGACAAGTCATTCGCTGACAGCGGCGAAGCTGGCATGAAGAAGCTCAGAGATGAGGGCTATGATCAGAAGACCTTCGAAATCGGTGAAGATACCGCAACCTTCAAGGACAAGATCAACGACATGATCGACCAGGGTTACAATCTGATTTTCGGATCATCTTCATATTTTGATCAGTTCAAGGAACTCGCTGCTGAATACAAGGATGTCAAGTTCGTCGAATTCGATGACAGCAGAAGCCCTGATGAATTAACCGATAACATGGCTGTTATCTTCTACGCTCAGTCTGAAGGCTCATACCTGGTTGGCTTAATGGCTGCCGGTATGTCAAAGACCGGTCAGGTAGCTGTTAACGTTGGTAAGATCAACCCTGTAATCAATGACTTCGTTACCGGCTATGTAAATGGTGTTCTGGATTACAACGCTGCTCATGGCACTAACGTCAAGGTCGTTACCGCTGCCTGCGACAGCTGGGGCGATCCGGCTACCATGAAACAGCTCTGCTTAGACCAGCACAGAAACCTGAACGCTGACGTCTTCTATCAGGTTGCTGGTGGTTCAGGCGACGGCTTATTCGAAGCTTGCGCTGAAACCAATACCTGGGCAATCGGTGTTGACTCCGACCAGCATCAGGAATATGTTGATTCAGCTAACCCGGCCAAGGCCAATGTCATCTTAACCTCCATGTTAAAGCAGGTTGGCAATACCTTATACGGTTTCGTCAAGCGTTATGAAAAGGGTGAGGACGTCTGGAAGAAGACCACAACCTTCGGTCTCGTTGAAGACGGCGTTGGTTATGTAGACAACGATTTCTTCAAGCAGAATGTTCCTGAGGCACTCAGAAATGAAATGGCTAAGGCATTCGATGATGCCAAGGCTGGCAAGCTGAAGGTTAAGTCATACTTTGACTTCGCTTCTGACAAGGAATACGAAGCATACTTAGAGTCTGCTAGATAAGTCTTTCTAAATGTATTCTGACGGGGAGATGCAGGTTTTAACCTGCCTCCCCTTTTATTTAAAGTCTTAAGGGAGGTAATCTAAGTGGCAGAAGAAGTATTGCGCTTACAGGGCATTACAAAGATCTACCCCAATGGCTTCATGGCCAACAAGGATATCAGCTTCAGTGTCGGCAAGAATGAGATTCACGCTCTGGTTGGCGAAAACGGCGCCGGCAAGACGACATTGATGAAGATCCTTTTTGGCATGGAAGACTGCCAGCAGGGTAGTGTTTACATTGATGGCAAGGAGGTCAAGATCGCCAATCCGCTTGATGCCATCGCCAAGGGTGTCGGCATGGTGCACCAGCACTTCATGCTGTTACCGTCATTAACTGTAGCTGAAAACGTTACTCTGGGTGTTGAACCGATGAAGAATGGTCTGTATGACTATGAAACCGCGGTTAAGGAGACCCAAGCTATCGCTGATAAATATAACTTTAAGGTTGATGCAACTTCCAAGGTAAAGGATCTGTCAGTAGGACAGATGCAGAAAGTTGAGATCCTCAAGGCGCTGATCAAGGGCGCCAAGATCCTGATTCTGGACGAACCGACCGCTGTTCTGACTCCGCAGGAAACCGAGGAACTGTTCGAACAGCTGTTTGCTCTGCGTGACTCCGGTGTTTCCATCATCTTCATTTCCCATAAGCTGGAAGAAGTCATGCGCATCTGCAGCAAGGTAACGGTTCTCAGACGCGGTGTCTGCATGGGTACTTATGACATCGAAGGTCTTGATGAGGCCAAGATTTCCCGCCTGATGGTCGGACGTGACGTCGTTCTCAAGTTCAATAAGGCTGAAGCCCAACTGGGCGACAACATTCTTGACATCAGAAATCTCGTTAAGATCAACGCCTTCGGCAAGCATGTTCTGGACGGTGTTACCTTCAGCATCAAGGCCGGAGAAGTCGTCGGCATTGCCGGCGTTGAAGGCAACGGGCAGACCGAGCTGTCTCAGGTCATTTCCGGCCTGACGGATTTTGCCTCCGGTGATGTCATTCTCAACGGAAAATCGATCATCGGCATGAACGTCAAGCAGATCCGTGATAACGGCCTGGCCTACATCGCTGAAGACCGCATGGTCGAAGGTGTGGCCTCTGACATGTCGATCGAGATGAACATTATGGCCGACCGCTTCTTTGATAAGGATTACAAGAACGGATTCTTCATCAATTCCCGGAAGATCAGAAAGGAAGTTGAAGATTACATCAAGGAATTTGAAATCATGTGCGACGGACCGGATCAGCCGGTTAGAATGCTTTCCGGAGGTAACGTTCAGAAGGTCGTCGTCGCCCGTGAGTTTACTTCCGGCGCCAACTTCATCCTGGCTAATCAGCCAACCCGTGGCATTGACGTCGGTACTGCTGAGATGATCCGTAAGACCATCATCAGGAAATCCCGTGAGGAAAAGACCTGTACCTTGCTGATCTCTGCCGACCTGAATGAGGTCTTGGAATGTTCAGATCGCCTGTTGGTCATGAGGAAGGGCAGGGTAGTTGCCGCTTTCCCGAAAGCCAATCAGGTTTCCGAAGAAGAACTCGGACAGTACATGCTGGGCTTAAAGGAAATGAGTGCTGAACAGATGGAGGGCTTATTATGAAGAAAGGACAGCGTAAAACGGAATTTATCGAATCCATAATGGAAGTCGTACGTATCGTTGCCGGCATGGCCATTGCCTATGCGGTTGCGCTACTCATTCTGATTTTGATTTCCGATGATCCGATATTCATTGTCAAACAGTTTATTCTTGGCCCGTTCACTTCATTAAGAAGAATTGGTTCGATTTTCAACCTGGCAACTCCTCTGATCATCTGCGGCATTGCCATGTGTTTCATGTATGCGGTCAACAAGTTCAACCTCATCGGTGAGTCCATTTTCATGATCTCCGCCTGCGCGGCCACCTTCGTCGGTCTGCAGATCGGCAATTCTCTGCCGATGGTCATCATGATTCCGCTGCTGATGCTGGTAGGCGCCATTGTCGGTATCATCCTGGCCTATATTCCGGCCATCATGGACCGGAAGCTGAACGCCAACGTTGTTGTCGTCTCCCTGATGCTCAACTCCGTCATCGCTCAGCTGACCGTCTGGTTCTTAAGATATCACATGAGGGATACCAAGCTGTCTTATCTCGGTTCGCCGGTCATTCCGGAAAACATGCAGCTGCCGTCAATGTTAGGCGGTCTGAAAGTTAACGCCGGTATTCTGATCGCTCTGGTCATCGTAATCATTGTATCCATCCTGTTCTTCAAGACCTCCTTTGGCTGGAAGATCAGACTGGTTGGCTCCAACCCGCGCTTCTCCAGGGCTGTCGGTCTGTCCACTCTGGGCATTTCCTTCGCCGCTCAGCTGTTATCCGGTGCCATTGCCGGTGTCGGCGGTGCTGTGGAAATCATGAACAGCTACAAGCGTTTCCAGTGGATCGCCACGACCGGACACGGTTTTGACGGCATGGTCGTCGCCGTTCTGGCCCGTAAGAATCCGATCCTGGTTCCGATTGGCGCTCTGTTCCTTGCCTACATCAGAATCGGTGCTGACGTTGTCAGTACCTCCGGCGACATCCCCAGTGAATTCATCACCGTCATTCAGGGTATCATCATTCTGCTGGTAGCTGCTGAGTCCTTCCTCTCCGGAACAAAGAAGAAACTCATCTACAAGTCCGTTGAGAAGGAAGAAGCCGAGAAGAGAGCTCTCGCCGCTGCCGAAAAGGTTGAAGAACCGCAGAAGGAAACCGAAACTGTTACCGAGGAGTACAAGGCTCCGGATGGGGTAGTTGATACACCCGAGGAGGAGGTTAAATAAATGACTATAGATCTTGCTGCATTTTTAGCCGATACGATAAAAATGGCTACCCCTCTGATCTTTGCCGCTCTGGCCGCTCTGTTAAACCGCCATGCCGGCATGTTCAACATGGGTATTGAAGGTATGATTCTGTGCTCCGCTCTCGGCGCTGCCACCGGTGCCCACTTCCTGGGCAATGTCTGGCTGGGCTTACTGTGCGGTATCCTGACCGGTGTCCTTACGGGTCTGTTCATCGCCTTCAGCCACCTGACCGGAAAAACCGACCTCTATCTGACCTGTATTGCCTTCAACCTGATGGCAACGGGCGGTACGGTCTTCGTTATGTATCTGATGACCGGCAACAAGTCATCAACCTCAGGTGCCTTCGTCTCCTACCAGCTGCCGAACATCGACATCCCGCTGCTCAAGGATATTCCATTCCTCGGCAGGGTACTGTCCGGTCACAGCATTCTGACTTATCTGGCATTCTTATGCGTATTCATCGTCTGGTTCATCCTGTATAAGACCAGGATCGGCTTACGGCTTCGTTCCGTTGGTGAGAACCCGATGGCTGCTCAGTCAGTAGGCATCTCCGTAACCAAGATCGGTTACATTGCCTTCCTGCTTTCCGGTATCTTTGCCGGACTCTCCGGATCCTTCCTGTCAATGTCCTGGGTAACATTCTTTACCAAGAACATGGCTAACGGACGAGGTTACATCGGCTTGTCAGCTCAAAACATGGCCAATGGCTCACCGTTTGGATCATCGATCGTTTCACTGCTGTTCGGCGCAACCTCTTCGTTTGCGACGACCATGAAGTCACAGTCGAGCTTCCCGACGGAGTTCCTGGAAATGATTCCTTACCTGGCAACCATTCTGGCCATTATCTTTACCAGCATCTACGCCATCAATAGAAGACGTAAGATTGAAAAGAACCAGGATAACTGATCATTCAGTCAGAATCATTATCGATGCTTATAGCCCGGAAAAAACCGGGCTATTCTTATGGGATAACAGGAAAACGATTTATTTTTTTAGCATATTTTATTGGCATTTTTTAATATAGATAGTATAATTTAGTTACAGATAATTAACGGAGAAAGCAGTTTGGTCTCCGTTTATTTTTTCGAAAAAGTGAAAGGATTTATGCCGCATGATTACTATGACAAGAGCCAAGTCTCAGGATGCTGTTAAACTGGGTAAACTCTACTATAAATGTCTTCTGGAAACCTATGCAGGGATCCTGGGAGAGGAAAGATCTCTGAAAGCTTTCAGCGTGGAAAGCTGTATTGAAGAGTTCCGCAGGAGCAGGTGCATTGATGTCATCATCGGCTGGCTGGACAATCAGATGATCGGTTTCTGTGAATACTGCGGCTGCAAGGATCCTGGCGCACTGAAGGATACCGGTGAGATCACCAAGATCTACGTCCTGAAGGAACATCAGAACCACGGGGAAGGAAGAAGACTCATCCATGAAGCCGTTCGCTTCCTAAGAAGACAGGAATACAACCAGGCGATCTCCTGGGTCGAACCGGCAAACAGCGACGCTGCTGCCTTCTATAAGGAAATGGGCTTTCTGCCGGATGGCGTCGTGAACCGCATCAATCCGCAGACCGGTCTCAAACAGATCATTTATTTCCGCAACATTTAGTCCTGAAAGGGACTTTTTTTTCGTATAATAGTTCTTGGAGGCACTTACATGGAGCTGGTAATAGAAAAACTAAGAAAAAGCTACGGTGATAACCTGGTGCTTGATGATATCGACTTCCGCTTCGAAGAAGGGAAGATCTATGGCCTGCTGGGCCGCAACGGATCCGGCAAGACCACGCTTTTTAACTGCCTGGATGAGTTGATCCCCTATGATTCCGGCCGGGCCTATCTGCTGGAAAACGGCCGGGAAGAGCCCCTGAGCGATGCCAATACCGGGCTGGTACTGACTGAATGTCAGATACCGGATTTTCTGACCGGCTATGAGTTCATCAGATCATTCATGGAGATCATGGACATCGATGAAAAGGATAAGATCGATGACTACTTCCGGATGATCTCCTTAAGCAAGGAAGATCAGCACAAGCTGATCAAGGACTATTCGATGGGCATGAAGAATAAGATCCAGATTCTGATGTATCTGATCTCCAAACCCAAGGTTCTGCTTCTGGATGAACCGCTGACCAGTTTTGACGTCATTGTGGCGGCTGAGATCAAGGAGATCCTGAAGGAACAGAAACAGGGAAGGATCATCGTCTTCTCCAGCCACATCCTGGAACTGGTCCAGAGCCTGTGCGACGAGATCGTCGTCATCAACAACAGGAAACTGATCCTGCTGGACAGTGAGAAGATCCATTCCGAAGACTTTGAGGAAACCGTCGTGGAGATCCTGAAAAATGAAAACCGCAAAGATCTGGCAGCTGAAGAAAATTGAGTTTTCTCAAAAGGCCAATTCATTCATATACTTTCTATCCCATGCCTTCATTCTGAAGCGTTTCTTTCATGATGATCTGGTAAGCGAGTATGACAGCAAGGAGGGCCTTGCCCTGACCATCATGTCGCTGAATTTCCTTTACGGTATTACCAAGAAGGTGATCTACATATCCGTCATCTCTGAACTGCTGGGTCATGATCAGGCAGCCTTTGGAATCGCCTTTCTGTTATTGACGATTGCCGGAACGGCAGTCAAGGACATCATCAGGTTCGATGAAACGGATTATAACAACGTGATCCTGTTAAGGGTAAATACCACGGATTATGGTCATCTGCTGCTGTGGGAATATCTGCTCAGGGAAGGGGTGCTTTTCCTTCTGGGGTTTGCGGTTGCCGCCAACATCATCAACCTCAGCTTCTGGCGTTGCCTGCTGTTAATACCGGCTTATCTCGGCATCCATCTGTTTGGCGAAATGGCCGAAATGCAGAGCATTGAGAAGAACGGCTATGTAATAAACAAGAACGGTAAGGTCAAAAGCGTTCTGATGATCATCTGCCTGCTACTGCCGCTGGCCCTGGTTGCCGCTGTGGCTTATTTTAAGCCGATCTTACCGCCTTTAGCTGAATACCTGTTGATATTGGCAGGAACCATCCTAGGCGTTGTCAGCGGCTCATATCTCTTCAACAGGCCCAATTATGGCCGCATCTTCCGCTATAACCTTTCAATTGAAAACATCAGAAATACGCAGATGATCGTCTCCGACGGCCGCACCGCCATCGATATCGGTGAGATGAATGACAGTCTCACCAATAATGAGATCAGAAGCACCAGAAGGGGATACGATTTCATCTTCGATGCTTTCAAGCAGCGCTACCGCAAGAATTTCCGCAAGGACTGGATCATTCAGATCGGCATCACCGTGATCGTGACTGTCATCGGCTGCAGTCTGAAGTTATTCTCTAAAGAAGCCAGTGACGGCATTGGAAGAATGCTCATTCACCGTCTTTTGATCGTTTCCTATCCTATCTATTTCTTCTCATCAACATCCAAGAAGTTTGTCATGTCCTGTTTCCTGCAGATTGACAGTAAACTGGTAAACTATAACTTCTTCCGTAACGTCCAGGCTGTTAAGAAGAACTATCTGCTGAGGCTGAAGGAGGCTTTCAGGATCACCATGGTTCCGACCCTGATCCTGACCGGTGGACTGGTACTTATCTATCTTTTCAATCTGCCGACTTATAAGATCAGGGAAGTGGCCGTCATCATGGTGCTGCCGCTGATTCTGGGAACTTTCTTCTCCGTATTTCACATTTCCGCCTATTATCTGTTCCACCCCTATGACCGCAATGGAGTAGTGGTAAACAAGGTCTATGCCGTCGTTGACTATCTCGTCTATCTGTTCAGCTACCTGTGCATTGACATCGATATTGAACTCACTCTGAACGTTACGGCAGTCATTGCCGCCATACTGGCTGTTCTGTCAGTAATTCTGTATGTAATTGTTGTGAATTATGCTCCCAAGCATTTCCGCGTGAGGTAGTGACATGGATAAGAGAGAATACCTTAAGCCCTTCAGATGCTTCGGCGGTGCCATGCTGGCGATCGGTGTGATCACCGCGCTCTTTACCCTGGCTTCCTCACCGCTGGCCATCCTCTTCAGCAACGCTTCCGACCTGGTTACGGTGCTGGTGACGCTGTACAGTTATTACCTGATCTACCGGATCTTCATCAAGAAATATCACATCGCTCTGTTCCCGGGTTCCCCGGTAAGAAAGGACCGGCGCTGGCAATGCCTGCTGGCCTGCGTTCTGGCCTTTGCCGTCATCCGCTTCTCCTGGCTGCTTTATTACCGCTTGCTGGCCCGGACCCCATATTGGCAGGCGCTGGCAGATGAAGAAGGGGAACTGTCCATCTTCATGATATTATATGTTGCCATCCTGGCACCGCTGGCGGAAGAGATCGTCTTCAGAGGATGGTTTCTGAAGGTGTTAAGAAGATACGGTACCGCGGTTGCCGTATTCTTCACGGCGATCGCCTTCGGCATGATGCACGGAACGGTGACCCAGAGCATCCCGGCCTTCTTCATCGGCATCGTACTGGCCATCCTGGCCATCCGCTATGAAAGCCTGGTTCCGGGGATCATTCTGCATGTCATCAACAATTCCCTGTCATTTCTGACTTTTAATGAAGAACCGCTGTTTGTGTTCTATCTGGTCCTGATGGCAGTTGCCATCATCATGCTGCTGTTTGCCGAGCGTCGTAATCTCAGCAGGCTTCCAGCACAGATGAAGACCTTTTTCCGTCTGTCGGTCTCTTCGATTTCCTTCATTCTCTTCATGATCATCTATGTCGGTCTCATCGTCTTTGACTATGTTGCCATGGTAAGGGGTCTGTAAGCTTCCGCTTGACAGAAGGGGCAAATAGTCGTAACATTTTTGCTGTATATTAATAGGAGTTGATTTGTTTCATATGGACCCACACTTGTGTTATTCGATATTAACTTTAGGTACAACCATGGTAAATGATACCGTTGTAAAGCCGGAGAAAAGTCTTACCGGCTATATCATTCTGCTGATAGTACTGATAGCCCTTAACGCTTATTTCGCCGCCAGTGAACTGGCCATCGTTTCTCTCAACGATGCCAAGCTGGAAAAGGAAGCTGAAAGCGGAAAGCGCAAGGCCAGACTGCTTTATCAGATGACACAGAAACCGACAACCTTTTTGTCAACCATTCAGATCGGCGTGACTTTATCGGGATTCCTGTCCAGTGCCATTGCGGCCGATACCTTTGCGGACTACATCGTCTACTGGTTAAGGAATACATCCCTGGATACATCTTTAGTCAGAATCATTTCCATTTTCTTAATCACCATACTGTTATCGTATGTTACTTTGGTGTTTGGTGAACTGCTGCCCAAGCGGATCGCCATGAAAGATCCCGAAAAGGTGGCTTATGGTGTTGCCGGATCCTTGAATTTCTTCTATACGATCCTGAAGCCGCTGGTATTCCTGGTATCCAAGTCCGTCAATGCGATTGCCCGTTCCATGGGCATCAAGGAAACTGACGGCCAGCAGGAATACACCGAAGAGGAGATCCGCATCATGGTCGATGCCGGCAATGAGAAGGGCTTCATTGAAAACGATCAGAAGGAAATGATCAACAACGTCTTTGAATTCAACGACCGCACGGTCGGTGAGATCATGGTCCACCGGACCGACATGGACTCCCTGGAAATCAATACTCCCTTAAAGGAAGCGCTGAAACTGTTCTCCGATTCCGGCCACTCCCGGATCCCGGTTTATGAGAAGACCATTGATGACATCGTCGGCGTTCTCTATTTCAAGGATCTGATGAGGATCATCGTCGAAGACAAGGACAATGAAGACATCAAGATCGCTGATTACATGAGGGAACCGATGTTCGTCTATGAAAATCTCAAATGCGATGATCTGTTTGAGGAATTCCAGAAGACCAAGGTTCAGATCGCCATCGTCCTGGACGAATACGGCGGAACCTATGGTGTCGTTACCATGGAAGACCTGCTGGAATCCATCGTCGGAGACATTCAGGATGAATTCGACAACGAAGAGAAGGAGATCCAGGAAGTCACGGAAGACCACTTCATCGTGGACGGTGCCACTCTGATTGATGACATTTCCGAGATCATTGACCAGAAGCTGGATGACAGTGAGAATGATACCATCGGCGGTCTGCTGATGGACAAGCTGGGCTATGTTCCTGATGAGGATGAGCATCCCAGCGTCGTGATCGGCAATGCCACCTTTACGATCGTCAAGATGGATGAACGTTCTATCGACAAGATCGAGATCATCGTCGATCCCAGCAAGAAACCGCTGGAGGAAGAAAGCGAATAACGGAAAATCAGAACAAATTGAGTTGTTCTGATTTTTTTGGTAAGATGACAGCGAGGTAACAAGAATGAAGAAAGTTATATTCCTGGACATTGACGGTACCATCGTCAATGGCAGCAACGTCATGCTGCCGTCCACCGAACTGGCAATAAAGAGAGCCATGGCCAAGGGCAATGAGGTTTTCATCTGCACCGGACGGGCCAAGGGTGAGGTCAATCCGTTTCTGCTGCAGCTGGGCTTTAACGGCTACATCTGCGGCAACGGCTGCTATATTGAAGCTGATGGCAAGATCATCTACAACAAGGTATTTGAAAAGGAAGACCTGGAGAACATCTTCCGGTTTCTGGATGAAAGAAACGTCAAGTATTTCGTTGAATGCGAAGACTGTCTGGTAGCACGTGAGGAGATCAAGGAACACGGCAACATCGCTGCCCAGCGCTTCTTAAGAGCGGTCGGCAATCCCCATGCCGATGAAAGAAGCTTTACCGATTTGTTCCCCTCGGTCCGCTTTGCGGAAGATCTCCATCGCGATGATGTCAACAAGGTTTCCTACCTGGTAAATGACGAACACCTTCATGAAGAATGTGAAAAGGCCTTTCCGCAGTTCAATAACAGCCTGTGGGGCCAGGACATCTTCGGGGAGATCGGCGTCTCCAAGGTCAACAAGGGTGATGCGGTAAGAATGGTTCTGGACTATCTGGGGGTTGAAAGTGAAAACTCCTATGGTTTTGGCGATCTGGATCCCGACATCCCGATGTTACAGGCCTGCGGTACCGGAATTGCGATGGGCAATGCCTCGGAGAGGATGAAGCAGACCGCCCATTACATCACCACTGAGGTCGATGATGACGGCATCTGGAATGCCTTTGCCCACTTTGAACTGATGTAAGAGGGAATATCTTTACGTTAGAGAAACTCTAATGATTATTTGAACACTTAAGTGTAAGCGTTTACGCAAAAATCTTTCGAAAAAAGGAATAGTTTTCCTTGCAACTATCGGAAATTTGTGGTTATATAATTGCAGTAACTTCAAGACGGTACTGTGATGCCGACAAGTTCTGATACATGTACTTTTTGTGTAATCTGAGCAGGTCGGCAACGGTCTGCTCTTTTGTTACAGGAGGATAGAGAATGCGTATCAAGGCACAGATCATGAGCAGCGATGATATCAGAAGAACTCTGGTCAGATTATCTCATCAGATCATCGAGAAGAATTCTTCCATTGAGGATGTCTGTCTCATCGGCATCAAGACCAGAGGCGTACCGCTGGCCAGGAGAATCGCCGAAAACATCCGCAGCATTACCGGCTGTGCAGTTAATGTCGGAGAACTTGACATCACTCTCTACCGTGATGACTTATCTACCATCAACATCGATCCCGTCATTAATCAGACCAATGTTCCGTTTTCCATTGAAGGAAAAACGGTTGTTCTGGTTGATGACGTTATTTATACCTGCCGGACCGCCCGTGCGGCCATGGATGCCTTAAAGAGCATCGGCCTGGCCAGACGGATCCAGCTGTGCGTTCTGATCGACCGCGGTCACGCCGAACTGCCGATCAGAGCAACCTTCGTCGGTAAGAACATTCCCACATCCCATAATGAGGTCGTCTGTGTCAACCTCATGGTGACCGATGGGGTCGAGAATGTTGTTATAAAGGAAAAATGAGAGGAGTTAATTTTATGACTAAGAAAAACGATGTCTACGGCTACCTGCCAACCGAAAGACCGGAAACCGGTAAACTGCTGCTGTATGCCTTACAGCAGGTGATCGTCATGTTCCCGGCCACCATTACGGTAGCCCTCATCACCAAATTCCAGGTATCAACTACCATCTTCGCATCCGGTCTGGCAACTCTGTGCTTTACCTTCATTACCGGAGGAAAGATCCCGCTGTATTACGGCTCCAGCTTTGCCTATTTGGCCGCTGTCATGTCCATGGCGGCTGCCGAATGCACCCCTGAACAGCTTGCTCAGGCCAACGCTACCGGCATCTTACCGGCTGAGATCATTTCCAAGGCTCAGTTCGGCATCATCATGAGCGGCTTCGTATCCATCGCTGCCGGCTTACTGGTAAGAAGATTCGGTAAGGAAACCGTTGAAAAGATCCTGCCGGCGACCATCACCGGTCCGGTTGCCATGATCATCGGTCTGTCCCTGGCTGGCAATGCTCTGGGAGATGCCGTTGCCTGCGAAGTTCAGGGCGCTGATACTGTCTGGCTGATCGTTTCTCTGGTAACGTTATTATCAACGATTCTGTTCTCAATATATCTCAAGGGCTTCCTGGGACAGCTTCCGCTGCTGCTGGGCGCTGCCTGCGGCTGTCTGACTGCCGGTGCCTTCGCCTTAGGCGGTGTCAACGTCTTCAGAACCATTTCCGACGAGGCTCTTAATTCCCTGGCTTCCTTCGGCCCGTTCGCCATTCCGGCCTTCACGCTGCCTAAGGTTTCCATGGCTGCATTGGTAGGCATCATGCCGATCGCCA
This sequence comes from Erysipelotrichaceae bacterium, assembly GCA_017445225.1. Classification (GTDB taxonomy): domain Bacteria; phylum Bacillota_I; class Bacilli_A; order Erysipelotrichales; family Erysipelotrichaceae; genus RUG521. The sequence continues at coordinate 26,303 of JAFSUN010000014.1, read as the reverse complement.
TCGCCACCATTCCGGAATCAACCGCTCACATGTATCAGCTGGACATCTATGTTCAGGACGTTGCCAAGAAGAAGGGCAAGAAGATGGATTACAGCCTGATCGACATGCTCGACAAGAACCTGATCGGTGACGGTCTGTGTGACATGGTCGCCGGATTCGTCGGCGGCCCGGCTGGCACCAACTACGGTGAAAACATCTCCACCATGGCCATTACCAGAGTATTCTCCGTACCGGTCATTCAGTGTGCTGCCATCATCGCCATGATCGTATCCTGCTTTACACCTCTGATCAAGGGCATCTACGCCATCCCGAAGCCGGTCATCGGCGGTCTGGAAGTCTATCTGTTCGGTGCCATCGCTGCTCAGGGTATCGCCATCATGATCGAAAAGAAGGTTGACATGTTCTCCAGTAAGAACATCGCCGTCATCGCCTGCATCATGATCATCGGCTTAGGCGGACACTTCCAGTTCGGCGGAAACATCCCGTTCTTCGGAATCAACATTCCTGATATCGCCGGTGCTTCCATCTTCGGTATTCTGCTTAACGCTCTGTTATCAATCGGCGACAAGAAGAATCAATAATAATTAATTAAAGTTCAAAAAAACCGTCAGAAACTGATCTGACGGTTTTTTCATGTTATCTGAATTCTGCTTTTTCACCGCTGTAATCGACATGACCTTCTTACAGTTTGCACAGTGATAGGCCGGGCTGGTTGGTGACCAGATGTTCTCCCGGGTTATCGTCTTATCTTTCTTCAAGGGCCAGAAGAAAAGCTCGTGAGGTGTTTCCGTAAAGTAAACACGTCTGGCTGACTGAATGTATCCCGGTGTCATTTCCCGGCCGCAATAGGGACATTTCATGCTGATTACCTCCAGGGGAAACATAAAGGCTTCCGCAGAAGCCCTTGAGTGGTTATCGGGTCGCCTTGAATCTGAGAAATACGATTTCGGGATCCGAGAAGAAGCGGTAATCCTTATCGGTCGTACCGACACCTTTGGTGATGTACATCGTGGCATTGCTCTGAGTGACCTTGCCGGTGGTGTACTTGGCGGTCTGCTGGTAATCTTCCCGGTTTACCATCAGCGGAAGATTGACCTGCATGTGGTGGCTGTGACCGCTCAGGGTATAATCGCTCATGCCGATCGGCAGAATATCGAAGACGGCAGCGCCATGGATGACGGTCAGGTTATACTGGGTAGGCTGGGCACTGAGGAAGTGCTCGGACATGTCGATGTCTCCTTCAAAGTAGTTGATTCCGATCAGATTGATGAACTCATTGGTATCATGATGAAGGGCGATCGGATTATTGTCAAGCAGTTCGAATCCCGCATCATTGAGGATCTTGGTAGCCAGAGCCTTGCGCTGATCGGTGACCTGATCAAAGTCTCCGAGAATGGCGAACTTGCCAAAAGGCGCCTTGATCTTAGAAAGACTTTCCGTCAGTTTTTCGACATCTTCATTATAGGGAGAGAAGACCTTGTCGAACAGATCGCCGCCGAAGATGACGACATCAGCATTCAGATTCTCAACTTCCCTGATGAACTTGTCCAGCCGTTTTTCCCGGAAGTAAGTCCCATATTCCAGATCGGAGAAGAACATTACGCTCGCATTGTTGAAACTGGCGGGAAGCTCTGACGAGCTGATGTCGAGGTACTTGACCCGGAAATCCGTCAGGTTGAAGATCGCCGCCTTGCTGTAGGATATGACTGTAATGGTCCCCAGTAATACTATGCAGGACAATATAATAATCAATTTCTTTTTCATGAAATCATTTTAGCATATTCATTCCCGTTTGGCTCATGAAAAAACCCGTTTCAGGGGGAAACGGGTTAGATACTAAGTACGGTTGCGCAGCATCGCAATGGCATCCTTATGATTGAGAATGACCGGGATGATGATCGGATTACGGTGGGTCTTGCTGAAGAAGTAGGGTTCCAGAGATTCACGGATGCAGTTCTTCAGTTCACCGAAGGTGGTCTTCTGTGCCATCTTCTTTCTTAAGGCTTCATAGACGATCATTTCCGCTTCCTTTAACAGCGTCTGACCTTCCTTGATGAAGATGAAGCCGCGGGAGACGATGTTCGGACGGCACAGGATGCTGTTGGTACGGGAGTCGATGGTCACGATGACGCTGACCAGTCCGCTGTCGGCCAGCACCTGACGGTCCTTCAGAACGGCCGTAGCGACACCGGAGGAATCGGTTCCGTCGATATAGATGTCATCGGTCTGAATGCGGTAGTTATCCAGCAGATAGCACTCATGGTCCCTGAGAACGACAACGTCGCCGTTGGAACAGATGAAGATGTTCTCTTCCGGAATGCCGACTTCAACAGCCGTATCGGCATGCATTCTTAACATCCGGTATTCGCCGTGCATCGGCATGAAGAATTTCGGCTTGACCAGCTGCAGCATCAGTTTCTGTTCATCCTGAGAGGCGTGGCCGGTCGTATGCAGGTTATTCAGCAGCGAGTTGGTCAGGACGTTGGCTCCCAGTCTGGTCAGGTTATTGACGATGCCGTTGATGCTGCTGGCATTGCCCGGAATCGGATTGCTGGAGAAGACGATGGTATCGCCGGGGATGATGGTAACGAAGCGGTGGGAAGCGTTGGCCATGCGGCTCAGAGCGGCCATCGGCTCACCCTGGCTGCCGGTACACAGGATCACCAGCTTGTTGGCCGGATAGTTATCAAGTTCAGTATAGGAGATGAAATCAGAATCATCCGCCCGGATGTGGCCGAGATCGCGGCCGATCTGGACGACCGTTTCCATGGAACGGCCGATGACGCAGATCTTGCGTCCGCAGGAAATCGTAGCAGAGACGATCTGCTGAATGCGGTGGACGTTGCTGGAGAAGGTGGCGATGATCAGTCGGCCCCGGGTCTTTTCCATGATGTCCATGATCGACTTGGCAACCTGCTTCTCAGAGATCGAGAAGCCCTGAACAGCCGAGTTGGTGGAGTCTGACAGCAGCAGATCGATACCGAACTGGCCCATGAAGGAGATGACCTGATAGTCGGAGTTGCTGCCGATCGGCGTCAGGTCAAACTTGAAGTCGCCGGTAGTCATGATCCAGCCGTTGGGCGTTCTGATGGCAATGCCAAGAGAGTCAGGTATCGAGTGGATGATGTCAAAGAAGGCCACGTGGAAATGCTTGGAGTCGAAGCGGGAGTTATGATCAATGATGTTGATGGTATAGCGTCCCGACATGCGGTGCTCTTCCAGTTTCTTCTCAATCAGGCCGGCGGTGAACTTGGAGGCATAGATGGCCGGAATGTTGCAGACCTTGAGCAGATAGGGGATACCGCCGATATGGTCTTCATGACCGTGGGTCAGAAACAGAGCCTTGATCTTGTCCTGATTGCGGATGAGATAGGTATAGTCCGGAATGACATAGTCAACGCCCAAAAGATCTTCATCGGGGAAGATCAGTCCGGCATCGACGATGATGATCTCATCCTGGCACTGGATGCAATAGGTGTTCTTTCCGATCTCACACAAACCGCCCAATGCGAATATCAGGGTGTCGGTAGGCAGATAACTGTTCAGAGTCCTGCTGTTGTATTTTCTGGTATTAGGCATTTTTCCTCCTGTCAGCATCAGATCGGGATGGCATTAAGCGGTTCCATCCAGGGATTGTTCTTGTTGATGTGGTCATAATAAAGCTTGCCATACAGATGATCGATCTCATGCTGCATAACGATGGCCGGGTAACCGGAAAGTCTGATGTCTTCTACCTGGTCATCAAGCAGATTATAGGCTCTGACGGTAATTCTGGCATAACGGGGAACGATTCCCTCAACATCAGGGACGACGCTTAAACAGGCTTCTCCGTTTTCCAGATAGCTTTTCTTGGTAGAGTTGGCGATGATCCGCGGATTGACCAGAGCAAATTCCACGCTGCTGTCCTCGTCAGCGATCGATATTGCCAGCATTTTCCTGGAGAGTCCGATCTGCGGCGCAGCAATGCCGACGGAAGCTCTCACATTATATTCCTTACAGAACTCCTCATCATGGGAGTTTCTGACGTATTCCAGCATGTCCGTCAAAGTCTGACGGTCTTCATCACTCAGGGGAAGGGGAACTTCCCGGGCTTTTTCTCTCAATACAGGATTGGGATCAAGAATAATATTACTTGAATCTATTCGCATTTAAAACCTCCTTAATTAAACATTAATTAATTCCGTTCAAATATGAAGTTCATTATTAATACGATGTTTAACATATATATTCTTACATAAATACCAACATTTCACAAGGAAAATACGCTTAAAACCTGCCGAAATAGGCGGTCAGATAGTGCGGTTTTCCCTTGAAATGAAATGAAAGCGTTTTACCTGCTAAAGGCAGATATGAAAACTGATTAATATAATTTCTGGTTCTTTCCCGGCTGTTTTTGTATATAATTATTATGTATATTTACGCGAGGATAACAGATGACACAGACAGTTGTTAAGAATAAACCACGGACCCCGAAGAGAAAGAACCCCGACCGGCTGCTGACGGCAAGTGTTCTATTCCTTCTGGCCTTTTCACTGGTAATGATCTCCAGTGCATCCATGAGCAGTCATGATTCGATCGTCAAGGACGTCATTCTGACGGCCGGCAAGCAGTTTGTTTACGTCATTGCCGGCATCGTGCTCTATTACTACATGATCTATCACTTTGACTTTAAAAAAGTTACCAAGTACATAACCATGGTCCTGGGAGCGCTGTTGCTGGCACTGTTGAGCTGTCGACTGTTTAACCCGGTAGGCGGCGCCTATGCCTGGATCCGTATTCCGGTCATCAACATCACCATTCAGCCCAGTGAATTCTGCAAGGCGGCCATCATCATGACGGTGGCGGTCTTTACCTGTGACATCAGGACCAAGAAGGCCGTAAAGGCCTGGGATCTGGTCAGGATCCCAGTGGTCACCACGCTGGTCTATGTCGGCATCATCATTCTCCTTCAGCATGACTTCGGCTCCGGCTTTGCCCTGATTGGCATCGCCAGCATCTGTCTTTTGATCCCCGACAACAAGCTCTATAAGCGCTGGCAGATCGGCATCGTGGTGATCGTCGCTGTGATCTTCGTTTCTACCATCATCCTGATGAGACCGGGCGTCAAGAACTATCTTAACTCCGAAGCCTTTGCGCTGTTTCTGCAGAATCATTCCCTGATCAACAAGATCTGGTCCAAGTTCGGCTATCAGATGTACCGTTTCATCTCAGCCGGTGATCCGCTGTGGGACCGTTTCGGCTATTCGCAGGAATTACTGAACAGTTTGCTTGGCATTGCCAGAGGCAACATCTTCGGTGTCGGGCTGGGCAACTCGATTCAGAAATACGGCTATCTGGCCTCAGCTGATGCGGACTACATCTTCGCGGTCATCGTCGAGGAACTGGGCCTGATCGGTATTGCCTTCGTCTTCATCCCTTATTTCATCATCATGTTCAAGCTTTTGAGGACTGCTCTGGTCGCCAAGCTGGAAAGGGAAAAGGTCCTGCTGATCGGTACCTTCTCCTATGTCTTCATTCACATGTTCCTGAACATCGGCGGCATCAGTGCCCTGATCCCGCTGACCGGCGTACCGCTGATCCTGCTGTCCAGAGGCGGTGCCTCACTGTTAACGGTAATGTTCCTTTTAGGCTGCTGCCAGAACATTCTCTGCAAGTACAAGGAAAAGGCCAGATGAGAATAACGGCTGGATACCTGCGCAACCGCCAGATCAGAACCCTGTCCGGTGACAATACCCGTCCGACCACGGAAAAGGTCAGAGAAGCGGTCTTCTCGCATCTCGGTACCTTTTTTGATGGCGGGCTTTTTCTTGACCTTTTTGCCGGCAGCGGCGCCATGGCTCTGGAGGCCATCTCCCGCGGCATGGAAAGGGCCGTACTGGTAGACAACAGTGCTCAGGCCATCGCCGTCATAAACGCCAATGTCAGAGATCTGGATCTGGCATCGGAAACCGAGATCCTCAAGTGTTCCTATAAGACCGCCCTGGCCCGTTTAGGGGCTGAAGGAAGGTCGTTTGATTATATTTTCATTGATCCGCCATACCGCTTTCAGCTGGGCAGTGAACTGCTGGAAGAACTGCGCGACCGCCAGCTTCTGAAACCGGAGGGAACCATCATCGTGGAGACCCGGAAAGAAGAGGAGATCCGGGAGCCTGAAGGCCTGCGTATCAGCAAGTCAGCCGTCTACGGCATTTCCAGAATAACATACGTAAAAAGGAGTTAATTATGCAGCGAGCCATTTATGCGGGATCCTTTGATCCCATCACCCTGGGACATCTGGACATCATTGAAAGAGGCAGCGTCCTCTTTGACGAGCTCATCATTCTGCTGATGGTCAACGAGGAGAAGAACAGCCTGTTTTCCATGGAAGAAAGAAAGAAGATGATCGAAGACTCCACCCATCATCTTAAGAATGTCAGAGTGGAGATCGGCGATGGACTGACTGTTGAAGTCGCCAAGAGTCTGGACTGCCGTATCCTGTTAAGAGGCATCCGGGCCGTCACGGACTACGAATATGAACTGCAGCTGGCCACTGCCAACATGACGCTGGAGCCGGAGATCGAGACCGTATTCCTGGTTTCCAAGCCTTATCTGTCATTCCTTTCCAGTTCCACCGTCAAGACGATCGCCAAGAACCACGGTGACATTTCAATGTTCGTTCCGGAAAACGTTAAGAAGATCCTGGAAGATCTTTTCAGGTAAGGATCATGATAAATCAGGAAAGACTACAGAGAGTCATTGGGGAGATGAAAAGGAGAGAGCTGGATCAGCTCATCATTTCCGATCCCTTAAGCATCCGTTATCTCACGCAGATCTACGTAGAGCCATTTGAAAGGCTCTGGGCGCTGTTACTGTCTAAGGACGGGAAAGCGTGCCTATTTGCCAATAACCTGTTTGTACTGCCGGAAAATGAGCTGGAAACGGTCTGGTATTCCGACAGTGAAGATTCGGTAGGGAAGATCGCTGAAAGAATCATTCCGGGCCGCCTGGGCATTGACAAGCTGTGGCCGGCCAGATTCCTGATCCCTCTGCAGGAAAGGCTCAAGAACACGGTAACAGTTCTCGGCAGCGACTGTGTTGATGACTGCCGGGCCATTAAGGATCATGATGAGATCCGCCGGATGAGAGAAGCCAGCCGGATCAATGACATCGTAATGGAGACCGCCAGCCGCCATGTCCGGGAAGGAATGAGCGAGAAGGAAGTCGCCGGCTTCATCAGAAACGAATACCTTAAATACGGCTGTCAGGGAGTCAGCTTTGCCCCGATCGTCTCCTTCGGCGCCAATGGTGCCGATCCCCACCATGAACCTGATGATACCATCCTCAAGAGGGGGGATGCCGTGCTGTTTGACATCGGCTGTTTGAAGGATGATTACTGCTCGGACATGACCAGAACATATTTCTATGGTAAGGTTACGGATAAACAGAAGATGATCCATGATCTGGTGAGAAAGGCCAATGAGACTGCCGAAAGCATTATTAAGCCCGGAGTCAGACTCTGCGATATCGATGCTGCTGCCCGTAATGTCATCTCCGAAGCCGGATACGGAAAATACTTTACTCATCGATTGGGCCACTTCATCGGTCAGAAGGAGCATGAGCAGGGTGATGTCAGCAGTACCAATACCGCTGAGGCAAAACCGGGCATGATCTTCTCCATTGAACCGGGTATTTATCTGCCTGGAGAATTCGGCGTCCGCATTGAAGATCTCGTTCTGGTAACGGAAGAAGGCTGTGAAGTCTTGAATCAGGTCGACAAACACTGTCGGATCATCGACAATGACCGCAGCTGATTAAAACGAATTTAATAGATCACAGATACTGAAATAATCAGATATTTGTGATCTTTTTGCGTAAAAGCGCTCCTTCATCTGGCAGATGTGCTAGAATGATGATGATCAGGATACAACTTGAAAGGGGTAAATAATGAAAAGATTATTTGGCATATTATTAACATTAAGTGTAGTCATTAGTTTAATGATGCCTTTTTCTGTTCGTGCCGAAAGCCCGGAAACCCGGGGGAATCTGCGTCCTCGGAATGAAGATCAGCTGAAAGATGAGCGCCGTGTCGTTGTCAATCCGGTCTATGCTGACTGCATAACGGAAGATCAGTTAAGTGTACTGATCGACCGCAAGAGAGCAACCTACAGCATCAACGCTAATGAGAGCACACCGGTGTTCAGCGATCTGAGATCAGCCGGTGACTATGTCCGGGCGATGATGGTAAGAAGAGCCAACGAGGCCATCAGCATCGGCATCGATACTTCCGTCTATGGAAACGGCACCTCGGAAACCGATATTCTGACGGCGGTCCTGGTTGAGGCCTTCCGGGAAACGGAAAATCCGGATGAAGGGGATTACCTCCTGTTTAACTGCTATGGCTATTCGTATACCTATGAGAAGGATGAGGACATTCTCTATATAAACTATGATGTCATCTATCACACCACCTATCAGCAGGAGCAGGAAGTCAACAGAGCCGTTGATGCGCTTGTGCAGGAACTGAAACTGGATGGCTTAAAGAACAATTACCGGATACTCAGAATCTATGATTATGTTACTTCCACGGTCAAGTATGACTTTGACCATCTGGAAGATGAAGACTATACGCTTAAGTATACCGCCTATGCGGCCTTAATGAACCATTCAGCCGTCTGTCAGGGATATGCAGCTCTGGTGTACCGCCTGTGCCGGGAAACCGCTCTGGCGGCCCGCTGCATTGCCGGTGAAGCAAATGGTCCGCATGCCTGGAACATCGTTAAGATGGATAAACTGTACTATAATCTGGATGCTACCTGGGATGCCGGTGTCCAGCACAGCCAGTATGAGTATTTCCTGAAGGGGTCAGATGACTTCCCATACCATTATCGGGAAAACTTCCTGGTCAACTGTTACGACACGGTTGAATTTGACGAGGTTTATCCTACCTCTACCGGAAACTACGGTTATTCGCTCAGCGGAGCGGAAAGGATCATCAACAGTTTCCGCGTTGTCCAGTATGATGAGACGGTAGAGGCCTGGCAGCCTTGCAACATCGTTCTGGAGACCCCGCCGAAACCGGAAGAGATAAAATGGAGTGAATTCCGCCTTATTTATGGCGAGAAGTGGAAAAGCCTGACCTATAAGTCCGATGGCACCTTTGATCTGGTTTTCGTATCACCTGGAGAAAGAGTGATTCAGATCAGCAACTGCGGTTTCCAGGAAACGATCAGGATCAATGTTGTGCCAAATGATGAAATCAGCAATCTTGAAGTCAGCTGCGGTGATGCGCTGATGGCCTGTTACGACAGTGCTCTGGGCCGCCTTACCATTGAAGGTGAAGGGGCGATGTACGATTATGACAACGGCCAGGCTCCCTGGTACGGGATCAGGGATTACATCCTGTCAGTGTTCATTGACGGGGATGTTACCTACATGGGCAGGTGCAGTTTTCTTGACTGCGATAAGGTAGAGTACTGTTATTTCGATGGGAGTGAAGAAGAATGGAAAAACAATGTTACCGTAAACAATTACGGAAACTACTGTCTGTTCCGCACTTTCTATTACCCGCCGGTGATCACCAGCCAGCCGCAACCGGTCGTCAACGATATTTATGGTACGGCTACTTATGAAGTGAAAGCTGAGGGAAAGAGACTGAGATACCAATGGTTGTATGATGATGGCGAACAGTGGAATGAGATCTATGGCGCCGGAAGGAACTATCTTAATCTTCTGATCGACGGCGATTATCTGGCAGGCTATCAGTTCAAGTGTCTGATCACGGATGAATTCGGCAATCAGATCGAAAGCGAACCAGCTTCGCTGACTATTAAGGAGAGCATTCCCTGTGTCATCCGTAATTCCAGTGACGGCGGTCTTTACTTTACCAGATGCATGGATGAATACGAACATGACACCCATGGAGAATTCCAGGACATCTATGGAAACAGATATGTGGGACTCATCTTCAAAAAATATGATACTTCTGTAAATGAAAGACTGTACGGTAACATAAACAGCGTTGAAGTAATTGATCACCAAACTGTCACGGTTGATGACATGGATCATTGGTTTGAAGGCCAGTACAACCTGAAATACGCTGACTTAAGCGGCTTTAAGGTTACCGGAAGCATGAAGGATACCTTTAAGGACTGCCCGAAATTAAAGGCTGTCAATTTTGGAACCGGATTACGGGAGATACCGGTTGTAAGAGCCGGCAAATGGGAAAATCTGATGACCGGCGAAGTCAGAAATCATCTGGCTCTGGCTGCTGAATATGATCCAGACGATTCGGAAAGCGTAAAGGCCATTGACGGCTGGTGGCTGCTGGCCGAAGAATTCAATGAAGCTTTCATTCAATGGGCCAGGCGAACTGATGACAATAACGTTACCCTGACCATCAGAACGGTTGATAATGCCGACAGATATGAGATCTGGGTCAGCAGAGAAGGGAATGCCTATCAGAAACTGGGTGAAATACCGGCTGATCAGAACTACTACGTACATAAGAACGTTCAGCCCGGTGTGCTCTATCGTTATGTTGTGAAGACGGTATATGAGGGAATCATTACCATGGAGTCCAATTATCACCCCTTCATTATCGTTCCCACTCCAAAAATAAAGGTGACCCCGCTTAGTGCCACCAGGATGCAGATCACGGTTACCAACCCTGCCAGAGATGATGTCAGCTATGAGTTCAGAAGGGCAGGAAGTTCCGACATGGCTAGTTACAGTATAATCGGGATCACGCCGGAAACAACTTTCATTAACAATAATGCTGAGCCGGGACTAAAGTACTATTACCAGGTCAGTGCAAAATACAATGATCAGGGGTCGACGTATCATTCGGAATCAGCCTCGGTTGCCGGTCAGACGACGCTGACGAAACCGGAAATCACGGTCACTCAGAGCGGTAACAACCAGACAACTGTCAGCATTGTCCCTGTTGAAGGAGCCCAGAGGTATCAGATCCAGAGGAGCGCTTCAGCCAAGAAAGGCTATAAGACCATCGGGGAAACGAGTGAAATCACCTTTGATGATGCCTCGGTAATACCGGGTAAAAAGAACTATTATCGGGTAAGAGCCGTAGGCAGTAATTACAAGAACGAAGTGTTCAGTGCCTATAGCAGCTATAAATCCGTCAAGATCACCATTGAAACCCCTAAACTTATTGAAGTGATGGCAGATCTGGATGAATGGAAACTGACAGCGGATTGGAGTGATAACCGCTTTGCGTCCCGCTATCAGCTTTATCAGTCAACCAGAAAGAAAAAGGGGTATAAACTTGTTGGAACCTATGATGAAAGTACCGGCGACTTCCTTAAGACCGTAAACGGCAAGAATTACTACTTTAAAGTAAGAGCCGTCTATGAACTTAACGGCAAGAAGTATTATTCTTCCTACAGCAATATCCTCATCGGTAAATTAACGCTTGCCAATCCGGTTCTGAGTACTGTGAGGGCGGATGATCCTGACGAGATCAACAAGGTAACACTGTCATTTGGGGAAGTACCAGCCGCAACCGGCTATCAGATCTACCGCAGCACCAGAAGGTCCGGCGGTTTCAAGCAGGTTGGCATCTGCAGTACGGCTGAATATGTTGATCACGTTAAACCGGGACAGACATACTATTACAGGGTGAGGGCTTTCAAGGAAATCGGCCCCACCACCGTTACTTCCGGTTACAGTGGCATAAAGAGCGTAAAGGTTTCTGCCTTGAGCAAACCGGCAAATCTGATCCTGAGCCTGGATCATGAAAACAGAGCCATCATGATCAACTGGGATGAGAATTCCCAGGCCCAGGGCTATGAGGTCCAGTGGAGTCTATATAAGAACAAGAAGTTCAAATCCCTGGGAGAAACAACTGGATGTAACAGGATTTTTCAGGTACCGTCAACCAATAAGACATACTATCTGAAGGTAAGAAGTTTCTATACGGATGTTACGGGAATGAAGTACTATTCAGCTTATTCATCTGTAAAGAGCATTAAGGCTGCATTTAAATAAGCAAAAAGACCGTGCCAGGCAGAAGAAGATCTGCAGAGATACGGTCTTTTGTATTATGAGCAGAAAAACAGAGGCTGAATAGCCTCCGTTTTGTTTAATCGATGATCTTTTGGATGGCTTCCTCAATGGTTAGAGTTTCTCTTAAACCGGTCTTTCTCTCCTTGAACTCGACTTTTCTTTCACCGGCCAGCTTGCCGACAGTGAGGATGTAGGGAATGCCGATTAGATCCATGTCCTTGAACTTGACACCGGCTCTTTCATTACGGTCATCGATGAGAGGCTCTATGCCGGCTGCCATGAAGGCCTTTTCCAGCTGTTCGGTTATCTTAACCTGATCTTCATTGGCACTGTTTACCGTTACGATGGCTACCTTGTATGGAGCAATCTCTACCGGCCAGATCAGTCCATTTTCATCATGACTCTGTTCGGCAAGAGCGGCCATGGTACGGCCTAAGCCGATGCCGTAGGAACCCATGATGACGGGCTTGAGCTGATGGTCGGAATCCTGGAAATACAGGTTCATGGCCTTGGAATACTTGTCACCCAGCTTGAAGGTATTGCCGATTTCGATCCCCTTGCGGAAGTGGATCTTGCCGCCGCATACCGGGCAGGTATCACCGTGCTGAATGAGTCTAAGGTCCAGTACCTGGGTAACCTTGAAATCAGACAGGTTGACATTCTTGTAATGGTAGTCAGACTTGTTGGCGCCGACGATGAAGTTTCTCATGCCTTCGATGTCCTGATCCATGTAGATGGGGATGTCCAGGCCGATCGGACCGGCAAAGCCGACCTTGGCATTGGTGATCTTAACGACGTCTTCCGGTTCGGCCAGGGCGACTTCATTGGCTCCGCAGGCCTTCTGCAGCTTGACTTCATTGACTTCGTGAATGCCCTTGACCAGGCAGGCAACGAAATGGTCATCGACCTTGTAGATCAGGGTCTTGACGAAGTCTTCCGGCTTTTTACCCAGATAGCTGCTGACCTCTTCAATGGTTCCGGCATTCGGGGTATAGACGAGTTCCTTTTCCAGAAGCGGATCATTGTTGACAGTGGTATCTTTGACACAGGCCGCGACTTCCACGTTGCTGGAGAAGTCACAGCTGTCACAGGTCACGATGGTATCCTCACCAATGTCGCTGAGGGCCTGGAATTCCTCGCTTAACAGGCCGCCCATGACGCCGGTATCCGCCTTGACGATCTTGTAGTTGATGCCGAGACGGTCAAAAATGTTCTTGTAGGCCTGGAAGACCTTGCCGTACTGAATGTCGAGTCCTTCCAGATCCTTGTCAAAGGTATAGGCATCCTTCATGATGAATTCTCTGACTCTGATCAGACCGAAGCGGGGCCGCGGTTCATCTCTGAACTTGGTCTGCAGCTGATAGAGGGAGAATGGCAGGTCCTTGTAGGAACGGATCTTCATGCCGGCAGCTACCGCAAAGAGTTCCTCATGAGTTGGTCCCAGAACCATGGTCTTGTTGAAACGGTCCTGCAGAGAGAACATGCTGCTACCGAAATTGGCTCTGCGGCCGCTGGAGATGTAGTAATCTTCAGTGATCAGACAGGGCATCAGAAGTTCCTGGGAGCCGGTCTTGTCCATTTCCTCCCGGATGATCTTTTCGATATTGGTAAGAACCTTGTATCCCAGGGGCAGATACATGTAAATGCCTGATGAGCTCTTACGGATGTAGCCGGCCCGGTTCAAGAGGGTTCCGCTGGTGCTTTCTTCGTCTTTGGGATTTTCCCTTAAGGTATAGAAGTAACTATTGTTAAGTCTCATGTGATGAGTCCTCCTGGTATAACAACAATGATTATAACACATAAAAACCCTTTTCGTTTTCATTAATGATGAGTAAGTACAACATCATCAGAATTGCCGAAAAGCTTTTCATGATGGTCAAGGTTTTCCTTCCGCAAACGGCTATTTAGTTTATGAATGAATTCAGTCATTCCGGAGGCAGACAGGATGAGAAAAACCAGGATCAGGATCGCCATAAAGGCAGCAGTATTACTGGCAGCAGCCTTCCTGCTTTACCTTAAGGCCGGCATTCTAATCTACCATGACCGCTCAATGTTTCCCTCTGTCAGGGATGGCGATCTCTGCATTGCCTGGAAAAAAGGAGGTTACAAGTCTCAGGAGATCGTCATTTACCAGAGTGAAGGAACCTTGCAGCTGGGCAGAATCGAAGCCGGCCCCGGTGATACGGTGAACATCACTAACACGGGAAATCTGACCGTCAATGACAGTGTTCCGTACGAAACCATTTACTACCGCAGCGATCCTGATCCGGACTCCGGCCTGATCTATCCTCTGCAGCTTGGCAGGGGGGAATACTTCGTTGTTAACGACTACCGTGAACAGTTCGGTGATTCCCGCAGTCAAGGCCCCATAAGTTCGGAAGCAATAAAAGGCAGTGTCTTCCTGATCGTAAGACACCGGGGTTTCTGAATTCAGCCAGAAAAAAGGAGATTTTAATGAAAAGAAAACTGCTTTACATCATGATGACCGGACTGTTTTTCGCATCCGCCATCAGCGTTAAGGCCGCCGGTTATGCACCGGTTAAGGGAACCGTAACGCAATTTAACCAGTACCTGATTCTTGACCGGGAAGCCCGATTGCCGGATGTGACCTTCAATTATGAAATAACGGCCGGCAGTCCCCAAAACTATGGCGAAGGAAAGATGGCAATTCTGGCCGGCGTCAGCGCTGATAAGGTTTCCGTGAGCGACAGTGTCTTCAGCCAGACGGATGCCATCAGTACGACACCGGCTTCCGGCAGCGATCTGACTCTGACAGCAGATCAGGGATATGGGGTCAAAACCGTCAACATTGACTTTTCCCAGGTCAGTTTTGATGAACCGGGCATCTACCGTTATCTCTTAACGATGACTTCCACCGGTCAGCAGGGGATCCGCTATGACGTACAGGCTGCCGTTATAGGCAGTAAGGTACGCTGTCTGGATGTCTATGTTACAGATGACAATGGAACTCTTCAGATTTCCGGATATGTACTCCACGAAAACGTAACGGAAATCGCTGCCGGTCAGCAGGCCGGTTCCGCCTTCAGCGGCGCTGATGCTGAGAGGCTGAGCGATAAGAGTGACGGTTTTGTCAATCAGCTGATCAGTGCTGATCTTAAATTCGGTAATGAAGTTGAGGGAAATCAGGGATCAAAGGACAAGTATTTCAAGTTCACCCTGACCTTGGATAATGCCCTGAAGAATACAGCTTACTATCTGGATATTTCCGAAGCGGAAGCCAGCGGCACGGCCAACAGCGCAACCATCTATGAATCCTTAACTAACCCCACCCAGATAACCACCGATGACAACGGAAGCGCCGTAATGGATTTCTATCTGAAGGACGGTCAGTACATCACCGTCAAGGGGCTGACGGAGAATACGGCCTACGATCTGAAGGAAGCAAATGAAGACTATCTCAGGCGGGAAGGTACCGACCGGGTAGTAAGACCCGCCAGCGAAGATCAGCCGGAAAAGCTACATGATGATCCGGTTCAGGGCACCATCGGCAATACCGATGTTTATACCGGTTATACCAATACCCGTAATGGGGTGATTCCCACCGGTATCATCATGTCAGCTACTCCGGGAATCATGATGATGACCGGGGCCATCAGCAGCATCCTCCTTTTAGTAAGTCGAAAAAGAAAGGAAAGCGAAGAATAGGCGATGAATCCGCGGCTCAGGCTCCGAATTACTGAAGGCCTGCTGGACACGGTTTTAATTACAGCCATGATGATACTGTTTGCCCTGGGGTGTTATTTCACCTGCGACAGCGTTCATGTCTTCCGTAATTCAACCTTCAGTTCCGTAGGACGCTATCTCAAAGATGAACAGGAGATAGCTGATGAGATGACCGTCCTGAGCCGGGATGCCGTAGGATGGCTTATTCTGGATGATACCGGAATAAGCTATCCGGTCATGCAGGGAGAAAACAATACCGACTATCTGAATACGGATCCCTATGGCCGGTTTTCTCTTGCCGGTTCCATCTTTCTCGATTGCCGCAACAGTCGTGATTTTTCCGATCAGTATTCGCTTCTGTACGGACATCACATGGCCAATGATGCCATGTTCGGGGCTCTTGATCATTACTATGATGAGGATTATTTCCGCCTTCACCGGCAGGGAATCCTCTACGCAGGTGACCGGAAGTATGAACTCATGGTTTTTGCTCTGATCAGCTGCGATGCTAATAATTCCCTGATCTTTGATCCGGGAAGCAAAGGTAAATTGATCGAATTTGCCAGAAAGAAGGCGCTGATATTCCTGGAGCCGGAAGAGGGCAGGGTTATCGGAATGTCCACCTGCCGCGATCAGGGTACTCTGAAGAGAACGGTACTTCTGGCAAGCCTTAAGGAGATAAATGAAAATGAAAATGCTTAAAGTGACAGCCGTCATTCTGACGATCATTCTGTCGAGCGCTAGTGTAAGAGCGAATACGGATGAGGACTGTCTGGAAATGATGATCAGAACTGACGATCCTTCCGCGGTCGTCTTCAGTCCTGATGACATGACTAATCCGGTTGCCGTGCAGTGCGGATATGAGACCGGCGAAGAAAAATACCGGATCCGCTTTCTCCAGCCGGGTACCTATACCTATACCATCTACCGGAATAACCCCCGGGAAGCAGACAGTGTCTATCATCTTACCGTCTTCGTTGAAGCCAGAAGTGACAGCACTCTGCACAGCTATTCCGTTTTGACCAGAGAAGGATCGGATCTGAAGGAGGAAAAGATCGTTTTTCTGGAAGAACCGATCGAGATCGTCGATACGGCTGACCGGGGAGAATTATCAGGTAAGGTCATGAACCTGACTGTCAGCCTGCTGGCGGTGATGATCATAACGAGAAGAAAGGAGATGCGGGATTGAAAAAACTGATTTTAATGATCATGTGTTTTCTGGTTATCTCAGCACATCTGTATCCGGCCGAAACGGTTAGAGGAAAAACCGGTGAGGTGATCCTGGAGAGCTTTGAGGCTGAATGCTTTGATGGCGCTGAAAACAGGGGCAGTTATTATGTCTGGCAGCCGCAGATTTCCCAGAGCGGACACCGTCTCAGTTATCGGGTGAGCTTTGCGTTCAGCGGCGGCGGTGAGATTGCCAGAGAAGCCGTCACGATCAGAATACCTGATGGGATCATGATCGAACGCGACGGCAGCAGCGGTGACTATGTCGAAATGTCATTGCCGATGAGGGAACAGGCCGAGGGAGAAGGAGAAGAAATACTTAAGGACATCGACTTTGCCTGGTATAAGGAAAATGATCAGCTGGTCATCTACAACTTCCGCAAGCTGCCGGCCGGTTATAACGGTTTCTTTGAGGTGTCATATGTTCAGAAGGACTCTTCGTTTGAATACCGTGACAGCCATCCGGGCTCCATTGATACCAGTCACTTCAGGACCTTCCTGAGTACGATTGACATCCTGACCGCTGATCCTGTTTCTGCCCGGTCGGAAGAAATAAATGTCTATTTTGATTCGCAGGTCGCTGTTGACTCCCTTACCAAGATGATCCCCGAAAAGCTCATCAATGTCTGGAATGATGACTGGGGTGAAAGACCGGCTGACAGTGATGATTACTTCTATCTGATCTGGCCGTTAAGGACGGTAATATCGTCTGATACTACCCAGCCTTACCGCCTGCAGATCACAGACCGGCCAAAGGATCAGAAGCTGGAGGTTGTCGGTTACCGTTTCTATGGGCAGAGCAGTTATTCCTCAGCCGATCATGTTGATGATCAGAGAATAACCGGAAAACGCTTTGACTATGTTCTTACCAGGATCAGAAAGGACCTGGTGACGGGCGAAACGCATTGGAACACTCTGAATGAAGTAAGCGTAACCGTATCACCTCTGGACGGCATCGACAGCCCTGTGACCCTTAATGATGAGGCCCGGTACAGCTGGAACAAGCCGGTATTCAGAGTACCGTCCGGCATCTTCAAAAGCCATAAGCGGGCTGATGGCTTCTACCGCAGTCAGTACGAAAAGAACAGGTATCCCCGGGAATATCTCAGTGATCTGGGCATGGAAGCCGGCCTATATTCCCGTTATGATCTTGACCGTTTTCTTGATGGGACCAACAACAAACTTTCACAGCTGGATTATGCGGTCTGGCTGACCGCCGACATGTATGAGCATACCGGAATCGATCCGGAAAACAGCAGTGATCCCGATAATTTCGGCCGCCGTAAGGTTAAGTATGTGATAACTGATGATGAGGTCCGGATCTTTGATGAAAAAGACGGTTATGATTCGCAGACGGCTCTGCTGCTGGAAAGCGGAGACTACTGCTTTGACAAGATCAGTTACAGCTGGTACATGAACGATGCCGTCCTGCAGGATGATCTTCAGTATCAGCGTATTCAGCCGACTTATAAGGATAACGAAAAACTGCTGTTTTATGGCAAATTTGACAATGATGGTCAATGGCAGCTGATGGCATCGCATGACCTGAAAACCGGGAATCTGAGTAAGGAGAGCCATTACGTTGAATCCTTCTCGAATGGAGAACTGATTCTCAAACCGGGATGCATCGGCTGGCAGATCGTTACGGAGAACACCCATTTCTCCGTCACAGTCAATGCCGTAATATCGATGAGTCTAAACAGCAGCGAAAGGATCATGAGCTTTCTGCATCAGAAGGGCACCCAGGCTCTAGGCATCCATAATACGGAAAGAGCCGCCATCTATGATCAGGATGATCAGCTGATCGGGACTGACAGTGAGGCAGACAGTGATTTTGTCACCGTCAGCCAGCGAACCAGTTACTTCAGCAAGAAACTGGTGTCTACCTACAACGATGTCAATGCAGCATCCTATTTTATCAAGTGGAAGCTGGATATGCGAGAGAAGATCAATAGTTCGCAGAATGCCGAAAACTACCTCGAACAGCGCAGTGGTATCTTCTATGACCTTCTTCCCAAGGGAGCTGCCCTGAAGGATGAAGCAGTCGAGGTCATCTCTGAAAAAGGTGATTTGGACCGCAGTGAATATGAAATCACCCGAATTTCCGATTTCCGGGGCAGCGGCCAGGATCTTCTGAAGATTAACGTTACCGTACCGTTCATGTACTGTCAGGTTATTTACGAAACCGGATTTTCCTGGGAAAGTCTGAAGGATTACGGCCGTTCAGTGTACAACGCGGCAGCCTATGAGACCGGAAATCACGATCTGGTGCAGGGACATCCTGATGACGGTCAGGGACTCAGACAGCCGGAATTGCTGGCAGGGCTGGATCCTTCCTGTAATTCTGACCGCTTCGTCTATGCTGATACCAGTTATGACATCTATGCCATCACGGCTGCCAGTAGCGGGCTGACCAAGAAGGTCAGTGATGACAGCGGATATTACGCTGATGAATGCCGTACTTCTCCGAATGAAACCTATTCCTATCGGTTGCGATATCAGAATTCCCAGGCTTCCAGCAGCTGCGGTCTGATCCTGTTTGACAGTCTGGAAAGCTTCATCAGCGACGGTAGAAGCAGCGACTTCCGGGGAACGGTACAGTCGATCGATGTCAGTCAGATCACTGATAGAGGAGCCAAACCGATCATCTACTTCTCAACCGTTCAGGATCTGGACATTGAAGAACACCATGATCTTGCGGATCGAAGCATCTGGAAACGGCTGGAAAGTGAAGAACAGCTGTCTGAATGCCGGGCCATCGCCATTGACATGCGATTGCAGGATAATGGGGAAGACTTCATTCTTCAGGCCGGCGAATCCTTAAGTGCAATTATTCATATGAAGGCACCAAAACAGGCAGCAGCAGTCGATGGTTATCCCCGGGCTTATAACAATGTCTACATTCTGAACTCCCTCATCAGTTCAGTAGACGGTTCCCTGATCACCAACCTGATCCATCAGGATAATACGGAAGTAACTCTTAGCGTTACTGCGGACCTTAGGATTAGAAAGATTAATGGAACAAAACCTGATGAGGGTATCAGAAACGTTGTCTTCCGCCTGACGGGAACCAGCGATTACGGTACCGAGGTGGACATGTATGCCACCAGCGACTGGACTGGTTACCTGAACTTCCGAGGCATTGAAAAGTCGACGGTCAGTAAGGGCGGGGGATATGTTCTGCAGGAATATGAGGCTCCTGACAGCTGGCAGTTAGACAGCAGTGAATACCGTGTTTTCATCGATGATACGGGAAAGGTGATGATCAACGGTGAAGACTATTCTGAGCAACCGATCGTCATTGACAACTATCCGCGGATCCACGGTGATCTGAAGCTTCGGAAGGTAAATGAACGTACTGATCACCATGAATCATTACCGGTATCCGAGACCGTATTTAAACTGAGCGGGACATCTGATTACCGCAATTCCGTGAACATGATCGAACGAACTGATGATGCCGGCCGCTGTGTGTTCTCTAATGTGGAGAAGGGAACCTACCAGCTGACGGAAATCAGCTGCCCTGAACGCGTCTTAGTGAACCGCACCGTCTGGACCGTGATAATTAATGACAGCGGCCATGCTGAAGTGATCGGAGATGATAATGAACGGCTGGGAAATGTTGTACTGGAAGACGGTTTTTATAACGTATATGATGAAAACCGCTGGCATGATCTGTCAGTCATCAAAAGGGAAAAAGGAACCGGCAAGCCTCTGGAAACAGCGCAATTCCGATTATGGGGTCTGTCTGACAGCGGAAAAGAATATGATCGGACAGCGTTGTCGGGAACTAACGGAATAGCAATTTTCAATGATTTGGAAAAGGGCACCTACCTGTTAAAGGAGATCAAGGCTCCCCAGTCCCTGGATGAAAACGGTCACTACAGTGAGAACGGACGTTTTAACTACCTGACTGATACCAGAGCATTTATCGTCAGAATAGATGAAAAGGGCAATGTCAGCAGTGACGGACTGACCTTTGACAGTCAGGTTGGAGCCCTTTCATTTGAAAACGAACCATTGAGAGATAAGACCATAACCATCATCAAGAAATGGCAGGACGGTAACCGCAGCAACGACGAACGTCCGATTCCCAGGATACATCTATCTACCATCAGGCCGACTTTCTACAGTGGCTGTGATGTAAAGATCGTCTGGAATGATGAAGGATTCACTGATTCAAGACCGGAAAATGTTACGGCAATACTGACCGCTGAGGACGGGACGGTAATTGAGGAGTCGGCTGCCGGCCGCTGGTTAAAGAGCGGTAATGAATGGAACTACCATTTCAGCAGTCTGATAAGAAATACTCAGAATTATTATCTGAATATCAGAGAAGAAGTTACCGGTTATTCATTCTCAGCCACAGCCAACGAAAGAACCCTGGTAAGCATTGTTACCGATGAAACCGGAAACATTGTTTCAGCAGCTGGTGAGATCACAGCTCAGTTGAAGAGCGTCAGGATCGACAAAGCCAAGTGGAACACTAATGTACTGACAGCCGACAATAAAAGCTCTGTTGTCAGCTTTGAACACCGTACGGATCTTTCCTGGCCGCAGATTGTGGAGAAGCCGGGAAGTGTGAGAATTGATGACGGCAGCAGCGAGTCTGAAGTCCGTTTCTGGATCGAAGAAAATGAACAGGGAGAGAAGTGCGCTTATTGGGCATCCGATTGTCCGCGTGTCTGGCTGCCGGATGACTGTTCTTCCATGTTTGAAGGATTCGGAGTGATGAGAAGCGTTGATCTAAACGGCTTCCTCAGCAGCAACGTCACCAGTTATTACAAGTTTCTGTATGGCTGCTATCAGTTGGAAAAAGCCGACTTCTCCCATCTTGATACTTCACACGCCGAAGATCTGAGAGCGCTGCTGTTCAACTGCCGTAAACTGACGGAGCTTAACATCAGTACCGTAGATACTTCCAGTGCTACAAGTCTGTATGGAATGTTTTACGGCTGTGAGCTGTTGACGGATATCGATGTCAGTCATTTTGTCACCGATAAGGTAAAGAGCATGGGGTTCATGTTCGTTAGCTGTAAGGGGCTGACGGCTCTGGATCTTCGCAATTTCAACACTTCAGCTGTAACCAACATGAATCAGATGTTTTACTACTGTGAAAACCTGCAGCAGCTTGATCTATCATCATTTGATACTTCAAATGTTACGGTAATGAGTTACATGTTTACCGGCAATAAAAAAATGAAGTCACTGGATCTGTCATCGTTTGACACGGGAAATGTCAATAATATGAGCAGAATGTTTCAGGCAGATCCGGCGCTGGAAACTATCTATGTTTCCGATGGCTGGAGTACGTCCAATGTCACTTCCAGTGCAGACATGTTCAGGGGCTGTCTTAATCTTCCGAATTTTGATTCTTCAGTTGTTGATGTAACCAACGCTCATTACGGTAGCGGCGGTTACCTTACCTACAGGGAACGCCAGAGAACTGTCAGCAGTTTTTCCGGCGATAAAATGATGGCTCGTAAAGAAACATTAAATAGCAGTGATATTGGCTTGCTCAGTGTCAGAACAGATGCCGTTGAATATGTTTCCGATGATGAAGGCTGGATAAAGGAGAATGATCAGTGGATCTATCATTTTGCCGTCGAAGATGATCAGTGCCCATACTGGATCAATGAAGAAACGATCGATGGATATGAGTGTGAGATCATGGGAGAGGGATCCGCAATGTTTGACCCTTCAGAGGACAAGACGTTTGAAATCGTCAATGTCAGTGAACAGAACACCGGAAGCCTTAAGATCGTCAAGCAGTGTGAAGACAATGAACGCTTTCTGCTGACGGTCAGTCTGAGCGGCAGCGGCATCCATGGGGCCCAGATATTCTCCGGAGTCATATTTGAAAACGGGGTTGCCAGTGTCTACATCACACCTGAAGAACCGGTCTGGTTGCATAATCTTCCGCTCGGTACGGCCTATGAAATAAAGGAAACGGATCATGATCGGTATGAAGCCCAATACCTTAACTGCCAGGGCATCATCAGTGCTGATACGGTTATTGAGGCTGTAGTTGAAAACAACCGGAAGGCAGATATCCCCGGTGTCGATGTAACGCTGGAAAAGAAGGTTTCCGGACGCTTTGATTCTTCAGGTACTTATGTACTGTCGGCCGGTTTCTCAGGCCTGACAGCCGGGAAGGCTTATCAGGTATCAGCAGATGACAGTGAACTTCCGTCTCTGCGCAGTGATGAGGAAGGAAACGCCTGGATGGATCTTAACATGAATGACGGAAGGAAGGTCGTGTTTCATGATCTGCCGGTTGGCTGTACGTATTTCTTCTATGAACCGGCTGGTAACTGGAACGCTTCTTATCAGATAATTGATGATAACGGTGTGGGCAGAATTACCGGTTCCTGCGGACATAATGACGGTGAATATCAGTCGCTGATGACCAGATCAGAAACTGCTGACCCCAACGAGGCCGTCAGAGTCATCTTTACTAATGAAGTTATCAGAAGGCAAAAGATCTCTGTCAGAAAGCAGGTCATCGATCCAGTGGAAGGAGATAATTTCCGGTTTACTGCTGAATTCCGTAATCTGGAACCTTCGGTCGGATATGTAACTGACTTTGGTCTGATCAATGCCGATGATGAAGGAAGGGCGGTCTTCAGATTTTCACTGGAAGATGGGGAGCAACTGACGATCAGCGATCTGCCGGTCGGGACACTCTACCGCCTGATGGAGGAAGCATCAGCTTATCGGGGAAGTTATCAGATAACCGATGATAACGGTCGTCTGCTGCAGGAAGCGTCGGGAAGGCAGAACAGTGAACTGACGACTCAGTGGCAGACGGTCAGAGAAGATCAGAATGTATTCGTAACATTTGTCAATGAAAGATGTGACAGGAACCTGGTAATTGAAAAACAGGTTGCCGGTAACATCGCTGACCGTATGCACGATTTCCAGTTCATCATCCGTCTAAATGATGAGGATGATCTGCAGTCTGTTATTACCGGTCATAAAAATGGAGAGCCTATTACGCTTTCTTATGACTCCAACAACAGGGGTTACAGTTTTCGAATGAAACATGGCGACTGTATACAACTGTCGCTAAAGAAAGACTGTGAGTTCTCAATTGAGGAGAACTGTGAAGATTATCGGCCATCCGTTCGAGTAGAAAGCCTGAAGAAGACTATGGAGGTTAACGGCAACCGTCATTCAGGAAGACTGACTGATGATCAAAAGTTGATATTCATTAATGAGCGTAATGCGGCGATTCCGACCGGCGCTGATATCGGATTTAACGGATTGACACTGTTGGGAGTGCCGGTGATCACTGTTATTCTGATGATGATCATGCGTCGGATGCTGGATTGAAAGGAAACTCTTCGGAGTTTCTTTTTCTTCCAAAATAATTTAGCACTTAATCGTTGACAGTGCTAAATGTTTGGGGTATATTATTAGCGGATACTCGGGAAGAGTGCTAAAAGAAGGTGAAAGGATGCTTACAGAAAGAAGGAAACAGATATTCAAGGCTATCGTTGAAGAGTTCATCAAGACAGCTGAACCGGTTGGTTCCAAGACCCTTGTAGAGAAGTACGACATGCCTTATTCATCAGCTACTATCAGAAACGAAATGAATTATCTGGAAACCGTCGGACTTCTGGAAAAGACCCATACCTCGAGCGGCAGGATTCCCAGTACCAAAGGATATCGTTATTATGTAGAGAACCTGATGAGTCAGGAAACCAACAGTCAGGAGAAATATGAGATCCAGAGTGTGTTCGCTCATAACAATGTTCCGATGGATGATGTAATTCAGAGAAGCTGTGACATTCTGAGCAACATGACCAATCTGACCTCTGTTGTCCTGGGTCCGGATGCCAATAAGCAGCGTCTGGCTCATATAAAACTGTTCCCACTGGACTCCAACAGCTGTGTGGCCGTCTTCATTACCGACCAGGGTCATACTGAAAACAAGACCTTCCGTTATGAAGATGACATTACTATGGAAGACATCAGCAACTGTACGGAGATCCTCAACGACCGTCTGGTTGGTACGCCAATCAACGAAGTCGTGGAAAAGCTGAATGAGATCAAGCCGATCCTGGCCCATTCCGTCAGACGCCATGAAGCACTGTTCAATGCCTTCATGCAGGCCTTCATCAAGTTTGCCAGCGACAACATGTATTTCTCAGGCGCCAGCAACATGCTGTATCAGCCGGAATTCGCTGACATTGAGAAGATGAAGGGGCTGCTGAGAATGCTGGAAGACTCCAAACTCTGGCGCTCCCTCGGTAATAACGAAAACCGGCTGCGCTTAACCGGCAGCAAGGGATCCAATGAACTGGTCTGGCTGGATGACGTGGCAGTCGTCTCAAGTACCTTCCGCATGGGAGAGGAAGAGGGACAGCTGATGGTCGTCGGGCCGAGCCGCATGGATTATAACCGAATTGTTACAATGCTGGACTTTACTACTGCCTTCATTGAGGAACAATTTAATAAAAAACTGAAATAGGAGGCTGCCAATGGAAGAAAAAGAAGTTGAAATCACGGAAAGTGAATCCACGGAAACCCCGGAAGAAACCGTAGAGAATGAGACTGATAAGCTGAAGGCTCAGATCGAAGAAATGAAAAAGGAGCTGGAAGCCAGTAAGAATTCCTATTACCGGGCCTATGCGGATGCTGAAAACCTCAAGAAGAGATATCAGAATGAAGCGGAAACCGCCAGTAAATACCGCATACAGAGTTTTGCACAAAGCATTCTTCCGTCCATTGATGCTCTGGAAAGAGCGCTGGACGGCAAGGATCTGTCTGATCCGTTTGTCAAGGGCGTCAAGCTGACCTACGATCAGATCATAAATGCCCTTAGCCATGAAGGTGTATCCCCGGTGGAATGTGAGGGCAAACCATTCGATGCCAGATACTGCCACGCCATCATGACCGAAAAGGTTGAAGGCGTTGAAGCCGGAATGGTCATCGAAGTTCTGCAGAAGGGATACATGCTGAAAGATCGTTTATTGAGAGCTGCCCTGGTAAAGGTCAGTGAATAAGGAGGTAAATCACTATGAGTAAGATTATCGGTATCGATTTAGGAACAACAAATTCATGCGTTGCCGTACTGGAAAACGGTGACCCTGTAGTCATTACAAACCCTGAGGGAAACAGAACCACCCCGTCAGTCGTCGCTTTCAAGAACGGCGATAAGATCGTCGGTGACGCTGCCAAGAGACAGGTAGTAACCAATAAGAACTCCGTCATTTCCATCAAGCGTAAGATGGGATCAACGGAAAGAGTTGAACTGGAAGGAAAGTACTATACACCGCAGGAAATCTCTGCCATGATCCTGCAGTACATGAAGACCTATGCTGAAGGCTATCTCGGCGAACCGGTCACCAAGGCCGTCATCACCGTTCCGGCATACTTCAACGATG
>JAFSUN010000013.1 GCA_017445225.1 Erysipelotrichaceae bacterium | reverse complement strand
CTCAGAGACAGGCAACCAAGGATGCCGGTCGTATTGCCGGACTGGAAGTTGAAAGAATCATCAATGAGCCTACCGCAGCAGCCCTGGCTTTCGGTATTGACAAGACCCACATTGAGCAGAAAGTCCTGGTCTATGACCTGGGCGGCGGTACCTTCGACGTATCCATCCTGCAGCTGGCTGACGGTACCTTCGAAGTACTGGCCACTGCCGGTAACAACCACTTAGGCGGTGATGACATCGATAACATCATCGTTGACTACATCTGCGATGATTTCAAGAAGAAGTATGGAATCAATCTTAAGAACGACAGAATGGCCCTGCAGAGAATCAAGGAATCCGCCGAAAAGGCCAAGAAGGACCTCTCCAGCATGAAGGAAGTCCAGATCTCCATCCCGTTCATTTCCGCGAACAGCGAAGGCCCTCTGCACATCGAAATGTCCCTGACCAGAGCCAAATTCGAAGACATGATCAAGGGAATCGTTGAGCAGACCATCGGACCGGTCAGACAGGCCTTAAGAGATGCCGGACTGACCAAGAGAGACATTGACCAGGTATTGCTGGTAGGCGGTTCAACCCGTATCCCATGTGTCCAGGAAGCTGTCAAGCAGGAACTGGGCAAGGAACCTAACAAGAGCGTTAACCCGGATGAAGTCGTAGCCATGGGTGCTGCCATCCAGGGCGGTGTTCTGACCGGTGATGTCAATGACGTATTACTGCTGGACGTAACCCCGCTGTCACTGGGCATTGAGACCCTGGGCGGTGTCATGACCAGACTCATCGAAAGAAATACCACCATCCCGACCAGCAAGAGCCAGATCTTCTCAACTGCCGTTGATAACCAGCCGGCTGTTGACATCAATGTTCTGCAGGGTGAAAGACCGATGGCTGCTGACAATAAGTCACTGGGAACCTTCAAGCTTGACGGTATTGCACCGGCCAGAAGAGGCGTTCCGCAGATCGAAGTAACCTTCGACATCGACGTTAACGGTATCGTTCATGTTTCGGCCAAGGACAAGGGCACCGGCAAGGAACAGTCAATCACCATTCACAACAACTCCGGTCTGTCCGATGAAGAGATCGAAAGAATGGTAAGAGAGGCTGAACTGCACAAGGAAGAGGACGACCGCAAGAAGCAGCAGATCGAACTGCGCAACAAGGCGGAAGGATACATCATCCAGATCGACCAGACCCTGAAGGATAACGGCGACAAGGTTTCACCGGAACAGAAGGCTGAAGTACAGAAGCTGAGAGATGACTTACAGGCTTCTCTCGACAATAATGACTATGACGGTCTGAAGTACAAGCTGGATGCTCTGGAAGAAGCAGCCAACAAAATGGCTCAGCAGATGTATTCGCAGGGCGGCAATAATGGCGGTTATCAGAATGCCGGCAATTACGGCAATGCCAACAGCGGCAAGAACAATGATGACAACGTCATGGATGCCGACTTCACCGAAAAGAAGGAAGATTAATTAAACTGCATAAGTCATGACCCGGCCATTCCGGCTGGGTCGTGATTTGCAAGGAGATAGCTAATGCCAAGTGAAAAGAGAGATTACTATGAGGTATTGGGCTTAAGCAAGGGAGCCAGTGATGACGAGATCAAGAAGGCTTACCGGACGCTGGCCAAGAAATACCACCCGGATTTAAACAAGGCTCCTGACGCTGCCGAGAAATTCAAGGAAGTTCAGGAGGCTTATGAAGTGCTTTCCGATCCCCAGAAAAAGGCCACCTATGATCAGTATGGCTTTGCGGGAATGGACAATCAGTTTAATGATTTCTCCGGCTTTTCATCAGGTTCATTCGGCGGTTTCCAGGACATCTTCGATCAATTCTTCGGCGGTGGCGGCGGGGGTTATTCCCGTCAGTACAAGCAGAGCGGCCCGCGCAGGGGTTCTGACCGTCTGATCAACGTTTCCATCGAGTTCATGGAAGCCATCAAAGGCTGTACCAAGACCATCAACCTCGATGTTGAGGAACAGTGTCCGGACTGTCTGGGTTCCGGTGCCCGCAGCAAGGATGACATCCATGTCTGCCGCACCTGTAACGGCACCGGACGCGTTGTCAGCCAGCAGCGTACCGTTTTCGGCATGATGCAGTCGGAATCCGTATGTCCGGACTGTAACGGAACCGGCAAGTCCATTTCCCATAAATGCTCAAAGTGCAAGGGAAAGGGTTATCTGCGCAAGAAGGTTGAAGTGGAAATCAACATCCCGGCCGGCATTCAGAGCGGCCAGCAGTTAAGGATCCCGGGAAAGGGAGAAGTCGGCAGCGATGGCGGACCCAATGGCGACCTCTACGTCGAAGTTCTCGTCAAGAGCCATCAGTATTTCGTCCGCGACGGCAGGGACATCCTTATAAGTGTTCCAATCTCAGCCGTGGACGCTACCATCGGTACGAAAGTCGATGTACCGACCGTTTACGGTGACGTGGAACTGACGATTCCGGCCGGCACGCAGCCCAACCAGCGTTTCCGCATGAAGGGCAAGGGCGTCAAGGACTTGAGAACCGGCGTAACCGGTGACCAGTATGTAGAAGTCAATATCGTTATTCCGACCGGAGTCAGCAGAGACGAAAAAGCCTGTTATGAAAAACTGAAGGATCTGGAAAATAAACAGAAGAAATCGGTATTTGAACGATTCAAGAATTCTTTTAAGTAACATTTACTGTTACTTTTCTTAAATAAAATGATTAGCAGTCAAAGGAGAAGATTGCTAAAGGAGGCAATTACATGGATATCAATTCATTTTCTGAAAGCTTACAGTCAATTGTAATGAAGGCCCTTGAACAGGCCACTACATCCCATCATACCGAGATCACTACTGTTCATCTGCTTTATCAGATATTCAGTACCGATACCATTGACGGTCTCTTCAAACGCCTCAACATCGATAAGAAGGAAGGGCTGGAGATCTGCCGTAAGCGGCTTCCGAACATTCCTACCGTTGATTACACCCCTCAGCCGGTATTCAACCGTAAGGTAACAGAATCCTTCTCAGAAGCCTTAAGATGGGCCAAGGAACACGATGAACTGTATCTGACGGTTGCGACCATCTTCATTCATCTCATTTTCAACAAGTCAAATGTCGCCAATGAGATCGTCAAGAAGTACAACCTCAACATGGAAGAATGCCTCCGGCAGGAACTGGACAGGAGAGGCGGCCAGAAGATGACGGAAGCTACCAGTGAAAATAATCTGGAAGCTCTGCAGAAATATGGCCATGACATGGTTCAGGATGTCATCAACGGCAAGATCGATCCGGTCATCGGCCGTGATGAAGAGATCAGAAGGGTCATTGAGATCCTGTCAAGAAAGACCAAGAACAATCCGGTTTTGATCGGTGAGCCGGGCGTCGGCAAGACCGCCGTCGTCGAAGGACTGGCCTGGCGGATCATGAAGAAGGATGTTCCGCTGAATCTGAAGGACAAGAGGATCATCGAACTGGACATGGGTGCCCTGATCGCCGGTGCCAAGTACCGGGGTGAGTTTGAGGAAAGGCTGAAGGCCGTCCTCAAGGAAGTTGAACAGAGCAACGGCAACATCATTCTTTTCATCGATGAGATCCATAACCTGGTCGGAGCCGGCAAGTCGGAAGGCTCGATGGATGCCGCCAACCTGTTAAAGCCAATGCTGGCCAGAGGCGAGCTGAAATGCATCGGCGCTACGACCTATACCGAATACCGCAAGTACTTTGAAAAGGACAAGGCCCTGGAGAGAAGATTCCAGAAGGTTCAGATCGACGAGCCGTCCATTGAAGATACCATTTCGATCTTAAGAGGTCTTAAGGACCGCGTTGAAGCTCATCATGGCGTGCAGATCCTCGATGAAGCCATCATCGCCGCTGCCGTCTTATCCAACCGTTACATTTCCGACCGTTTCCTGCCCGATAAGGCCATTGACCTGATCGATGAAGCCTGTGCTTCCATCAGGGTAGAGATGGATTCGATGCCGTATGAGATCGATGAATTGAATCGTAAGATCATGCAGCTGGAAATCGAAGAAAAGGCTCTGGAGAAGGAAGACGATGAAAAGACCAGGGAAAGACTGGCGGACATCCGCGAAGAAGCACTCAAGCTGAAGGATCAGCGGACCGTTCTCTACAGCCAGTGGCAGGATGAGAAAGCCGCTCTTGATGAAAGCAAGAAGTCCCGTGAGCAACTTGAGAAGGCCAAGCTGGAACTGGAACAGGCTCAGAATGAGGCGCGTTACGAAGAGGCTGCCCGTCTGCAGTATCAGACCATTCCGGCTCTGGAAAAGAAGATCCGGGAGAACAAGAATGCGAAAAAACAGGATGCCCTGATCCAGGAGACCGTCGATGAGGAACTGGTGGCCAAGGTCGTATCCAGATGGACCCACATCGAAGTCAGCAAGCTCTTAGCCACGCAGAGACAGAAGATCCTGGGTCTGAAGGATATTCTCAGAAAGAGAGTCATCGGTCAGGATGAAGCCATTGAACTGGTAGCCAATGCCGTATTGCGTTCCAAGGCTCACATTCAGGATGAGAACCGTCCGGTTGGCTCCTTCATGTTCCTGGGCCCGACCGGTGTCGGCAAGACCGAAGTTGCCAGGGCACTGGCGGAACAGCTGTTTGATGATGAGAACAAGATCGTCAGGATCGACATGTCCGAATACATGGAGAAGTTCTCCGTATCCCGTCTGATCGGTGCTCCGCCGGGCTATGTAGGCTATGACGAAGGCGGTCAGCTGACCGAAGCCGTCAGAAGGAAGCCTTATTCCATTGTCCTGCTTGACGAGATCGAAAAGGCCCATCCGGATGTCTTCAACATTCTGCTGCAGATCCTGGATGACGGCCGGATCACCGACTCCAAAGGTGTGACCGTCGACTTCAAGAATACGATCATCATCATGACCAGCAATCTGGGTTCCCAGTTCGCCTTTGAGAAGGATAAGGAACGCAAGAGACAGGCTTACATGAGCGTTGTCAAGGATTCCTTCAAGCCGGAATTCGTCAACCGTATCGACGACATTATCATCTTCAATCCGCTGACGGAAGAAGTTCTGGACAAGATCGTTGACAAGTTCATCAATCAGCTGAGAGGACGTCTGGCCAGCCAGAACATCGATCTCGAACTGACGGCTGCTGCCAAGAATCAGATCATTCAGGAAGGCAGCGATCTCGACTACGGTGCCAGACCGCTTAAGAGATTCATTCAGCAGAACATCGAAACGATCCTGGCGTACAAGATCCTGGAGGACAACATCGCCGGCAATGTAACGCTGGTGATCGACTGGGATGAAATCAGAGGATTTACCGTAAGTGAAAAGGATTATACAGGATTCTATCTTGCATAATCCTTTTTTTGTCAAAAATAATAAGCATTATTTCAGCGGCTATTGTATAATAATAAATTGATATTCGGGAGAGTTGTTATGAAAGAGTTGGATGTAGCTGCGCAGAAAAAGATCGTACTGGACATACTGAAATATGTTCATGAAATATGCGAAAAGAACAACATCAGATATTTTGCCGGCTATGGCACAGCTCTGGGGGCCGTCAGACATCAGGGTTTCATTCCCTGGGATGATGACGGTGATATTGAAGTTCCCTGGCCCGATTATCTGAAGCTGATGGAGATCATCAACAGCGATGAATCCCATTACCGCTTTCTGTCCTTTGGCCAGAAGGGCTATTATTACTGCTATGGCAAGATCATCGACACCCGGACCGTTGTTTCGACTTCAGCCCGCAAGGTGCAGATCGAAGGACTGGGCGTGGATGTCGATGTCTTCCCGCTGGTTGGCTTCGACCGTAAGGAAGAACAGCAGGCCTTCCGCAAGCTGCAGGCCATGAAGATGATCGGTGTCAACTATGCCAATGATGCCGTCAGGCTGCGGAAGAACTTCCTGATCTACCCGGTAGAGAAGGGGCTGCAGCTGTACTATAAGAAGAAGGGCATTGAAGCCTGGGGAAGGAAGCTTGAGAATATGCTGAACCGCTATCCCTTTGATCGGGGTGAGGTGGTCTTCAGCTATGGCGGCCTGTATAAGAAAAGACAGCTGTTTGACCGGCATGTCTATGACAGCTACGAACTGATGAATTTTGAAGACGGCAAACTGCGCGTTTGCGCCGACTGGGATGGCTATCTCACGCACATGTACGGTGACTGGCGGCAGCTGCCTGATGAAGATAAGCGGAAGGCAGAGCATGTCTCAAGAGCCTTCTGGAGAGAGGATACGGAAGAAGATGCGGGAAATGACGATTGATGAGATGAAGGCGGTTGGTGTTGAACTGCTGAAATACCTCCACCAGGTCTGTGTGGAAAACGAAATCCGCTATTATGTGGCTTACGGCACCCTGATAGGAACTATCAGGCACCAGGGATACATCCCCTGGGATGACGATATTGACTGCGAACTGCCTCTGGAAGATCTGATGAGACTGAAGGAGATCGTCAACGCCGATTATGAAGCCGGCAAGACCAGCTATAAGGTTTTAACGATGGGCGATCCCCATTACTATCTGGTTCAGGGCCGGCTGGTGGATACCAGAACGACGATGATCAACAAGCTTTATACCAAGCATCAGATCGAAGGAAACGGCGTCTACATCGACCTGTTCATCCTGACCGGCTTACCGGCCGGACGGGAACTGAAGTATGCCACCAAGCTGTATGATTACCGCCGAGCCATCAGGGACTTCGGCTACATTCGGAAGAGAAAGAATGTCATCATGTGGCTGCGTCAGCATTATCTGTATTTCTATTACCGTTACTTCAAGGGTGAAGAGACCCTGCTGAAGAAGGATGTCTATGACGTCATGAGGAAGTATCCCTATGATGAAGCCGCCATGGTTTACAGCTTCGGTACGCTTTATCTGGAAAAGGCCATCTTCCCCAGGAGCGTTTATGAAAAGACCCTGGAGCTGCCGTTTGAGGGCTTTACAGTCCACGCCCCAGCCGGTTATGACTTATACCTGACTCAGATCTACGGTGATTACATGACACCGCTGAAGCCGGAAGAAAGGGCCTCCCATCACCTGGTAGTGGCCTATTGGAAGGATTAGGATGCAGTACCCGGAAGAATACCGTAGCAGCCTTGATCTGCTGCATACCCAGATAGCCATCAAGCTGGTCAAGGATACCTTCGAGAGGGCATTGGCCAGAAATCTCAGCCTTACCCGTGTTTCGGCACCGCTGATGGTTGAAAAATCATCAGGACTCAACGACAACCTGAATGGCGTTGAAAGACCGATATCCTTTGAAGTCCCGGCCCTGGATGACAGTGAACTGGAAATCGTCCATTCCCTGGCCAAGTGGAAGAGAATGGCCCTTAAGCAATATGGCATCCGCCGCTTCAAGGGCATCTACACTGACATGAACGCCATCAGACGGGATGAAAAACTGGACTGCCTGCATTCCATCTATGTCGACCAGTGGGACTGGGAAAAGGTCATCCTCGAAGAAGACCGCAACCTGGAATTCCTGGAAGGGACCGTCGATCGGATCATGAGAGCGTTCATGGAGACCCAGAATGTCGTGCTGGAAAACTATCCGGAACTCAAGCCGGTTGCGCAGGATTCGTCAGTCTATTACATAACGTCATCGCAGCTGCAGCAGATGTATCCTGATATTCCGGCCCGTGAAAGGGAATTCAGGATCGTAAAGGAACACAAAACCGTGTTCATCATGCAGATCGGAGACCGACTGGCGGACGGCTTGCCGCATGATGGCCGGGCCCCTGACTACGATGACTGGCAGCTAAACGGCGATCTGCTGTTCTGGTATGACCTGCTGGAGTGCCCGGTGGAGATCAGCAGCATGGGCATCAGGGTCAACAGCGATTCGCTGCTCAGACAGTTAAGAAAAGCTGACTGCCTGAACCGGCTGTCATTGCCTTATCATCAGGCCCTGATCAACGGCGAATTGCCTCTGACGATGGGAGGAGGAATTGGCCAGTCACGTCTTTGTATGTTATTATTGAATAAAGCCCATGTCGGAGAAGTTCAGGCCTCGATCTGGCCCGAATGGATGAAAAAGGAATGCATGGAAAAGAATATAGAATTATTATGAGAAGGAGTGGATAATATGAAAGTTGGAGTAATCGGTACCAGTATAATAAGTGAATCATTCGTTGATTCCTGCCGCTTATGTGAAGTTGACGTCAATGCCGTCTATAACCGTCGCATGGCCAGAGCCAGCGAGTTTGCCGAAAAGAAATACATCGGCGCTGCCTATAACAATTATGATGCTCTTCTGAGCGAGGCTGACGTAGATACGGTCTACATCGCACTGCCTAACCATCTGCATTTTTCCTATGCCAAGAGAGCACTGAAGGCCGGTAAGAATGTCCTTATCGAGAAGCCTTTCTGTTCAAATCTGAAGGAATTCAACGACCTGGCAGTAACTGCCAAGAACAATAACGTGTTCATCATAGAGATGGACCGGGTAACCTGTCTGCCTAATTTCCAGGTCCTCAAGATGCATCTGGACGAGATCGCTCCGGTAAGAGCCGTTACCATGAGCATGTGCAAGGTTTCCCGCAAGTATGATGCCTATAAGAGAGGCGAAGTTGCCGATGTCTTCAAGGCTGAAGGCAGCGGCGGTGCTCTGGTCGATCTCGGCGTTTATGCCGTCAACCTGACAACAGCACTGCTGGGCATGCCGGAAAACCTGATCTATGTGGCTGACAAGAATCCCGAAGGCGTTGATCTGACCGGTAACCTGATCATGAAGTATCCGGAAACCATCACTTCCATTCTCGTTTCCAAGAACTCCAATGGCCGCAATGAAGTAACCGTTCAGGGCGAAAACGGCACGCTGTTCGTTGACGGTCCGGCCCAGTTCCTTGATAAGATCACTCTGGTCAAGAAGGACAGCAGTGAAGTGATCTCCTATGAGCAGGATTACCGTGGGCAGGACTATACGGTCTGGGAAATGAAGAGAATCATCGATAACCGTGATGAAGCCGGCTTTGAAATGAGGCTGGCGCAGAGCCGCAAGGTTCTGAAGGTGATGTGCTCTGCCCGCAAGAGTGCCGGCATCGTCTTCGCTGCCGATCAGAAGTAAGATAAAACAGGGCCGCTGAAACGGCCCTTTCTCTTGAAATAAATTTGGGAAATTTTGTGAAAGAGCTCCAGAAGTTGAATTGATTATCGGGACAAACTACAATAGTAGATGTAGGTCAGTTTATGGCAGAAGAAGTTAGATCACATACCGTAAAAGTACAGAACATTCCCAGAGAAAAGAAACTATGCTCCGTCACCACGCGATCCAAAGAGGTCATCGTGATCAGTTGGAGTGTTTTCATCCTGCTGATGCTGTCTAAGACCTACATACCCGCCATTCCGGTCGGTGTGCTGGCCCTGTTTCATACCTGCCGCAAGGGCAGAAAGCTCTTTGAGGGCTATGAATCCTTTGTTGCCATCTATGATGAGAATGATCAGGAAGTCTGTCAGCTGATCTATCACAGTGAGACCATCAATTGGGAGACCCGCATTGCCGGCGGCAATCCCTACATCCTGTTGATCCTCGACGATGAAAAGATCAGGATTGAGAAGGGCCTCAACCGCAATGTTTACCGTTACTTCGTCAGAGTGATGGGGGAAAAGGAAATTTCCAGACACAGGAAGAAAGGATGATCACATGAGCATCGGAGTATATTACATCGAATCAACTAATGAAGACAGTGAAGTAATCAACCGCTATAACCGGGATCTGATTGAAGAACTTGGCAGGTGCGGCAAGCTGGACATTGAATTCTGCCGTCTGCTGGATCTAGCCAGTCATGATCTTCCTGTCGTTTTCATCGGCGGCGGCGGTGTGGAAAACCGCTTCAAGGAAATCTGCGGACAGCTGGAAGGGAAGGTCTTCCTGCTGGCCACGGCCAAGAACAATTCCCTGGCTGCCAGCATGGAAATTCTCTCATATCTGAGGAACATCGGCAGACAGGGCCAGATTATTCACGGCTCTGTAAAGAGCATGGCCGAAAAACTGGCCTCTCTGGAAAAGGTTTACGGGGTCAGAAAGAGACTCTCCCATTTCGTTCTGGGCCGCGTCGGCAAGCCCAGCGACTGGCTGATCTCCAGCGATGTGGATGCGGAAGAAAGCGAAAGACGCAACGGCATTAAAATCATCGACATCTCGATGGAAGAACTGCTGACCGAATTCAGGAAAGGGGAGTATGAGGACAATCAGTACACCCGGCTGATCAAGGCCAAGGGAGTATATATCGAAGAGACTGAGAGATGCTGCCAACTGTATGGTGCTCTGAAGAGGATCGCCGTAAAGTATCATCTCAACGGTCTGACCGTCAGATGCTTTGACCTGCTGCAATATAAGGTAACCGGCTGTCTGGCTCTGGCCGTTCTCAATGCCGAGGGCATTTACGCCAGCTGTGAAGGCGACGTTCCGGCCCTGGTATCCATGTGTGTTCTGGGTGAACTTTCCGGCAAACCGGTCTTCATGGCCAACCCCAGCAGCATCGATACCGATAACGAGACGATGGTCTTTGCCCACTGCACGCTGCCCATCAGCATGCCTGCTTCCTTTGAGATCATGACCCATTTTGAAAGCGGTCTGCCGGTTGCCTTCCGGGGAAAGATCGAAGAAGGGCCTATCACCGTCTTCAAGTGCAGCGGCCTGATGGACCGGATGTTCGTCAGTTCCGGAGTATTGCTGG
>JAFSUN010000012.1 GCA_017445225.1 Erysipelotrichaceae bacterium | reverse complement strand
GAATAACGCCAACCAATAAGACCATAGAAATCAAAGGTGTAAATATAGATAAAATAGTAGATGGAAAAATCACCGAACATAGCGGAGTGGCAAACACTTTTGAAGCCTTTTGGGAAAATGGTTTGATTAAGTCAGTATGACGAAATTCCCGTTTGCCGAAAAGACCTTCTATTGTCCACAGTTATAACGAGCATCGGATTTTGCCCCACACAATCCGAGAGACAAAATCGGCGTGACCGCAATGGTCACGCCGATCCTATATTCTTTTGAGCTGGTGATTGCCGCCTCAAGCAACTTTCTTATGAAGAGCTGCTTGACAGGCAATCCTTTTTTTACAATGTTTCAATTTATCTCAGATCAGGATCTTTCCGAACAGCCAGACCAGAAGAATGATGGCCGCAAACACCCCGGTCGCTACCCCCTGGCCGTATTGCGTCGCGATTATCTCATCGAGCTGGCGGTAATTGAAGTACAGCCAAATCATGGCACAGATGAAGACGATCAGCAGGAAGACCTTAACCAGAGCCTTTTTTCGATATCCCATCAGATAATACAGGCCGGTCAGAACCAGGGCAATGGCCAGCTGGAAGACGATTCCCTCCACACCCAGGCTATAGCGGGCAATCAGCATAAATACCTTCGGCAGCAGGAAATACAATCCTACTCCCAGGATAACGATGAATGCTTCCAGGATGAAATCCTTCAGTCTGTCCACTCCGGCTTCCTCTCTTCAGTCATACTTCAGTTTATCTGGTTTTCTGATAATTATCAATGTCTCTTAACAGGGCGTCAATGTCCTCTTCGCGGCTGGCAAAGGAGGTTACCATGCGGACGGCGCTCTTTTTCTCGCCTTTTTCCCAGATGTAGAAAGCGTAATCAGCTTCCAGATGTTCGATGAGTCCGTTATCAAAAATCGGGAACTGCTGGTTGGTCGGTGAATCGATCAGGAATTCGATGTTCAGATCCTGCAGGCCCTTCTTCAGTTTCTCCGCATATCTGACGGCCTTTTCAGCCAGCCGGAAATATAGGTCGTCGGTAAACAGCACGTCGTACTGTAAGCCGATCAGCCAGCCCTTCGCCAATAAGCCGCCCTGATGCTTCATCAGGGAACGGAAATGCGGTTTCAGATCGTCATTGACGATGACCATGGCTTCACCCAGCATGCCGCCGTTCTTGGTAGCGCCGATGTAGAAGCAGTCGCACAGTTCAACGAGGTCGCTCATCTTCAGCCCTTCGCAGGAATCACTGACCAGGGCCACGCCCAGTCTGGCGCCGTCGACATAGAGATACAGGCCGTTATCACGGCAGACCTTACTGATGGCAGCCAGTTCCTTCCTGGTATAGACCGTGCCCAGTTCGGTAGCCTGGGAGATGTAGACCGCTCCCAGTTGGACCATGTGTTCGTCATCACGGGCCTTCACAAAAGCTTCCAGATCAGCAGCAGTCAGCTTGCCGTTGACCGGCTTGATGGTTTCCACCTTGTGGCCGGTGGCCTCAATGGCACCGCACTCATGAACATTGATGTGACCGGTCTCAACAGCGATCACGCCTTCGTAGGGCCTTAGCATGCCGGCAATCATGATCTGATTGGCTTGCGTACCGCCAACCAGAAAGTGAATGTCGCAGCGGCCATCGTCTTTCAGATATGAATGCAGTTTTTCCTTTGCTGAATCACAGATCTCATCCAACCCATAGCCGCCATAGTTATTGCCGGCGTTTTCTCTTATTCTGGCCAGTACTTCTTCCGCGGCCAGGACGCTGTAATCATTTAACAGGTAAATCATATTTCATTCCTCAATTCTCAGCATCAATATATGCTTATAGGCCTTCTTTTTCAAGAAATCCGCTCACTCCTGAACATTCTGTTCCTTCTGACGGTACATCGCAGCCAGCCCGCCGTGGCTGGTCTCCCGGTACTTGGCATTCATGTCCTTGCCGGTCTGATACATGGTCGCGACGACTTCGTCAAAGGAGATCTTCCTGGTCTGATACAGGAACCTTGACAGGTTGACGGAACTGATGGCACGCATGGCGGCTACGGCATTTCTCTCAATGCAGGGGATCTGGACCAGGCCGTTTACCGGGTCGCAGGTCAGCCCCAGATTGTGCTCCATGGCTACTTCGGCCGCATATTCGATCTCATCCAGGCTCAGCTTGTACAGGGAGGCTAAGCCGGCAGCGGCCATGGAACAGGCCGAACCGATCTCCGCCTGACAGCCGCATTCCGCCCCGGATATCGAGGCATTGGTCCGGATGACGTTGCCGATCAGACCGGCCACCGCCAGGGCATCGACGATCTCATTTTCCGGGAAGCCCCGGTCGTTCTGCATGTAATAGAGGATCGAGGGAATGACACCGCAGGATCCGCAGGTCGGAGCGGTGACGACGATGCTCTCACTGGCATTTTCCTCACTTAAGGCATAGGCATAGGAAGCGATCAGCCGGTTCATCGTCACATCGGCACTCTCGTTGTAGCAGCGCCGGTTGTACAGCGTCCGCGCCTTGCGGGAGACGTTA
Source organism: Erysipelotrichaceae bacterium (assembly GCA_017445225.1). Classification (GTDB taxonomy): domain Bacteria; phylum Bacillota_I; class Bacilli_A; order Erysipelotrichales; family Erysipelotrichaceae; genus RUG521. The sequence goes on along the minus strand of JAFSUN010000012.1, from coordinate 5,486 downwards.
AGCCCGCCTGGTAAGACTCCTTCCTTCTGCAGGCCTCTCTTGATGCCTTCCTGCATCGCATACCAGACCTGGTAAAGATATTCTCGTAAACCCGGTTCCCGGCTGTAGATGAACTGCGTCAGGGTCAGATTCTCCCGCCGGCAGGTCTCCAGCATTTCCGTCAGGTTCTTCTCCGGGTAGACTTCCAGTTCATCATCGGAAGCCTCATTCTCAATTCTGATCGAACCGCCTCCGATGGACATGATCCGGTTTTCACCGATCAGCTGGCCGTCCTTCCAGGCCCGAAACAGCATTGTATTGGGATGCGGCAGGTCCTTCTTCCGGCGGTCGGCGATGATCTCAGCCTCTTCGAGCACATTTCTGATGGCCTTTTCGGTACCGTGACCTTCCCCGGTCAGCGCCAGCGAACCGTAAAGAGTGACCTGATAGCGGTCAGCGTTGCGGTATCTTTTCTTAAAGATCAAAGCGGCAATGTACGGACCGACCGTATGGGAACTGGAGGGACCGTTGCCGATTTTATATACACTGCGGATACTTTTCATCTGCCATACCTCACTTTGAATTAAAGGTGCATAAGATCTCCCCATGCACCTTAACGTTTTTTATAATTCCTTGTTTTCTTCGCTGCCCTCTTCGGTTTCATCCAGGCAGGCGTCCTTCAGCATTTCCATGACCGGGGAATCGGAGACCGGCGCATCGTCTTCCAGACGGCCTTCCTTCCGGGCTTCCTCAACCATGCGTTGCTCTTCCTCCAGGCGGCGCTGCTGTTCCAGACGGCGGTTCTCCTCCTGGACCCGCTTTCTTTCCGCAGCCTCCTGTTCCGCTCTGATGGTGGCTTCCTTTTCTCTTCTCTTCTGTCTTCTTCTGTGGATCAGCTGGATGCCCTTGATGATCAGCCAGATGGAGATGATCAGGGAGATCACGGCGTCAACCATGATCGGGAACTTGCCGATGGTTTCCAGCAGTCCGGCAATGTTTCTGATGACATCACCCTGGAAGATCTTTTCCTTATAATCGATCAGGTTAATGCCGATCATCAGCATCGGAATGCCGCACACCAGCGTAATGATGCCGGCATAGATGAAGGTGCGGCCGAAGCTCCAGATGAACAGAGCCGTTAACAGCGCCAGGACGATGCAGGCCAGAATGGTCGCAAGGTGACCGACGTTGATCAGATTGATGAAGCGGAAGGAGAACAGGGAGTTTTCACTGTAGAGCTTCTTCAGATCGCTGAAGGCCTCCAGGTACTTTACCCCGATCTTCTCGGTCAGATAACTGCCCAGGTTTACGGCCTGCTCTTCCGTCAGATTATTGGTCGTGCGCAGCTGAACCAGGGCATTGTTTACCATCTCGTGGTATTTCTCCTGGTTAACCTCCATCGTATCAACTCTTCTGATGTAGCCTGACAGATAGTAGGCCATTTCCCCGGCCAGTTCCTTGGCCGGCTTGGAGGAAACGATGGCGGTTGCTTCTTCAGTGGTCACACCGACGGCGTCCTTTACGCCATTGATCAGCACCGCTGACTGCTTGTCCATTTCCTTGATCAGACCGTCATAAATGGAGTCATCACTGATGATCGCACTCTTGACGATCTCCGGAACGGTGATCTGATTGATGATCACGAAACTGTGGGCGATGATCTCTCCGCACAGCAGGCATATGATCGTTATTATGCCCAGAATCTTTCCAATTACCTTCATAACTCGCACTCCTTTACTTGATCTGACTCTTCAGATACGCATAGATGAAATTATCAATTTCTCCGTTCATGACCTTGTCAACGTTGCCTTCCTCATAGTTGGTCCGGTGATCCTTGACCAGGGTATAGGGGCAGAACACGTAGCTTCTGATCTGGCTGCCCCACTCAATGGATTTCTGTTCTCCCTTGATGGCAGCGATCTTGGCTTCCTGTTCTTCGATGTATTTCTGGTAGAGCTTGGCCTTCAGCATGTTCATGGCCTGCTCCTTGTTCTGCAGCTGGCTTCTTTCCGACTGGCAGCTGGCCACAAAACCGGTGGGCTTATGGATGATCCGGACAGCCGAATCGGTCTTGTTGATGTGCTGACCGCCGGCACCGGAAGAACGGTGGGTCTCAACGATTATGTCCTCAGGCCGGATCTCCACCTCAATGTTGTCGCTTAACTCCGGCATGACATCCAGCGAGACAAAGGATGTATGCCTCCGGCCGGAGGCGTCAAACGGCGAGATCCGGACCAGGCGGTGAATCCCCTTTTCACCCTTCAGATAGCCGTAGGCCAGGGGCCCTTCCACCTTGAAGGTCACGGACTTGATGCCCGCTTCTTCCCCATCCAGCCAGTCCAGTACCGTGCACTTATAGCCCTTGATGGCGGCATAACGCGTGTACATCCGATACAGCATTTCTGCCCAGTCCTGGCTCTCGGTACCGCCGGCTCCCGGATGCAGTTCCAGGATGGCGTTGTACTGGTCATAGGGATGTGACAGCAGCACCATGATCTCAAACTTCTCATAGCGCTCCTTGATGTCGGTAAATTCGCTTTCCACCAATTGGTGGATCTCTTCATCGTAGTTTTCCCTGAGCATTGCCAGGTTTTCACCGGTTTCCTGCAGTTCAGCCGTCAGCCTGTGGTAGGAGGACAGCAGGTCCTTCAGTCCGTTGGCTTCGTTGATCAGGCCCTGGGCCTTGCGCTGATCGCTCCAGAAACCGTCTGCCAGCATCATTTCACTGATCTCATCGATCCGCTTCTGCTTGCCGGCGGTGTCAAAGTGAATCACCAAGCTTTCTCAGTTTTTCCGCAATACTCTCGTACTGCTGTCTTATTTCATAAAGTTCCATCAGGCAGTTCTCTCTCTTACTTCAATTTTACAGTTCATGCAGAAATTTACAACATCTGTCGCGATGGCATTCATCATGTTTTCGAACATTTCATAGCCTTCAGATGTATAGGCCTTTAACGGGTTGTCCTGCGCATAGGATCTCAAGTGGATGCCTTCACGCAGTTTGCTCATGGTATCGATGTGATCGATCCACTTGGCGTCGATGATCTTCAGAACCATGGTCTTTTCAATGCGGCCGAAGTCCTTCATGAACGGCTCGATCTTTTCCTCATAGGCCGTCCACATCAGATCCTTGACGGTAGCCGCGTACTCTTCATGGTTGCGGCACTTGGCCAGGGCAGCTTCAGCATCATCCTCATCAACGTCCAGCTTCCACAGGGCGTCCTTCAGCTTCTCCACATCGACGACCGGATTGCGCTGGCTGTGGTCGGTATGGTTGAGGACCATTTCCTCAGCTACTCTTTCAAACATGCCCTCGATGACCGGATGGACATCGTCATTTTCCAGAATGGCATCACGCTGGCTGTAGATGGTCTCACGCTGCTGTCTTAAGACATCGTCATAATCCAGCAGAGTCTTACGGATGTCGAAGTTCATGCCTTCAACACGCTTCTGGGCACTCTCTATGGCCTTGGAAACCATCTTGGATTCAATGGCCTCATCGCCCAGCTGTTCAAACATCGTCTGAACGCGCTCGGAGCCGAATCTGATCATCAGATCATCCTGCAGAGAGACGTAGAACTGGGAGAAACCGGGGTCACCCTGTCTTCCCGAACGTCCTCTTAACTGGTTGTCGATACGTCTGGATTCATGTCTTTCGGAACCCAGGACCGCCAGACCGCCCAATTCGGCAACGCCGGGGCCCAGCTTGATGTCGGTTCCACGTCCGGCCATGTTGGTGGCGATGGTAACGGCACCCTTCAGACCGGCCTTGGCAATGATGTCAGCTTCCCGCTTATGATTCTTGGCATTCAGTACTTCATGCCTGATCTTGCGCTGGGAGAACATCTTGGACAGGAATTCGGATACGTCAACGGAGATGGTACCGACCAGTACCGGCTGACCCTTGGCATGAAGCTCGATGACCTCCCGGGTCAGGGCTTCGTACTTGGCCTTCTTGGTGCCGTAGATGGCGTCCGGCAGGTCCTGACGGATGACCGGACGGTTGGTCGGGATCTCATATACCCGCATGTTGTAGATGGAAAGGAATTCCTCTTCCTCGGTCTTGGCCGTACCGGTCATGCCGCACAGCTTGTTGTAGAGACGGAAGAAGTTCTGATAGGTGATGGTGGCCAGCGTCGTGGTCTCCTGCTTGATCCTGACGCCTTCCTTGGCCTCAATGGCCTGATGGAGGCCGTCGGAGAAGACTCGTCCTTCCATGATACGGCCGGTAAACTGATCAACGATGTAGACAACGCCGTCCTTTACCAGATACTCGACTTCGTTGCTCATGGTATAGTTGGCCTTCAGGGCCTGGTTGATATGGTGAACCAGCTGGGTATACTCAGGAGTAAACAGGTTGGTTACCTTGAAGTTCTTTTCGGCCTTGGCCACGCCTTCCTCAGTCAGAGCGACGCTCTTGGCCTGGACATCGATCTCGTAGTCCTCGCCTTCCTTCAGTCTCTTGACGAACTTGTCAGCGGCCAGATAGTAGTTGGCCGTATCCTTCTGTCCGCCGGAAATGATCAGAGGGGTCCGCGATTCATCGATGAGGATGGAGTCGACCTCGTCGACCAGGGCCATGTTAAGGCCTCTTAAGACGCGGTCATTGACGTTGGTGACCATGTTGTCACGCAGATAGTCAAAACCCAGCTCGGAGTTGGTGGTATAGGTGATGTCGCACTTGTAGGCATCTCTCTTCTGATTGATGCTCAGGCCGTGGCGGTTAAGGCCAACGGTCAGGCCCAGGAAACGGTGGATCTGGCCCATCCACTTGGAGTCACGTTCCGCCAGGTATTCGTTGACGGTGATGACATGGACGCCCTTGCCTTCCAGGGCATTCAGATAGACCGGCAGGATAGATGTCAGGGTCTTGCCTTCACCGGTCTTCATCTCGGCAATGTCGCCCTGATGAAGGACCACGCCGCCCATCAGCTGCACCGGGAACGGATATTCCCCGATGACGCGCTTGGCGGCCTCTCTTACGGTGGCGAAAGCCTCCACCATGATGTCATCCAGAGTCTCGCCATTGGCCAGTCTCTGCTTAAACTCCTCCGTCTTATCCTGAAGCTCATCGTCATCCATGGCGGCATACTCGTCAGCCAGGGCTTCGATGGGCGCTATTTTCTTTTTTAATTTATCTATATCGCGTGAACTGCTGTTGAATAATCTTTCGAAGAATCCCGCCATATCGTTACCTCCATAATATCTCATTGTAATTCTATCACAACTGACAGTATACTGCCAGTTTCCGTAAAGGATTAATAATGATCCACCCGCCTAGCGGGTGGTTTTTCAGTTTCGGGCAAAGCCCTTGTCTACAGGCAGCGCACAAGTGCGCAAATTGGTGCCTGCCAGCCTGCATATTTTTTACTAGTTACCCTTTGAAAGGGTCTCTTGGATCAAACAAAGCCAGCTGGTCTGCTTCTCTATCAGCTTTCAGCTGATTCTCAATGTATTCCTTGATTGCCTTCGTGTTTTTCCCTACTGTATCTACATAATACCCTTTG